>PEAC01000174.1 GCA_002753305.1 Nitrospirae bacterium MYbin6
AACCCAAGTAGAACTACGGCCAGCACAGACAGGGATTTCATCAGCATTACGGGGTCTTTGATGGCCTCTTTTTCATTCATTTGAAGGATTCGCTGTTTCTTTTCCTCCGTAGTTTTAAGTCTCTTGCCAAATATGATCTTAATGACAAAGACAAGTACAACCATCATTACGACAACTATAGGGGTCAGATGTATAATAAAGTCCATGAAATCGAGCCTGGCCTTCGAGGCAATCATGATGTTTGGCGGGTCTCCTATAAGCGTTGCCGTCCCGCCGATATTTGACGCGATTGCCTCTAAGATAAGAAACGGCACAGGGTCGACATCCAGGGCGTCTGTAATAAGCAGGGTAACCGGCGCTATAAGTAAAACCGTAGTAACATTATCCAGCATAGAACTCAAACAGGCAGTTACTACCGCAAATATTATCATTATGCGAAGCGGGTCGCCCTTGCCTGCGCGGGCGCTTTTTATGGCAATGTACTCAAAAAACCCCGTGGGACGTATAAGGTTAATAATTACCATCATGGAAATAAGCAGAAAGACCACATTCCAGTCAACGCCAAGTTCTTCGACATGAAAGGCCTCGCGCTGGGTCAGGATCCCAAGTATTATCATAAGCGCCGCGCCAAATATGGCTACAATCATTTTATGTATCTTTTCGGATATGATAGCCGCGTATGCGGCTATAAAAATCAGGGTAGACGCCCAAAAGACAAACCCACTGTTATGAACAGGCAGCGCGCTATCCAAATTAATCAACGCACCGGTAAGGTTACAGGCATCCCAAGCATAGGCCAGATAACCCAAATCGCTATAGAAATAACTATCAGAAACATTATACTGGCAGGTATGCCGGCAACAAAGAACTCACCCAACGTAAATTGCTTCGATTCGAAGGCAATGGCATTAGGGGCGGCCCCGGCAAGAAGTAAGAACGGCATCCCCGCGGCAAGTATGGTGCAATAAAACACTACCTCCGGCGATATCCCCAGGTAGGGCGATATCACAAGGGCAACAGGCAAAACTATGGTAATAACTGCCGTGTTCATAACAAGATTTACTGTCATAAGAACGAAAAAAGTTATACCAATAACAAAAATAAACCAGTGGGCATTCTTAAACGCGGACAGGCAGTGTATCGCGAGCCATTTCACCGCCCCGGTCTCCCACAGGCAAAACCCTATGCTCATCGCCCCTCCGTAGAGAAGGATTGTGTTCCAGGGGATCTCCTCAAGATCCTTAATGTCAAGAACCTTGAAGATGAAAAACATCAGTGTGGAAACCAGAATCACGGCCGTCTTATCCAGATGTTCGAAGGATGGAATAATAGCGCTCAGGGCAAGGGCCGCAACAATAAGCGCGCCTCCTATCTCACGTCCAGAGAAAGGGCCAAGCTGCGCGTAGAGCTTTTTTGCTTTTTCTCTGAGGCCCGGGATTGTCTTTTTTTCCGGCCTGAAAAAAAGCAGGAAAAATCCTATTAGTAAAAACACCATAACCCAGGCAACCACAACGGTGTGCTTGGTAAAACCAAAAAACGTTATGTCCATTCCTACGATTTCCTTATAAAAACCAATGGCCACAACCGCACGCGCTGCCCCCAGGAGCGTAACCGTACTCCCCACTCCGGCAACATAGGCCATTCCGATAAAAAGCCCCTTGCCAAATCTTGTTGGTTTGCGGTCATCCGCATACATGGTGTTTATCATAAGAAGCAGTGGAAACATGGTCGCGGCAACTGTCGTATAAGCCATAAAGTGGGACATTAAAACCGTAATCAGAAAGGTTCCTATGTAAACCATACCCGTTCGCTCTCCAATAATGGAAAGCACCTTATATGCCATTCGTCTGGTCAGCCCTGTTTTTGCAAAGACCATTCCTATGGCAATGGAGGCAAATATGAACATAACCGATGGGTCCATAAAGTCATTAAATATCTTTCTGACGGGCCTGATCGAAAAAAGTGCCTGCATAACACCGACTATTATGCCGGTAACGCCTATGGGGAATACATCAAAGATCCACCAGGCAAGGGCAAGGAGAAACACCGCCAGGGCGCCCTTGCCCTCATGGCTCAACACAAAATGCCTTCCATACGGGTCAACAGCGTCGTTAAATGGAGGGGCACTGTAGAGTGCCGTAAATAAAACCAGGCCCAGCACAATGAACCCCATTCGCTTCCAGTCAATCTTTATGCCGGCCTTATGGATTCCTATTTTATCCGGAGACGTCGGAGGCCCTGACGAGTAGATCGGACTATTCTTTCCCAAAGCTTCTCCTGTTATATGCCGGCAGACAGCTCATCGAAGATCTCGGATATCCTGACAATGCCAATCAGTTTTTTATTGTGTTCTATAACGGGAAGCATATCAAGGTTGTAGTGTACCATCATGTATGCGGCCTTGGTAAGGGGATCTTCGGTGTAGAGAAAATGAGTCGCGGGGAACATTACCTCACTTATGGGCCTGTCCGCAAGCTCTTTATTGTTGTGGTCGAACATTGCGTCCCATATAAGGGCAACCGACGATTCATCCTCTTCCATAACCTGCGCGTGTTTAGCGGTGCTGAGGTATCTTGGCTCAAGTCCCGCTAAAACCTCTTTTGCGCTTAGTATGCCGATAAGATTATATTTCTCTTCAAAGACTAATACAACCTGGGGATGCACTACTTTTGACCCAACATTCATTGATTTTAAGAGTATCACTCCCTGCTTAACAGTGAACCAATAGGGGACATGGGGGAACTCGAATATATCTATCATTATGTCCTGGACTTTTCTTGATTTCAGTGCCGTTACTCCTTTAATTTATGCCTGCAATTATACAGCCTGTCCATGGCCCTTAAGTATTGGCAATACTATCATCTTTATTCGTTAAATGTCAATAAATTCTTGGCTGCCGGGTCTGCCAGGGATTGATATGCTTATCTCATTGCCATTTTTTGTTAGCGCATGTACCGGCTTACAATACTCCAGGACACTGTCTACAAACTGAAGCTCGCCAACAGGGGCGTCCCCATCCCCGGCAGTTATACTAATAATCGCAGCGTTACCCGTATTGAAGGTCTTAATGAGAATATGGTTATTTTCATGCATCGCCGCTGCGATGCCTTGTATGGCCATATAGACAAGCAACTGGATCTTTGCGGGATTGCCGGTTACCGGTTGCATGCCCTGTGTTAAGCCGGTCTTAAACGTTATTCGCTTTTGAGCTATGAATCTGTGTAAGAGACTAAGCACCTCTTCGACGCATTCGTTGATATCGAACGAAGACAGCGGTTTGTCCATCCTGTGGCCGAAACTGTTTAGATATTTTGCCATCTCTGATGATCTTTTTATCTGCGCGTCGATGGATTGTACTATGTCTGAGAGCTGTTTGGCCTCGGGCAGGTCTTTAATCGCCTCTGAGAAACCTACTATGTCGCCAAGCAGGCCGGCGGATTCGTTGATAATAGCAAGGTGGTTTTTCAGTTCGTGTGTATAGAGGGAAAGTATTCTGCCGATAAAGGCCAGATGTTGTTGAAGGCCTGTTTGTTCTGAGTTGGTTAAGTCTGCCATTTTAGGATACGGAGTTCTCCTCGTCATCAATTATCAGCAGCTTGGTTGGCGGCATTGGTTACCTCCTCATGGGCCTGTAATGGTAGTTCGATTATGAATGTCGTCCCTCTGTCGGGTTCACTATCGACGTAAATGTTGCCGCCGAGTTTTTTTATAAT
>PEAC01000175.1 GCA_002753305.1 Nitrospirae bacterium MYbin6
GAGTTTTTCGATGTATAAATATAGCCCCCATAACCTTCTACAGCTGCTACATTGGGAAAAGCAGTATAAGTGCCATCATCGTTAATATGAGGCACTGTAGTCTCAACAGCGATACTCCACCAATATTTTCTGCCGGCATCTAATAGCGGAGCCAAGGTACATCCTGAAAGGGTACAGTTCCATTTATAAACATACCCTCCGGCAGTTCCCAGGTAGCCAGCACCTCCAAAATAGTCGAGGGCCGCGCTGAGCCACAACCCGCCACGATGGACAGTAGTGTCCTTGTCACTATCAAATGTCGTATAATATGTAACCGTGCCATTGTCATACAAGTAATAAATGAACCCGTGGGTAGAATAATCCACGGCAAGTTTGCTTTGCCTGTCTCCTGCCTGCGCTATAGCCATCCAATTATTGCTTGCTAAGTTATTAACATTATTCCATGTAATGCCATAATCCCTGGATTCATAAATAAAACCATTAGGCGCTTGTTCAGCAGCAGTAACCCTTGATCCATCGGCTGACATCGCTGCCGTATACCATACCCTTTTACCAAGCTCTGCTCGCTCCACCCAGGTAGTTCCATTATCATTCGACAGATACAGGTAACCGCCCGTGGCGTTGTCGCCAATGTCTACCGCTACTAAATAATCTAATTCATGAGGGATAGGATTAGTTTCTCTTATTGGTAAATGTGCCCCCGCTATTCTCCACCAATATCTCTGGCCCGCACCCGTTTGCTCTTTCCATGTATAACCGCAATTATAAGCGGCACTGGCTTGTCCGGCTATAGATATTATTATCGACGCCAACAAGACGCCCAACAGCAGCTTGTTCGCGGGTAACAGTACTATACGCCTTGCTGTCTCTTTAATTATTTTGAGAACGTTTTGTATCAAAAGCATACTTACCCCTCCTATATGTTTGACTCATCCTGATTACTTATCGGTCTTAACATCAACATAGTTTACACTAACATATCTATTCATAGTTTTTCCACAATAAATTTAAACCATCACTTTCTATTATCAATGTGAAATATTTTAGTTTAAAGGGAAAATCTATGGCGACATTAAAGTTCTCTCTTTACAAGCCCGATACTAATATGGTATGATTCCTGTGTGGAGTATATATTAATTACTGTAATGCAGCGGAGGGCGTAAGAGATGCGTAAGGACCAAAATATCACGGGGACATGTCTTATTATTATCGCTTTGGTTTTATGTTTTCAGGCCTTGCCTCAGGCTGAGGCCGCAGATGCAGCCATTAATAAGCCTTATGCTGAAGAACCAGACCCTGACTATCCTATGGCTGCTGCTGCCTTTGATACGCTATACACAAAGTATAAGGCTTTTTTAGGCACTAAGGCCGGCAGCATCCAAACAAACACCTATGGTTTGTGCGGGCACTACTATACCCAGTGGTTTGACAACGGCATGGCCCTGGCGGCATGGGTGGACGGCTATGTGTATCTGCTATATGGCGGCACATGGCAGTCTCTCAACACGATTTGGCAATCCGAGATTGCCAGTGTTTATTTGATATTCAATACCCTGATATACCAATACAGCTCATTTTTCGGCTCCCCGTCAACTACTGTGTTTCGCGGGACAATCAGCGGCCAAAACTATTATTCGATGTACTTTACTAATGGTATAGTACTCGTTGCGGCCACAGACGGCGATGTGTATTACTATCTCAGCAGCACATGGACACCTCTGGGGATAACATGGAAGACATTTTAATATGAACTATTAACCGGACATATCACAAACCGGCCGCTTTGGCCGGTTTGCCGTTTACTTCAACCAGTGTATTTCAACGCCCTCATGGCAATGTCCTTTCTGTAGTGCATGTCCTCGAAGTGGATTTTAGCGGCCGCCTGATAGGCGTTGTCTTTTGCCTCTGAGATATTCTCTCCCAGTGCGGCAACCGTAAGCACCCTCCCCGATGAGGTGGCATAGTAGCCTCCATCAAAGGCCGTCCCGCTGTGAAAGACGCAAACCCCGTCGGGCTCCTTAATCGACTCAAGGCCGGTGATTACCTTTCCGCGCTGGAAATCCCCCGGATACCCGCCCGCGGCCATAACCACGGCAACGGCCGCCTCCGGCTTCCATTTAATTGTGGCGGCCTCAAGTGCCTCGTCATAGACGGCCAGGAAGATGTCTACTATGCCGGAGTCTAACCTCATCAGTAAGGCCTGGGCCTCGGGGTCTCCGAACCGGCAATTATACTCAAGCACATAGGGCTTGCCCTCACGTATCATTAATCCAGCGTAGAGCACGCCCTTATATTTGATGCCGTCCTTTGCAAGCAGTGATATGGTTGGGCGCATGATGGTCTCCATAATGGTCTCCTCCATGGCCTTGTCCACAACAGGGGCAGGGCTATAGGCCCCCATACCTCCGGTATTCGGTCCCTTATCGTTGTCATAGACACGCTTGTGGTCTTGCGAGGTAGGTATGGGGACAATAGCCTTTCCATCGGTGAATACCATAAATGACACCTCCTCGCCGGTTATACGCTCTTCTATGATGACTTTGTCTCCGGCATCGCCAAATACCCTGTCTGCCATAATCAGCCTGATGGCGTCTTCGGCCTCCTCATGTGTCGCGGCTACGATGACCCCCTTGCCAGCGGCAAGGCCGTCCGCCTTGACAACAATTGGGGCGCCCATCAGGCGGATATACTCCTCAGCCTGCGGGTATGACGTAAAGACCTTATATCGGGCCGTTGGAATGGCGTGCCTTCGCATGAAGTCCTTTGCGAATACCTTACTGGTCTCAAGCATGGCGGCCCTTTGGCTTGGGCCAAAGATCTTCAGGCCTTCGCGCTCAAACACGTCCACAATGCCCAGGCCAAGCGGCACCTCAGGGCCTACGACAGTTAAGTCTATCCATTCGCACTTTACGAGGTCCACAAGTGCCCTTATGTTGTCCGTACCAATGTTGATACACTCGGCCAGCCCGGATATTCCGGCATTCCCGGGGCAACAGTACACCTTGTCTACGCGCCTGCATTTCTTCAGCGCCCAGACCAGCGCGTGTTCCCTGCCTCCACCGCCTATTACAAGAACTTTCATCGGAATTACCTCTTTATCTTATGTATTTGAATAGTAGTATATCCGAACATCAGAGATTTTTCCAAATCCCCTGCCGTTACCGTGTTGTAACCATTTGGCTTAAGAATGGCGCCAGCAATTCTCAATGAACATAAAAGAAGACATAGATAGGGGGGGCACAAAGAGGGAGGAAAGTTTTTTCGCAAAGAGTAAGCCATGCACTGTCAATATATTGACGATAGATTATTTGCTTACCTTTATGACGGATGTTCCTGACGAAAAGCTGATAAAAACCATAAAGAAAAGCGAGTTAGAGCAAATCGAGCTTATTAGTAGCCACTACTATATAAAATATATTTCATTTAATGCGTGACAATAGTGCAATAGATAGTTTTATAGTGTACTCACTATGTATGTTGATAAATCAATATTACGAGTAAACGGTAAAACTTATACGAGATATTTGCTCCGGGAGTCATAACGCGAGGGGAAAAAGGTTAAACATCGCACAATAGCTAACATATAGAAATGCACACCAGATGAGATAGCAGCGATGCGGCTGGCGTTACGACATAAGAAGGACCTTACCCAAGTAACCGCAATCTGAAACCTCCTGAAATTTATGCCGACAGCATACTAAGTCCTT
>PEAC01000176.1 GCA_002753305.1 Nitrospirae bacterium MYbin6
TTAGAAGCACATATAGAAAATTTGAAAAAAATCTGAATTAATAGCTGAGGGGCATTTTTTCTTCGCGGCTATAATGGTGTGAGCTATGTCCGGTTAATGCCTCTCCTGTCAATACCTCCAATCATAGACATCACCCGTTAGGTTACTTTAAAATCTCGATACCCCTCATTGCCGCGAATTATTCCGCCAAGCAATTTCTATACCGGACAGTATTGGGACACATCCTATTTATGCTCAATAAAACCATCTTGCGTCATCATGAACCTTCTTGTTTCGGCTCATTATGACATCTACCCTTTCCCTTGTAAAGATGGGGTTTTCTTGACATTTACTATTATTTAACCTTAACAAACCGATACCCTGTGAGTGAGGTTTCCACTTCGTCGGCCACAATCCGGCGCACTTCCTCTCTGTCGGGCTTGAGGGTTAATTCCCTTCGTATGGGTTCGAGTTCCTCTTTTATTATGAAGCGGACTTCGTCGCGGTCAGGCTTTGTGGCAAGCTCATGTTCAACATTGCCTAATCTTGTTTCAACATTGCCTAATCTCGTTTCAATTTTATCTAACCTTGAGTCAACAGCATTCAATCTTGAGTCAATAGAATCTAATCTTGATACTATTGGTGGGACAACATCGCCCAATACAGCAATCAAGTCCTCTTTTGTTAAAATCTTTTCATCTGCCATTTTTCCGCCCTCCATATCTTTAATATATCACAAAGGTTTTTTTCTGTCAACAGTCTTGACAGACATGGCAAACGCATTAGGAATAAAATAACATTTAAAATCAATGAGTTATGTTTTTGCAAGAAAATATATAAGTCGTTGTTTTTACTGAATAAATGTTTTAAATGCGATTGCCCTGGCCCTGACCTCCTTGTGCTTGCTTTTACGCGCGGTTTATTTCATAATATAGCATTGAACCGGTAATTTCTCAAACTATAACTCAGGAGGATGGTTGAACATGGAAAGGTTAAAGAAACTCAAGGAGTTCTCAGGCCGTAAGGGTCCCTTACTGTTTATTATAATGGATGGCGTCGGGTTTGGAAAAGACGACGACACTAACGCGGTCTTTTTGGCAAAGACCCCCGTCCTTGACAAACTATTTAAGAGCGAACTCTGTACATCTATTGCGGCGCACGGTGAGGCGGTAGGGCTTCCAAGCGATGAGGACATGGGTAACAGCGAAGTCGGCCACAATGCCTTTGGCGCCGGACGCGTATTTGCGCAGGGGGCCAAGCGTGTCAACGAGGACTTCGCAACCGGCGCGGTCTTCAATGGCAGACTCTGGAACAAGATTGTAGAACGCGCTAAAGGCGGTGGCGCTGTGCATTTCAGCGGCCTGCTCTCAGACGCAAATGTTCATTCAAACATCAACCACCTCTATGCCATGCTCAATAAACTAGCCGAGTCCGGCGTGAAAAAGGCCCGCGTTCACCCGCTGCTTGACGGCAGAGACGTTGGCCCGCGCACTGCCCTTGAGTATGTCGTCCCCCTTGAGCAGCTCTTAAAGAAGATCAGAGACGAAAAGGGTTATGACTACTGCATCGCCTCTGGCGGAGGCAGGATGAACGTCACTATGGACAGGTATGAGGCGGACTGGACTATCGTCAAGCGCGGCTGGGACGCCCATGTAAACGGCATCGGCAGGCCGTTTCGCTCCACCGAGGAGGCAATTAATGCGTTTTATAAGGAAGACCTCGACGACCAAAACATGGGGGCATTCGTCATCGTAGACGACGCAGGCCAACCCGTCGGTAAAATGGAAGACGGCGATTCCTTTATATTTTGTAACTTCAGAGGCGACCGCGCCATTGAAATCTCCCTCGCCTTTGACAGCGGCCCTGAGTTCGATAAGATTGACAGGGGCCGTATCCCCGATGTCTTCTACGCCGGTATGATGGAGTATGACTCGGAGGCTAAAATCCCAAAGAACTTCCTCGTCGAGCCGCCGCAGATATCAGAGACCGTCTGCGAGTATCTTGCCGCAGAGAAAATCCCCATGTTTGCCATATCAGAGACACAAAAATACGGCCACGTCACATATTTCTGGAACGGTAACCGCTCCGGCTATCTCGACAAAGCACTGGAACTCTATGTCGAAATCCCTTCGGACAAACTGACCTTCGACAAGGCGCCAAAGATGAAGGCATATGAGATAACAGAAAAGACCATAGAGATGCTTGAGTCAGGTAAATACAAATTCGGACGCCTAAACTTCGCAAACGGCGACATGGTCGGGCACACCGGCGTGATGGAGGCGGCCATAACTGCCGTAGAGACCGTAGATGAGTGCGTTGGCAAGCTCATAAAAGTAGTAGAAAAACTTGACGGCATAGTCATAGTAACCGCAGACCACGGCAACTCAGACGAGATGTACGTAATGAAAAAGGGGAAAAAGGTACCCAAGACATCACACACCCTAAACCGCGTACCGTTTGTAATCATAGACTTTGGCTACAAAGGGGAATATAAGCTGTCCAGTCTGGACAAATGCGGCCTAAGCAACGCCGCTGCAACAGTGTGTAATCTGCTGGGTTACGAAAAACCCGAAGGCTATGACCCGTCATTGATTAAATTCAGTTAAACAGCACGTATCCTAAAGCACATATGAGCCGCTGTCATCGCCGCTATGTGAAGCGGCTCAGGCTGTGCGGGGCTTGCCCCGAAATTTTAGCCCCGAAATTTTAGATTGGCTTAATCAGGGTTATTACTCAATACTGCAATCATAAAGTGTTCCACACCGGCGCGGCGGGCCTGAAGCATTGCCTGCACTACCATACCCTGCGGGGTTGCGTTATCAGCGGCAACGATTATGCGGTTTAGCTTGCCATTTAACATTGGCTCTAGTTTAGTACTCAGGTCTTTAAGGGTGACGGGGGTATCATTCAGGAGCATGGCGCTGTCTTTTTTAATGGTTAAGGTTATGCCGGTGTTTTCAGGGGTTGGCGGGACTGCCCCCTCCGGCAGATTAATCCCCAGTGAATGGATATTCTGCATGGTCAATGATGCAAGTATAAATGTAGCCAGAAGGAAGAACATCACGTCAATCATCGGGATGATTTCTATGCGGCCGCGTTTTGAGCGTCTGCCTTTGTGGAGTTTCATGCCCCGCCCCCTTCTTCTTTGTCCATGCGGAGGCGGTCTATCAGACGTGTCCCCATGCGTTCCATCTTGTCCATAATATTAGCGTTGAGGTGTGAAAAAAAATTAAATGCAAACAACGCAATAAGCGCTATGATGATGCCAAGTGTAGTCGCTATCAGCGCCTGCGCCACGCCGCCCGTTATGCCGGTGGGATTTACAAGCCCGCCCGTGCCAATCAACCGGAACGACTCCATCATGCCTATTATTGTCCCCACAAGCCCTACAAGCGGTGCGGCAGTTACTATGGTCTCCAGTATCCATAACCCCCTGTTCAGCGTCATCTCTATAAGCTGTGCCTCATCTGCTGCACGCGACTCTACCCACCAGGGCGGATTCGTGCGGTTGTCTGTGATTACCTGAAAAAAACGCCTGTAGTAACTCCCCGGCGCTATAGACTCCATACATTGTTCCAACTCCGCCCATGCAAAGTTGTAAGTCTCTGCAATCTTCACCATTCGCGTCGGCAGCCCGCAATATCGAACATATACAAATATCCTGTCC
>PEAC01000177.1 GCA_002753305.1 Nitrospirae bacterium MYbin6
TACGAGGCTCATATCCCCCATGAGGACATTAATGATTTGCGGCAGTTCGTCAAGGGAGGTCTTTCTCAGGAACATCCCAATTGGCGTGATACGCGGGTCATTGCTGAGCTTCCAGTGCCTGTCCCACTCATCTTTCATATCCCTGTTGCTTTGCAGGAGTTCGTTTAATATCTGCTCGGAGTCCTGCACCATTGTCCTGAATTTGTAGCAGTTAAAGGGCCGCCCGCCTATACCTATTCTTTGCTGAGTATATATGACCGGGCCGGGTGATGTAAGTTTCGTTATAATCCCTATGACGGCCATTAATAACAGCAGAAATGGTAATAGTACAATGCTCACGATAAGGTCGAAGAGCCTTTTTATTATCCTGTTGTATGTGGATTTCAGGTTATTTTTGACCTTGAGCAGGAATATCTCTTCGTAGAACAAGTGCAGAAGCTCGGTGTTTAAGAGCGCTATGCCGTAGAGATTGGGGACAATCATCGTGTTTTTCACCTTTTGCTGAACCTCAAAGGCCAGCGAAGATATCTTATCAGGGCCAAGAGACGGCATGGCTATGATAATGGTGTTGATTTGGAGTTCTTTAATGAATCTGGTATAGTGTCTGACCTGCCCGAAGACCTTTTTCCCGTCTATATATGTGCCGATTCTATCTACCTCATCATCCAGATAGCCGAGGACTTCATATCCAATATGCCTCTCCCGCTCAAGCCACTGAGAGATGAGCCTGCCGGTCTTACCGGCCCCCAGCACAAGGACTTTCTCCTTTGTAATGCCCATCATAAAGAGCAGCTTTTTCCCATAGAGATGAAAAATGGGGAATATAAAAATGCTTATAAGCCATAACAACGATATTACGGCGCGTGAGACCAGCCCCTGTGCCTGCCCAAGCGTTACCACAGCTACAAGCATCATAAATGACAGCGTATTGGCGTGTGCCAGTTTTTTTGACTCATCCCACAACGGTATCCTGCCCGTGTATATGTTCTTGTAGGCGATGAAGAAGATAAAAATCACAGGAATCCACAGAAGTCCAGTATAATATTCAAAAGTATAATTTGGTGTCGGAGGCGTATAGAATAAAGGGATAACCTTCTCCCTGCCATACCACGCACCGTACAGGGAAACATAATACGCGGCTATGTCTAAGGTAATAAGCGCAAACAACTGTATAACCTTTTTCATGGCTGAACCGCTTCCAGTTTTTCTATGGTCACATGGTTGTAAAAAAACACGGTATATTTGTTATAATACATTTCGATCATAAAGTTCAAAAATTTTTTTGATTGCCCTTAAGAGATTAAGACGAGATTAAGGCGAGGTTAAGGCAGGGAGATAAATGAAAAAGGCCTTGATATTAAGCGGTGGGCAGGGGACAAGACTAAGGCCCCTCACGCATACCATAGCAAAACAACTTGTGCCTGTAGCCGGAAAACCAATACTTGGCTATGTCTTTGACCATATATGCGAGGCAAAAATAAAAAAGGCGGGCATCATAATCTCCCCAGAGACCGGCCAGGACGTAAAAGACTATTTAGGGGACGGTCTGCCGTGGAACATAAAGACTCACTATATTGTGCAGAAAAAACCGCTTGGCCTTGCGCACGCAGTCCTCAGCGCCCGGTCATTCCTGCGTGATGATGATTTTGTCATGTACCTCGGTGACAATCTTCTTAGTTCAGGGGTGCGGACAGCTATTGCGAGGTTTAAGAAGAATAAGCCTGATGCGATGATATTCCTAAAGGCAGTAGAAGACCCCCGCCGGTTTGGTGTTGCACGGCTTGATTCAGACGGCAAGGTCATCGAGCTTATGGAAAAGCCCCAGAACCCGCCCTCTAATCTGGCGCTTGTCGGGGTATATATATTTACGAAAAAAATATTTGACGCTATTGCCCGTATAAAACCCTCCAAGCGCGGAGAACTTGAAATAACCGACGCCATTCAGGAACTAATCAACATGGGTTATGCCGTAGACAGTGAGGTACTTGACGGCTGGTGGCTTGACACAGGTAAAAAAGACGACCTCCTCCAGGCCAACAGCATCGTCCTTGATGAGTATATTAAAAACGACATTAAGGGGAAAATAGACGTAAACAGCCGTACAACCGGCAGGGTGACAATAGAGTCCGGCTCGGCAGTAACAAACAGCAATATTCGCGGCCCTGTTAAGATTGGGAAAAACTCCACCATTGAAAATACCTTCATAGGTTCTTTTACAAGCATAGGCGATAATGTTACTATCAAGAACTCCGCCATTGAGCACTCTGTTATTTTGGACAATGCCCACATTGAGGGGATTGAACGCCTTGAGGACAGTCTTATCGGCAGGGGGGCTAAGGTAATAAAAAATGCACATCAACACACGGCCTTGCGGCTAATGATAAGCGACGATTCGATTGTTGAGGTATAACATAGCTTCAAATGGGCGAAAGCCCCTTAGAGGGGGTGCAGGGGACAAGTTCCCTGCCGGGAGTTTGAGGGCAGAGCCCTCATTCTTCAAGTTGAAATAATTAGGAGACTGGTGTGAAAATTCTTGTCACAGGCTGTTGTGGTTTCATTGGCTCAAATTTTGTCAGATATATGCTTAATAAATACCCGGATTATGAGCTGTATAATCTGGATGCACTGACATACGCAGGGAATTTGGATAACCTCAAGGGGGTTGACTCAGGGCGGTATCATTTCGTACATGGCTCGATTGGGGATGAGGCCGCTGTCACAGAACTTTTGAAAAAGGTTGACGGAGTTATTAACTTTGCCGCCGAGAGCCACGTTGACCGCTCGATTGAAAACTCCCGCCCATTTTTGGACACCAACGTCATAGGACTGCAAGTCCTCCTCGATGCCGCACTAAAGGCAAAAGTCCAGAGATTTGTCCATGTCTCAACAGATGAGGTCTATGGAAGCCTCGAGACAGGGGATGGTAAATTTACCGAGACCACCCCGTTTGACCCTAACTCTCCATATGCCGCATCAAAGGCAGCCGGGGACTTGCTTATTAAGGCATTCTTTAAGACATTTGGTTTTCCGGTTATTACCGTAAGGCCGTCGAATAATTATGGGCCGTACCAGTATCCTGAGAAATTTATCCCCCTTATGATAACCAATCTGCTTACCGGTAAACCCGTGCCGGTCTATGGTCAGGGAACAAATGTCAGAGACTGGCTCTATGTCGGGGACAACTGTAAGGCCATTGACATAGTGTTTCACAAGGGCAGGGAAGGACAGAGCTATAACATCGGGGGCGACAGCGAACGAAAGAATCTTGAAATATTACACAAGGTCATGGAGATAATGAACGATTCAGGGGCAGCTAAGATAACAGGTGAGGCGGCGTTTAAGTATGTGAAAGACCGTCCTGGCCACGACTTTCGCTATGCACTTGATAACGCAAAGATTACCGCCGAACTTGGCTGGAGACCTGAAAAGAAAATAGAAGACGGACTTGTCGATACAATAAACTGGTATATAGACAACGAATGGTGGTGGCAGTCGCTGAAAAAACGGCTGGCGGCTGAGAGCGAGGGGTTCTGGAAATGAAAATCTTTGTAGCCGGAGCAGGCGGGATGTTATCGACTGATATAATACCGGTACTATCGCAGGGACACACGTGTAGCAGCGCAACG
>PEAC01000178.1 GCA_002753305.1 Nitrospirae bacterium MYbin6
CGCTGCCGACGATACAACTGGCCGTCGAACGTGGAGCAAGGGTAATCCTTGCCTCGCACCTGGGCAGGCCCAAGGGGAAGCCAAACCCAAAGTTCAGCCTGGCCCCCGTGGCGAAGCGCCTTGAGGAGTTGCTCAAGAAAAAGGTGATATTTACCTCAGATTGTATCGGCCCCGATGTTGAAAAGACGGTCAACGCCATGAAAGACGGCGATGTGCTGCTCCTTGAGAACGTCAGGTTCTATGCGGAAGAGGAGAAAAACGACCCGGGCTTTTCAGAGAAACTGGCCAGACTTGCCGATGTCTACGTAAACGATGCATTTGGAACCGCCCACAGGGCACACGCAACCACCGAAGGCATAACGAAGTACGTAAAGACGGCGGCGGCCGGGCTTCTGATGAAAAAAGAACTCGACTACCTGATAGAGTCCATAGATAATCCGGTAAGGCCGTTTGTGGCGATTGTCGGTGGGGCTAAGGTATCGGGAAAGATAGGCGTCCTTGAGAACCTGGCAAGCAAGGTAAACAAGGTGATCATTGGCGGCGGCATGGCCAACACGTTTTTCAAGGCACAGGGCCACGAAATTGGCGATTCCCTGTGTGAAGGCGAGATGCTTGACACGGCCAGAGAGATAATGGACAAGATGAAGGCCAACAAGGTAGAGTTCCTGCTGCCGATAGACTGCATTATAGCCCAGTCGACGGAGCCTGGGGCCGAGACAAGGGCCGTACCGGTCAATAGCGTCCCTGCGGGCTGGAAGATATTGGACGTAGGGCCTGAGTCATCTAAAGTGTTTGCAAAGGCAGTTGCCGACGCAAAGACCATCGTGTGGAATGGACCGATGGGCTTATTTGAGATAGAGGCATTCTCAAACGGCACGTATGATCTGGCAAAGGCCGTGGCAGCGTCAAGCGGGACGAGTATCATAGGCGGGGGAGATTCGGTGTTGGCCGTAAAGCGAGCCGGTGTTGCCGATAAGGTCTCGTTTATCTCAACGGGGGGTGGCGCGTCATTAGAGCTTCTCGAGGGGAAAGTCCTGCCGGGTGTAGCGGCACTCTCAGAGAAAAAGTAGGGTATTTATAAACGATAAAGGGCCTGGAGATATTCGCTTCAGGCCCTTTTTATAAGCGCTATCTGACAATATAGATATAATATCTTGAAATATAATATTACCCAAAATTACACGAAACGGTTGATAGTTTTCGTTGCCTTAGCGGTTATTATAATAATATGTATGTTTTCTCTCAAAATACCATCCTTTGATAATGTAATTTACACCAGAACGATAGTCTTTTTTTGTATTGGTTATGTGTTTTTATTCATAGCGCTATACTTAGGAGGCAGGCAAGCTGGAAAGAATGAAACATTGAATGGTTATTTTAGAAAGGCAGCTGCTGCTATTGAAAAACACAGCATAATAATACTTATAGCGTTTATCATTATAACAAGTGCATGGCTTGGGTTTGTGTTGTTTAAAAATCCATTTGTCGTAACATACAACGACGATTGTGCTCCTCAAAATGTCCAAATGTTTTATAATGTTATCAACGGCAATGGCCCTGAGACCTCAATGTATTATCAACAGCCTCCCTTCCTGGAATCAAATCCTTATTACTATGCCTCTATTTTCGCTATAAGGCAATACTGGAGTTCATTGGGTTTGCTTGCGATGTTATATTCAATTTATCCAGTGCCGCCAATGCAGGTATATGCGGTGATACTGATAGTGGTTTCGCTTGGTTCGATAGGAATATATATGGCGGTACGCTCTCTTGGCGCGACAAAGGCAATGTCTCTGTGGGCTGCTATGGGCTATATCCTTATCCCCCAGGTAGAACATCTGATGTTTATCAGGGGGCATTTCGATATAATTGGATTAGGGATTCTGCCATTGGTTTTTGCCGCGCTTTTCAGGCGTTCATGGGGTTGGTTTTATTTAATATGTCTTTTTTATGCCACAATAAGTTATCCCCAGGTGTTTTTTATAATGTTCTTAGGCATAATCGTAGGGGTATTTTTTAAGGCATGGAAGCAGGGCATTATTACAGTATTAATAGGATTGTCAGTATGGCTATTGGACAATGCCGTCTTGCGCCAGGCCCTCTGTGGTATTTACAATGAGCCAAGCTATTTTGCCAGTATGATATTTAGCCGCATCTTTTCCGATAATTTCATGGCCACTTTAAAAGAAGGTTCTGTTTTTACTTTAAAATATATCACTTTTTTATTGATGGCGGTTTCATTCCTGCCATTATTTGGCATCAGGAGAGAAGGCAAGTGGAACCTGGAAGTAATAGGGATCCTTATGTTTATGCTGCCATGTATTGGGTTGTCTTTTATATATGATTTTGGTTTTTTTTACCAAAGAAATGACGCATTTATAGTTCCCGTATATCTTTCCGCGTTTGCAGCGTATGTGAGTCTGAAAAAAGAAACCGGTGAATCACCTGATATGGCGGAAAAATTATACATCCTCCGGCCAATGCTCATCGCTGGCATTATCTCTATATCGTTATTCGTCACAACTCATTTCCCCTGGGTTATAAATTCTACAAGCCCAAAATTTATAACTAAAGATTATTATGGAGACGATAGTTTTAATGGTCTGATTACAGAACAAAAGAAAAACCCAAGAAGAAGGGCCGTATTAGAGAAAATAGCCGAATATATCCCTCCAGACGCCTCTGTATCCTTTCTTGTAAAAGGTGATATAAAGGCATATATAACGAACCGGCAAAAAGTATGGCTTTTCCCAAATCATCCTCCAGGTGTTGAATATTTTATCATTGAACAGGGTGTAGGTGATAAACCGTCTCCAAGTAATATAGATATATATATAAAAATATATGAATTATTTACTGAGGGCGATAAATATGAACTTATTTATAGTTCTCCTGATAGCTATTTCGCAATTATAAAAAATCTCCACCCATTGCAGGTCCCACGAAATGAAGATATATTAGGCTGGAAAATACTTTCAAATACCTTACTAATGAAAGGATGCAAGCGATAATATGAAGGCAATATCATGAAATATAATATTACTAAATACTATCCGAAACGATTGATAACTTATGCTGCCGTAGGGGTTATTTCCATATTATATATTTTAGCTCTCAAATCACCCAGCTTTGACAACACCATTTACACAAGAACTATAGTCTATAGTTGTATTGCTTATATGGCGTTATTACTTGCATCGATAGGAGGCCGGCAAATAATAGATAGAGAGCCGTTGAATGGTTATTTTAGAAAGGCAGCTGCTGCTATTGAAAAACACAGCATAATAATACTGATAGCGTTTATCGTTATAACAAGTGCATGGCTTGGGTTTGTGCTGTTTAAAAATCCATTTGTCGTAACATACAACGACCAATGTGCTCCTCAAAATGTCCAAATGTTTTATAACATCATCAACGGCAATGGCCCTGAGACCTCAATGTATTATCAACAGCCTCCCTTCCTGGCTTCAAATCCTTATTACTATGCCTCTATTTTCGCTATAAGGCAATACTGGAGTTCATTGGGTTTGCTTGCGATGTTATATTCAATTTATCCAGTGCCGCCAATGCAGGTATATGCG
>PEAC01000179.1 GCA_002753305.1 Nitrospirae bacterium MYbin6
CCAGCACAAAACCCTACGAGGAAGTTGGTTACTGGCGCGATGTTGGAACTATTAAGGCATACTGGGACTCTAACATGGATATGCTTGACGAAGAGCCAATATTTGATATTTACAACAATAACTGGCCAATACACCCGACTATATCATTTGTGCCGCCTGCTAAAATCATCAGCGGCGATATTCAAAACTGCTCTATCTCAAACGGTGTAAGAATAAAGGGAGCCTCTATCAAGCACTCCATCATCAGAAGCAGTGTGGTAATTGAAGAAGATGTAGAGATTACAGACTCGATAATCCTTGAGCGCGTCCATATTAAAAAAGGCGCCAAACTCAATAAGGTCATCATCGACAAGAACAACGTAATAAACGAAGGCGAAACGCTTGGTCTTGACCCCAATAAAGACCGCTTCAGACTGCACATAGATGAGTGCGGTATAGGGATTCTCCCAAAGACTATCTTATAGACGGGTAGACGGGCCTAATGAGGTGAAAGGACTATGGTAGTAAACAAGTCGCTGGTATTTAGTACGCGTGGAAACGGTCAGCTAATCGACGTTACCAATCACGTCAACGGTGTCCTCGCCGACTCAGGCGTACATAATGGAATTCTGACGGTATTCGTGGTTGGCTCAACTGCGGCTGTCACAACACTAGAGTATGAACCTGGACTGATAAAAGACATGACAGAGCTTTATGATAAACTCGCCCCTCAGAACAAGCGCTACGCACACGACGAGACATGGGGCGATGCAAACGGTTTTAGCCACGTCCGCGCAGCGCTGCAAGGCCCAAGCCTCACAATACCGTTTGAAAACAGTAAGTTATACCTCGGCACTTGGCAGCAGATCGTCCTCGCTGACTTTGACCACAGACCGCGCAGCAGGACAATCGTTGTAAATATAATCGGTGAATAGCGAAAGGAGGCAGACATGGAGATAAAAGTAGTAAAACCGGCAGCAGAAGACCTTAAGACACGCGGCGTAGAACACTGGCCGATCTGGCAAAAGGAGGTGTCTGTCTTCGATTGGCACTACGGTGATACCGAAGAGTGCTATATACTTGAAGGGCAAGTTACCGTATCGACAAAAGACGGCAAGAAAGTGGAATTCGGAAAGGGCGATTTTGTCACATTCCCAAAGGGGCTGTCGTGCACATGGGAAATCAAAGAGCCTATTAGAAAACACTATAATTTTAAATAGCTTAGTATATGGGTTAGTGAGGGGGATACTCCATGCCGGGCTTGCGTGGGCTATGGCAGAGCCGCAGTAGTCTTTATATTTTCAATAAAATCCCTTGTTTTAAGGCCTTTGTCCAGCCGGTAGCGGATGTGCAGGTCAAGCAGCATGCCAAGTTCCCGTGCCAGACCATCTGATGGAACTACACGATTTAACTTACTCCAATCCCATAGACGCAGCGTCTCAAAGAGTTTTATAGCCCCCGGAGAAAGCTCAAACCCGCTTATTGGATTGCCGTTGCCGCTGCAGTTGTCGCATAATATTGAACCCTCACGAAAATAAAACCGCCTTCCCGTGCCCGCGCATCGGGCACAACCATTCAATCTTGGCATAAATCCAGCGGCTGCCAGCATCTTTATCTTATAGCAGAGTATCGCCTTCGGATTCATGCAGTCTTGCTCCTGCATTCTCAGCGTATCGAGCAGTATGTCGAAGAGCCTCTCCTGCCTGACATGTTCGGGGATAAGCATAAATGTCATCTCAAATATCTCAGATACACGCAGAAAACAGTTAAGCTCTTCCCTGAGTTTCTGAAATGGATGGACAATGTCGGCCTGAATCAGCCGTGGTAGTTCTGCGTTTTCCTTCCCCCACAGGCTGAGGCGGATATATGAGAAAGGCTCGAGCGCCGAGCCAAACCTGCTCTTTGTTTTCCTTGGACTCTTTGCAAATGCCCGCACAAAACCCTTCTGCCGGGTGAAAATCGTCATAATCATGTCGGCCTCTCCAAGTGGGAGACCCTTAAAGACAATGCCTTCGGCGCTGAAACGCATTACATGATATTGCCGAAGTCTTCTGGTTTGAGGTTTTTAAGCCATTCTTCGAGTTCGTCAGTGTTTTTTCGTTCGATGACGGACTCTTCGACGAAGACAGGGGAATTTGTCCTCAGGGCAACGGCAACTGCATCGCTTGGGCGCGAGTCTATCGACATTTCTGCTTTGCCGTCCGAAACGTAAAGCGTGGCATAGTATGTGTTGTCTATAATCTCATGGACGATAACCTTAGTTACCGACATGTTAAGCGCATCTACGATGTTTTTGATGAGGTCGTGTGTAAGCGGACGCGGCGTTACTACCTTGCCCAGTGCTAGGGCAATTGAGTCGGCCTCCGGCTTTCCAATCCAAATTGGCAGTGTCTCCTCTCCCTCTACGGCCTTCAACAGGAGTATGTACATACCACTTCTTGGGTCGAATAACAACCCATCAACTTTCATTTTTATAACCATTTCACTTAAACCCCAACTCCTCTAATGCAGAGACATCCTTACGCCAGTTCTTTTTCACCTTTATAAACAAGTCTAAATATACCCTTGCACCAACAACATCCTCTATCTCTTTACGGGCCTTCGTGCCGACTGCTTTTAGTGTCCTGCCGTTTTTCCCTATTATTATACCCTTTTGTGTGGGCTTTTCAACAAAAATATTTGCGCTTATCGAAACCAGGCCGCTCTTTTTTTCCTCCCACCTGACAATGTCAACCGCGATTGAATGGGGGATCTCGTCGTGTGTATAGTCCATCAGCTTCTCCCTTATGCACTCCGACGCCATGAATCTCTCAAACACATCTGTCACTACCTCATCGGGATAGTACTTCGGGCCTTCCGGCAAATAACACAATGTCTCTTGTACAAGTTCGTCAACACCACTGCTAGTTTTGGCCGACACGGGGATAATCTCGGCAAAATCTATAAATTTACGGTACGCATCAATAATAGTTAGCAGCGCTGGTTTATCCTTGATCATATCTGTCTTGTTTATGATTAGAAATATAACCTTCTTAGTGCCCTTCAACATATCCATAACTGATATATCTCCGTCATCAGGCATGGAGGGGTTGACGACCAGATATATCAACTCCACCTCGCTTACCGTATCCATCGAGGTCTTCAATATAAAACGCCCCAGCGTATGTAACGGCGAGTGAATCCCTGGCGTATCAAACAAGACAATTTGTCCATTCGCCGCATTCTTAACGCCCATTATCCTGTTTCTCGTAGTCTGGGGCCTTGAAGTGACAATGGCTATTTTCTGGCCGGTTATCGTATTTAAGAGCGTGGACTTCCCGACATTGGGTTTTCCCATTATCGCTGCGAACCCTGAACGAAAACCGGTGCATTGACTTTTATCTATGGGCACCTCTTATGCCAGCTTCTGCAGGGCAGATTTTATCCGCTTCAGGCCTTCGGTTATTTTTTCCATCGACGTAGCATAGGACATCCTTATATATCCCTCGGCGCCAAAGGCACTGCCAGGCACCAGGGCAACCGCTGCCTCTTCAAGCAGGTAAAGGGCCATTGCTGAGGAGTCCGCTACCTCCATCTTGGGCGACT
>PEAC01000180.1 GCA_002753305.1 Nitrospirae bacterium MYbin6
ACATCCTTACCTTTTTCTATTCTGGTTATGCTGTCGTAGAATAAGAATCTCATTTATCAGGCCGCCCGTTTTCCTCACACAGATGTGGTACCGTCCCGGGAGATGGGGCAGCGTTTCTGGCAATTGAGACACTCTCGTCGGCCAGGCGCCGCGGGGTCTCACCCATAGCCGCAATTGCCGGATGGGGACGGGCCTTTGGTGTCGGGGATGGCCTTAGCGGACCAACTGCCGCGGCGATAATGTATTCGATGTATGCCGCTCTCTCAATGGCCGGACTAAAGCCATCGGACATCGACCTCCTGATTGCCCACGGCGACGGCACTACTACCGGAGATAAAAACGAAATCGAGGCAGTAAACCAGTTATTTCACTCCAGCACGGTTAGCGTGGTCTCAACTAAAGGCGCGCTTGGCAATCTCTCTGCCGCCTCCGCGCCGCTTGACACGGCAGTTGCCACATTTGTGATAAAACATGGCATCATCCCGCCGTCTTTATATTCAACACCTGTCGATGAGGCCGTTCGCTTTAGTATCGTAACTGAAAACCCTTTACAAAGGCAGGCAGCCAGAGTTATGATTAACTGCCATAGCTATGAAGGGCAGGCAGCCACATTAATCATTGAACGGGCGAACGGGCGGACTGATAAATGAGATTCTTATTCTACGACAGCATAACCAGAATAGAAAAAGGTAAGGATGTTACGGGCATAAAGACATTTTCCCTGTCCGAGGAGTTTCTAAGGGGGCATTTCACAAAAGAGGCCCTGGTGCCGGGGGTTATCTTCATTGAGGCAATGGCCCAGCTCCTGGGATGGCTCGTGATTTATACCCATGACTTTACACTCTCGCCGATTCTGACGCTGGTCGAAGGGGCGCACGTTCCATCGCGTCTGAGGCCCGGCTTTAAGGCCGAGATTTACGGGCAGATAACGTCGACATCCAAACGCGATACACTTGGGGCCGCCGCCATGTTTATAGACGGCGAGAAGGTTGCCTCGGCCAACAGGATAATCTACAGCCATTTCGACAAGATAGACCCCGGTGAGCTATACCGCCGGTTTTGCTACTATAGCGGCCTGAAAGAACAAATCCCGTGGATTTCACAGACAAAAAAAGGGTAGTAGTAACCGGCCTCGGCATGGCAACCGCCCTGGGGCTTGAGGTTGGTGAAAACTGGACTAAGGCCCTGGCCGGAGTCTCCGGCGTCGGAAGGCTGGCTCTCCCTGGTGCTGCGAAATCCCCCGTACAGGCCGTAGCCGCCCTCAAAGAGGACGACTGGGCGCGCATTACGGACGAATTCCCCGAAGACTCAAAAAACGCTATCGAACGAAGGACACAGTTTGCCCTGTGGGCGGCGAAAAGGGCCTTGCAAGACGCGGGGCTGATAAGCGGCGGCGCACGGGAGCGCTTCGGCACGGTATTGGCCGCTGGCCTGGGCATCAACCGTCTTGAGGACATTGCGCGCTGGACAAAAAATAACGAATTTGACATGACTGGTTTTTCAAATGAATACCATCAGGTTACAGTTGATTCTATAATAAGGAACAACTCAAACCGTGCCGCTGCCCTGATTGCGGGGAGATTTTCCCTTTTCGGCCCGAATGCCACGATTACCACGGCCTGCGCCTCGGCCACACAGGCCATCGGCACAGCATTCAGAATGATTCGCGGCGGCGAGGCGGACGTAATCGCGGCAGGCGGGGCGGATTCTATGATAAACCCCATCGGGTTGGTCTTTTTTGTCCTCTTGCAAGCGGCGTGTACCGCATCAGAGAATGTTACTCAGTTGTGCCGCCCGTTTGACAGAAGGCGCTCCGGCCTCATAATGGGCGAAGGGGCGGGGATAGCCGTCCTTGAGGAGTATGGACATGCCGTAAAAAGGGGCGCCAAAATATATGCCGAGGTGGCGGGCTATGGCTCTACGATGGATGCCTACCAGGTGACGGCCCCAATGCCCGACGGTTCGGGGGCCGGGGGGGCCATGTGTGCTGCCCTCAGGGACGCCGCCATGGGGACTGACGCCATCGACTATATAAACGCTCACGGCACGAGCACTAAACTAAACGACGAGGCCGAGACCCTGTCAATTGTAAACATCTTTAGAGAACGTGCAAGGGACATCGCCATCAGCTCAAGCAAGTCCATGATAGGGCATCTGCTTGCGGCTTCCGGCGGGCCTGAGTTTATCTTTACCGTCCTCAGCGTTGCCGGCGACATGATACACCCTACGATAAACCTGACGCATCCCGACCCAAAGTGCAACCTTGACTACGTACCGCTTGTCAGCCGCCAGACGAAGGTGCGCGCAGCCATTTCAAACTCAATCGGGTTCGGCGGCCAAAACGCATCAGTAATAGTAAAAAAGGCCGGCCCTTAACCTGCCCTGCCACGTTTGTCTTCTATCAGATGAATCAGCGCGTCAAATGCGTCTATGAAGAGCTTTACGCCTTCGTCTTCCAATGTCTGAGTTACGGCTTCCAGGTTTATGTTCAGGTCAGTGAGGGAATTCAGGGTTTCGTCAACTTCTTTGAGGCCGGCATCAATAGTTCTTGATACCTTTCCGTGGTCTTTAAAGGCCTTTACAGTATCAACGGGCATGGTGTTAATGGTGTTTGGCCCAATCAGTGAGTCCACATAGAGGCAATCACTGTATGAGGGGTTTTTAGTACTGGTACTTGCCCAGAGGAGGCGCTGGATATTGCCGCCCTTATGTTTTAGTTCAATAAATCTCTCGGAAGAAAACAGGACTATCATTGTTTGATAGGCTGTCTTAGCAGAGGCAACGGCAGCATTCCCCTTAAGCGACTCCGCCCATTCCTTCTCCGCGTCATTTAAGGCATTGTCTATTCTCATATCGAGGATTTTATCTACGGCAGTATCTATGCGGCTTATAAAAAAGCTGGCCACAGAGACTATGGAGTTGATGGAGCCTCCAGCATCAAGGCGTTTTATTAAGCCGTCAAAGTAGCTGTTTACTACCTCTGAGTACCGCACTGGGGAAAACAACAAGGTGGCGTTAACGTTATAGCCTTCCGCCGTTAGTTGCGTTATTGCCGGGAGACCCTCTTTTGTTGCCGGAACTTTTATCATAACGTTTTCTCTGCCGATTAGTTTGAAGATCTCTCTGGCCTCGGCGACGGTCTTGTCTGTATCGTAAGCAAAGTGTGGGTCGACTTCCATGCTGATATAGCCGTCGACACCCTTTGATGACTTGAAAATTGGAAGCAGCGCGTCTGCGGCTGAGGCGATATCGGAGATTTCCAGTTCATATAGTATTTCTTTAGCAGAGAGCGCCGTGTTTATAAATAGCTCAGACAGGCGTGTGTCGTAACCGGTACCGTCTTTTATGGCCTTGTAAAAGATGCTTGGATTTGAGGTAATACCCCTGACGCCGTCTTCTGATATCAGTTGTTTTAACTCGCCGGATGTTATCATGCCCCTGCTTATATTGTCATACCAGAAACTCTGTCCGGCCTTGTACAGCTCTACCAGTGGATTTGCAGCCATTATAAGCCCCCATAAA
>PEAC01000181.1 GCA_002753305.1 Nitrospirae bacterium MYbin6
TCGGCTAAGGTCACGCCCGTTTTGCCAACCCCGGCGATTTCACCGAAGTCCACTCCAATGGCTTCGTGCCCGGCTCTTTCAAATACCCCCACGAGTGTTATCGATGGATTCTCAAGGGCCAATACCCCTATGCGCTGCCCCATCTTTCCGGCAGCTCCGGCTATTGATATGTTTAACATTATGCTTCCTCCTGATTTATTGTAGCGGCTTCAGTCGTTTTGTCTTCCGGTATTCTGAACTCTTCGTCTGCCCACGATGCAAGGTCTGCCGTCTTGCATCTGTGACTACAAAATGGCCGGTATGGATTCCCAGCGTAGTTTACCTCTTTAGCACATCTCGGACATCTAATCTTCATTAGGTATTCTGTACATTATCTGACATTTTTTTCAAGTGCTCCATTATAAAAATAACGGCGAGACCGTTTAATACCCCTGTTAATGTGCCAACAAACAGAATAACCGGCGCTAATATTAGTATAGAACGAAGATTTTGAATAAACACAACGTACACGGCCAGGAGCTGCCCAAGATTATGAAAAAGCGCCCCTGTCAGGCTTAACCCCAGAGGCCCGAATACACGCACCTGCAAGGCCACCCACATAGCCGCTACGCTAAACAGCCCACCCACAGTACTCATAATAAATGGCGGCCCTAAAAACGTCCCCATTAACATCGACCCAATAATTACCCGTATCAGGGTTATCGTAAGCGCTGCGTTAAATCCATAGAGAATCAGCGTTATCAGGGTTATTATGTTTGCAAATCCAAATCTCAGCCACGGTATTGGGGTAGGTATGAGGCGCTCAAATCCATGCAGTGCCAGGGCACAGGCAGCCAGAAGCGCCAGCCGGTACTTGTCACGTTGTTGCATCTACACCACCTTTGGGGGCTGTTGGAGTACCGCCGATTGTGATTACTACCCTGTTTGGCAGACATATTATAGCGCCGCTGTCTATCCAGCCCTGTTTGACACATAGCTTGCCGGGACAATCTGAGTCCGCCACGCGCACCTTTCCAGCTTGTATCTCTACGGTGAGGCCATTGATTTCAATGGTTTTATCATCGCTTAACGGCAGTTTATATAATAATTTGTTGTTTACTTCTATCCTGATTTGCCCCCCGCGTGGGAGATAAAACGGCACTAACACTATCGATGCCCCCGTTATGATGAGCAGGAGTACCAACAACATCCTGTCAAACATGGTCGTGACCTTGATAATCTCAGCGATTGTCAAACAGTGCTCTTAGGTTTTCCGTTGTGTAAGTAGTACCGTCAGCATAGATTAAATAGGCCATGAGTTTATTTTTTTTGATAAACCTGAGTGCCTTTTCTCTGCCCATAACAAATACAGCCGTTGATAAGGCGTCTGTAACAACTCCTTCTGGATTAACTATTGTTACGCTCTGAAAATCCCCTGCCGGGTAGCCTGTGGTTGGTTCTATCAGGTGGTGGTATCTGATACCGCCTTCAATAAAAAACCGTTCGTAGTCGCCTGATGTTGAAACGGCCAAATCCTCAAGTGACAACACACCGATTAGGTCGTCGCTTGTGCCGCGCGGCGCCCTTATGCCTACACGCCAGGGGCTGCCGTCCGGTCTTGTCCCCCAGACCCTGATATCCCCGGCCATTGCCGCTATGCCGGCCTTCATACCGGCCCTTTTGAGGAGTTCTACTGTCCTGTCTGCCGCGTATCCCTTGGCTATGCCGCCGAGGTCGAGGACCATCCCCTTGTCCATCAGCATTACAGACGAATCATTGCTGTTAAGCACGATACGTGTGTAGTCAAGCAGCGGCAGGATATTTTTTAATTCAGAATCGGCAGGCCTTTTATTATTTTTAAAGTCCCACAGTACCATCGCCGGTCCTATGGCCGGGTTGAATGCCCCGCATGATAATTCAGCTTTTTCAAGGGCTATCTTTGTCAGTTCAAATGTCTCAGGTGAGACTTTTACCGCCCCTGTCCCTGCATTTTTATTAATTGCTGAGACTTCACTTCCCGCATCGAAAAAACTTAACAGCCGCTCCAACCGCCGCAAGTTGTTAAAGGCGGACTCTATGGCCTCGTCAGCCCTTTTCTCTGAGTTTGACACTACGGTCAGCGTTATTACCGTGTCCATAAGGATTTCTGATTTCTTGTAGATGTGAGGGGAGGCGTTTAATACAAACATCAATATGATAATAAGCGCTATGGCAAACAGGACTGCTGAGGCAGTTAAGAGTTTTGGTTTCATTGGATGCTATAAAAGTGAAGTTATTTCTTTTTGAATTGTATCGTCCATCCAGTTGACGCTTCCAAAGTATTTTTTTATTATTGTACCGTCCTTGCCGATTAAAAAAGTAGTGGGCTGGGCGTTGATTCGATATTTAGTCTTAGCAACTGTCTTACCGGTGTCCAGCAGCACCGGGAAATCCACATGGTTTTTAATCAGAAACTTCTCAACCACCATTGTGGAGTCGTCTGTGGAGACGGCAAGCACGACAAGGCCGTTATTTTTATATTTCAGATAGAGTTTATTCATTGGCGGCATCTCATCCCTGCACGGCGTACACCATGTAGCCCAGAAGTTAAGTAAAACGACCTTACCCTTGTATGATGACAGGGATATATCACCGCCATTCAGAGATTTTAACGTAAAGTCCGGCGCAGCCTGCCCTATGAGGTTAGCGCTGTAGCCGTGCTGTGCCGTTAACACCGCAACAACTGTGACGATTAATAAGGTTTTCTTTGCGCTGATGGCTGTTATTGTCCTGTGCTGCATTCAGCAGTTAGTTAAAAAAATCCTTTATCTTTTGAAAAAAGGACTGGTGCGTTACATCATTTTTCGCTATTGTTACGTCATCCCAGAAGACTAACGTACCAGCCTTAAAGCCTGTTACCTTTTCGATGGATGGGTATAATTTATGCATTACAAATTGTTTAGGCATATCAATAGGTATATCAATAAAGATATCTGCCTCGATGAGGTAAATCTCAGTCTTTGCACCGGCATATGGCATTGACATTGCGCTGTTAAAGCCCGGCAGGTAGTTTTTGAAGTTATCCCAGTTAATATTTCTGGCATATGAGGCAATTGATTTAAAGGTGCTTTCATCGGGTGTGTCTATGAGAAAAATAGCAGAGAAATAGGTCGTGCGCCCTTTCTTTGGCTTTGAAATCTTACAAAGCCCGGGTATAGCACCACGAGGGACGATAAAATCAAAATAGGCAAGCATCTGTTCTTTCTCGAAGGAATCATAAAACTCCTGTTCCAGGTCAACAATGTCATCATCTTTTTTCATAATGTTATGCCTTAGGCAATCCCATTGCTTTAAGGCATGGTAACATTATTTTTTTAATTAGTCAAGGGTTACCAGCTTTTCTCCTGATCGCCTTGAAATTGCATGATTATCTGTGTTAGCATACAAGCATAACCGATTATGGAATTTGGAATGATTTTTTTTGAAAGCCTCAATGCCGTTAGAAAGAATATTGTCATCATAACGCCTACTATTAT
>PEAC01000182.1 GCA_002753305.1 Nitrospirae bacterium MYbin6
GGAGACTTGGAATTTCACAGGCCCGTCCTGATTGGCTGGATTATATCGCTCGTGCGGTTGAGTGTGTATGAGACTGTGCCATCGGTCAACACCTCGTCGTCCGGCGGCGTTTGGTTGGACCCGTCCCTATTCCGGCATTTGTGCATATCGATGTAGTTTTCCTCCGTATAGGTGTATTCGACGTATAGCCTGCCCCGTATAGTTGTATGTGGAGTTTCGGACAGTACGCCGTTCATCCTGTCCAGTTTATAGTCGATTTCGTTTGTGTATTTAACGGTTTTGTTTTCATTCCACGCACTGAACGAGACGATATTTTTATGGCTGAGATACTGCGAATCCGCCCTGGTGAGAAACCACGCTGCGCTTTTTGTCGTCCCTACCTTACTGGCCCCGCCCTTCAGTATCATAACCCTGTCGCCAATTTTCCAGTCAACAAAATCGGAACATTTAATCCAGCACAGCGTCCCTTTGAACGACACATACCAGTGTAGGCGTTTGTCGCCTATCCACTCGTCCTGCAATTCGACGAGATACCCGCCGGCCTGAATTGTGGACTCTGTCCATTTGTAGTCTACATAGAGCACCTGGCCTTCGATAACGTTATAGGTTTTCCTTGGCAGCCTGATATTGCCGTTTGCCGCGTCGACGTGATAATTGCGTTTGATATATCCGTAATCTACGGATATATAGCCATAACGCCATGCTTGGGAATTTGCCTTGATTGTCAATTTGCCAGTTGAGGTATCACAGCTATATTCCGACGACGGCAGTTCCTTGACCCTGTTTTCGGATAGATAGACCTTGACGTTCTGAATGTCCTTGTATTTCAGGTATTGCTCTGTCATTACCGACATAGTTTCCGTGGCCGCGAATGCCTCGTATGCGGGGATCTGTTTATTTTTTTCTGAATTCCAAACGACAACGTCTTTAATATTTTGATGCGCCAAAAAAGTACCTTTGAAATTATCCCCCTGAATGCGCTTTTTTTTAACCTCCTGCGTAACGTCATCTATCAGCCCGCAGCCCTGTATTGTGGCCGATGTGAGGCACGGCGTTGAGTACCAGCCCCATGCAATGGGCATCGGATTGCAATCACAAAACGTTTTGTCGAAATGGGCGTAACAGACAATATATTCGCCGGGAAACCAGCAGCTGTCTTGGTCGGTAAAACTCCATGTGTGTACCCATTTACCGCCGTGGATTCGTTCAAGGCCTCCGCCGTCTGGTATAGCCGCCGCTCCAATTTTGGATAAATCCCAATATGCGTAGCAGTCCGAAATCTCGAATTCCATAGACAGCCCGATTATTCCGCAGAGGTTGGGAATATCCACCTCTGTTGTGATTGTGTTGAGTGGGATTTTTTTGTCTGTTAACTCAAACAAGCCAGTAGTTTTGTCCTGCACGAGTACCTGTTTGACATCGTGATCTTGAGACCATTTGATTTTTTTAGCACACTCCGACAGGCACGGCTTGTCTTTATAACTCGTCGGCAGGGCAGTAATATCAACTACGGAGTCCGATTCTTCAATCTCTCCACACGGCTGGACGCAACCGAGACAGTCCTGTGCGGCGCGCCCCTCCGGCAGCATATAGGCAACGACATTGTATCTGTCGCAATCGGCATCGTCCAGACACAGCGGAGCCGTCAACATAATAGCCGCAACGTCTGTGCCGTAGGTAACGATGTTAGAACTGCCCATATAGTTAGGGTCGAGACTGGCGGTGCTGATTATCGCGTGGATGTCGGTGGCAGTTACAGTGGATAGGCATGGTTTGGGATGGCAGATGCCCTCATACTCAAGGTTTTTTTTCTCTAAGTAGGCCGTTATGTCTGCTTTGTCCATCGGCTATTTCGTGGAATCGTCGGAGATAGTGAATTCGTCGTTTTTAATAGTGTCCTTGTTGCTATCAATATATCCGGACAGTGTCATTTTTAGTTTGTATTTTTTGCCCGTCCATAGTTCGCCGAGGTATAGCTGCCCCTTCGTATCGGTCGTTCCGATGGATTCCCACGGGTCGGATTCGGCCAGCCGCAGCGATACGGCCACGTCCGCCAGTACTTCTTTGTTGCAGGCGTCCTTGACGGTGAGATAAACTTTTCGCTGTTTGGATGTGCCGGTAAAATCAATTGTCGCATTGCCGGTAATGCTGTCCTTTTCAGCGGTTACCAAAATCATACCGGAGGTTGAGGTGGTTATCTCAAGGTTATCACAATAAGCCTCGTAGGTACAGTACAGCATCCCCGTCATCTCCACAGAGAAAATAATATTCTTGCCGTCGAATTTTGGGGTGTCGTCGCCTTTGTGCGACCCTACCCATAAATAGGATACCCCGCTGACTGGCAACTTTGCCAGCGTACCGGATTTGGTTTTGTGGAGGGTGATATACTCCTCTACAGTTTCTGAGGACGTACCAATGTTGCTCACCGTTCCGAGGCTAGACCAGAACGTAGGGGCCTGCGCGCCCGGCCATAATTTGTAATAGGCCGTATCGTCCGGGGCCATGAAAGAGCTTTTGCCGCCGTTTTTGTCGCTGTCCGGCTCGAACGAAAGCGATTCGGAGGTCGTGGACGTGGACGAATCACATGTTTTGCTAAATGTAACCGAATGGTCGGCGGCTGTTTTATCAGGCAATTGTGGTCTCCTCAATGTAGACCACCACCTTGTATTCGTCCTCGTCTTTCGTTGCCACCGACAATGACCACAGGTCGTAGGTCGACGTGTATTTCAGAGTTCCCACGGCCACGCCGGACTCTTCGGTCTGGATTTCCATATCGCCGGACTTCTTGACTGTCCCCAGTGACGTACCCATCCAGTTCATTGAGGTTATCGATGTAATCGGGTATGACGTGCTGGCCGTGTTCTCTTTTTTGAATTCTAAATCGTCCTCTTTGTCGATTGACTTACCAGACCCTTCTCTGACAACTGTGCCATCGGAGAGGGTAAACATGTACGCCTTAACGCCGGAGGTCTTGAACACCCTGAAGTAATATTTCTCACCATATTTAAAGCAGCTTTTTGAGTTGCCGCTGTCGTCAACGTTTTTGTCGGTATCGGCTTCGGCCTTGATACTCTCGCCCGACGAACTGCATGAGGCCGCGAACGTAAGCGAAAACGATGTCTGTGATTTTTTAGTGTCTTTTGTTGGCATGGATTGGGTCCTTAATAAAAAAGGGGGCCGAAGCCCCCTCTGTGTGATGTTATCGCTTGAATTACTTACTTGTTCTGTTATTCTCTATGCGTTAATCACCTGATTGCAACACTCACAACAAGGCTGAATTTGTATTGTCTGTAGCAAAAGACATATTTGTTTCTGGCAACGAATCCGCAAAAACATCAATTGACAAGATTTTTTTAATGTGATACTGTAGAGATATATAGTGGACCCAATTGTCAAGACAAAAATTTGCCTTTTTTAAGTTACAGCAAGTCCTTATATTTTTCATAGCCCAGGCCCCAAAGGGGCGGGTGTACGT
>PEAC01000021.1 GCA_002753305.1 Nitrospirae bacterium MYbin6
TAAGGACTTGGGACGTACACCCGCCCCTTTGGGGCCTGGGCTATGAAAAATATAAGGACTTGCTGTAACTTAAAAAAGGCAAATTTTTGTCTTGACAATTGGGTCCACTATAGTTTAAGGATGCCTATTTGATCCGCAATGAACGGCATTTCAAGATATATAACTTTTACGACGGCAGACCTCTTGAGCCTGATTTTCTGCTTTATCTTATTGGCAAGGAAAAGAAGGACACCATGTACTATCAAGTATTCATTGAACCAAAAGGTGGACACCTTCTCAAGAATGACGCATGGAAGGAACAAATGCTTGCCAGTCTGAAGGATAAGGCTGTTATAGATCAGTTATGGACAGATAAAAAATACGTTGTCTGGGGGATGCCGTTCTTTAATAGTGACCAGAGGATGTCTGAATTTGAAGCGGCATTCAAAACGTTTATTGAATAAGGTTTGGTGGCCGTGATTTATACAGCGAGAAATCCAGCGCATCAAGGGTTGACAATTTTATGATATTAAAGTAATATATCCCTATCTGGTAATAACGGCAGTTAATGGCCATTGGCCAATATAAAATAAATGTTGTGGAGGTTGTGATGGCAGACATAAAGCCCGATGAAATACTTGATACCAAGGGACTGAATTGCCCGATGCCTGTTTTAAAGACGAAAAAGGCCATTGATGGCATGGCTTCAGGCAAGGTACTTGAGGTGCAGTCAACCGATGCAGGTTCAAAATCAGATATTCCTGCCCTTCTGAACAGATTGGGCCATGAACTTCTCGATACAAAAGAAAACGGAAACGTGATATCGTTTTTTATTAAAAAGGCATAAGAAAAGAAGTATCGTACCGATTAAACATATTACCGATTTATACCGACAAGTATGGGAATGGGGTTTCCCATGCATTAATACCTGTGTGAATTTGCAAGGCCTTGGGAGGCAGCGTAAATCGGTGAACTTAGCGCTAAAGAAAACGTACTCTGGAATGTGGGGCATGTATGCATGTGGAGTGCATGTGTCCCGCACCCCAGTTCCCGGTATGGATGTCTGGATGAGATATCAACCCGTTTCCGCGGAGTTTCAACCGGGTGATGGCAGTGTCCTGCCGGGGATGCCACTGGAAATTAATTTTTTATGTCCACATCAGACATGCTGAGATCATTAAATAAAGGCATTATAGCGGCCATTGCAGCTGCTGCAATATGTGTTGCAGTTTCTGCAGACGCCGATATTTATAAGTTCGTAGACGCAAACGGGATTGTCCACTATACGGATGTACCAAAAAGTTCCAGGTATGTGGTATTGTTCAAGTCAGCCCCGGCTAAATCGACGCCAACTGCCACAAAGAATCCGCCCAAAGAGGCCTCAACCGCCGGGTCCGATAAATCGAAACCAGCCGCACCGGCGGCAAGTGCCGAAAGGCCAGGCACTGTCCAAGAGCCAAAGGCAGCTGCATCCGCAACCCCTGTGCCTTCTGCAACCCCTGTGCCTTCTGCAACCCCTGTGCCGCCAACCCCTGTGCCCGGCAAAGACCCCGTTACGGGAGCTGCCGCCACCCAGGCAAGCAATACCGCAAAGCAGACCTCACTCTTTAAGAGCTACGAGGAAATCGTACAACAAAAGGCAACCGAACACAACCTTGACCCAGGCCTCATAAAGGCGGTAATCAGGGCCGAGTCGAACTGGAACAGCACCGCGCTATCCCCAAAAGGTGCCATGGGGCTGATGCAGCTTATGCCGGGCACGGCAAGCCTGCTCAGTGTCAATAACCCCTATGACCCCGTGGAGAACATCGACGGCGGCGTCAGATATTTGAAATACCTGTTGACTAAATTCAACGGTGACGTCTCCTTAGCCCTGGCTGGATACAATGCCGGCCCCAATGCCGTTGACCGCTATGGGGCAATCCCTCCATACGCGGAGACCAAGGAGTACGTGGCAAAGGTGTTAAACTCATACAAGGGCGGCAATTATCTGCCCTACTACCCCAGATTGCTCAATCAAACTGCCGTGCAAAACACTGGCACCCGGATATTCAGGGTAGCCATGTCAGATGGCACAGTGCTCTATACGAACACCCCGCAGAACTCAAATCCTCCGATATCGGGAAGGTTTTAGGCCTTGAGCGAATCCCTGAAGGATCAGATACAAAAACTGAAGGCTCAGAGAAATGCGATAATCCTTGCCCATAACTACCAGAGGGACGAGGTACAGGAGATTGCCGACCTGACGGGTGATTCCCTGGAGCTGTCAAGAAAGGCGGCGGCAACCGGCTGCGACGTAATAGTGTTTTGCGGCGTGAACTTTATGGCCGAGAGTGCCTCGATTCTCTCGCCGGACAAGGTGGTACTCCTGACGGCATTCGATGCCTTTTGTCCGATGGCTGATATGATAAGTACCGGCATGGAGAGGGAGTTATATGGGGCATTCCCCGGGTATAAGGACCCGCCACGGTATGTATATCCGGTTGAATATACCCTGCGCGATATAAAAAAAGACTACCCCTGTGTACCGGTCGTCTCCTATGTAAACACAACAGCCGAGGTAAAGGCTGAAAGCGATATATGCTGTACATCGGCGAATGTCGTAGAAGTTATCGATTCACTCCCCGATGAGCGGGTAATCTGCGTACCGGATAAGAATTTATCTGCGTGGGCGGCAAAGAACACTAAAAAAGAGGTAATCTCCTGGGATGGCTACTGCCACGTACACGACAGAGTAAGGCCGTCAGATGTCGAAAAGGCGAGGAGGGCCTATCCCGATGCCCTGTTTATGGCCCACCCTGAGTGCAGGCTTGACATTCTTGAGATGGCAGATAACGTTACCAGCACCTCTGGGATGCTGAGATATGCGGCAAAATCCTCCGCGAAGGAGTTTATCGTTGGAACGGAGATTGGGCTGCTTTACAGGCTGAGAAAGGAAAACCCGGACAAGATGTTTTACCCCCTTAGAAAGGACATGGTGTGCCCGAATATGAAAAAAACCACACTCGAATCCGTATATAACGCGCTTAAAGAGATGAAACACGTAATAAAAGTGGGCGGTAAAATAAGGGAATCGGCATGGAAGGCTCTCAATAGAATGCTTTCACTCTAAACGCGGCACCCCCCGTGCCGCCAGTAAATTTATACAATGAAAAATGTATCGGCTTTAATGTAAAATACAGCTACTGCCCATGAAGAAGGTAATAATGATAATAGACGACTCCGCCAGCGTAAGGCAGCTTGTCAATATGACACTGGCTAATGCCGGGCACGAGGTAGTAGAGGCTGTAGACGGAAGCGACGCCCTTGATAAATTAAAGGGTGTTAAGGCCGATATGATGTTCGTAGACGTTAACATGCCGAAGATTGACGGGCTTGAGTTTATTAAACAGGCCCGCATCATGCCAAACTGCCGCTTTATCCCTATCATTATGCTGACCACGGAGGCACATGTCTCTAAGAGGCACGAGGGGAAATTGGCAGGGGCCACCGGATGGATAATAAAACCGTTCAAGCCTGAGCAGCTATTAACCATCGTGAATAAATTTTTGGGCTGACTTAAGTTTCTATATTTAGCTGCCGATAAGAGCTCTAAACATAGTGAAGCTTGAATCAACAGAAACGGGTAAAATATTAAGTGTATAATGGAGGTATGAGCTATGGTAGGTGGAATAGGTTCTTCATCAGGCAATGTTGCAGACAGTGTTAATGTCAATGTTATAAAGAAAAATTTAGATATGATGAAAGCCGAAGGTGCGGCAGTCGTTGATCTGATAGATAAGGCCGGCGCTGCAGGGCAGGCAAAAAGCCCTCAAAAGCCAGCAAACCCCGAAGGCACTGGCGCAGTAGTCAACAAATATGCGTGAGTGCTGCCGATGGTTCGTGAGCGCAGCCGATGGTGGCCGAAGCTGTCCAGGCGTCTGGAGCTATGAAATATCGGAAAAACCTGACTTATTAACTCCCTAATAATAAGCAAGATGGGCAGAGGGCGGGCAAAGGAAGGATACCGGGGTCCCGCAACAAAGTGAAGCCGCAGAGAATGAGCATTATCCTGAAGGCCGGATACAGGCAGGAGCCTGTGCCCGGTTTTCTTTATATCATAGCCTTAGTTGACACTTCTCATATACATTTGTTAGATTAAACAGTGTTGTAAAAGGAGGACTTTCATGTGGTAACTGTATGTCTGGCTAACCATAAAGGTGGTACGGGAAAGACATCGATATGTATTAACATGGGGGCTTACTTTGCAAAGAAAAAGACCAAGACCCTGATCATCGATATGGACCCACAGGGGCATGTAGCCCCGGGGCTTGGCATTGAAGTAGGCTATGATGACCGCTCCATAGCCGATGTCCTGTCAAATCAGGAGGATATCACCACTATCATTGCACATTCGCACATAAAGGGACTTGACGTCGCCCCGTCCAATATCAGGCTCAGCCTCGTAAACGAGACCCTGTACAATTCCTTTAAAAGGGAACGCCGTCTGAGAAAGGCAATGGATAAGATATATAAAGACAAGACATATGATATAGTGATAATCGACTGTCCCCCGTCGTTAGGCCCTTTGGTTGAAAACACACTGATGGTAGTGGATTATTGCATCATACCATGTGAACCATCAAGCCGCTCGATAGATGGGCTTGCCGATTTTATACTCAAACTCAAAGATGTCAGAGAGGGTGAACTCGACTCTAAATGGAATATCGTCATGTCAAGGGTCAAAAAATCCGCCCGTTTGACTAACGAGGTCATCGACGAAAAACTCTCAGAGTACAAGAACAGGATCTTTAAGACAAAGATTTATGAACGAGAATCTATTAACCAGGCACAAATGGCCGGAATCCCTGTTTTTGATTTTCCCAGAGGACAGTTGGCTTCAGAGAACTTCACAAAGTTCGGCAAGGAGGTTGCATCGCGTTGTCAAATAAAATAAAGAACCTGATGGCAGGAGGCCGCTCACGCCTCGAAAAAGATAAAACAACAGCTCCAAAGAACAAAACCAAGCATAAACGCCAGCCAATACTGAAATCTGAGACACAATCCGAGGCCCCGAGGCCCCAGCCAGAAAAAGAAGAAATCTCTGCGGCACCGGAGCCACAACCAAAAAAAGAAGAAATCTCCGAGGCGCCGATACAACAGCCGAAAAAAGAGGAAATCTCCATGGCCGTGCCGCCCCAGCCCACTAACGGCTACCCTGACGATATCAGACTCAATAACCTGACCCCTCAGATGCGCGAGAGCCTTCGGATAGTTATGAAAAACAACATCTCACCCGAGTGTATGAAGGCCATTGAGGCAATGTCCACAGACAATAAAGACTTTATGCCCTCGTTTATCAAATTAGGCCCCCACGCGATGGCAGCCTTTTGCAATATCGCCAAAGACGAGGACTATGTTATAACCACAAAGATAAAACTCATCTCCCTGTTAAACAGAATAAGCCGCAACGAGATAGTCCATAAAATATTCAGGCGCGTTGGGGCGGCAATTGAGGCCATGCGCCGCCTTAAGGACCTCTTACTGATTCAGTAGGCACTATGGCCGTTGAGTTTCCCGTAACCGAGGCAGAAAAGGGACAGAGGCTTGATGTATTTCTCTCGTCTAAGACCTGTCTTACGCGCTCGCAAATTACCAAACTCCTCAAAGACGCCCATATATCGCTAAACGGCCAGATACTAAGGCACGGCTGCAAAATCCGCCCCGGCGACATTGCCGCGGTGGATTTCCAACCACCACAAGACGGGCAGCTGATCCCCCAGGACATAGAAATCGGCATCTGCTACGAGGACAAACACCTTATAGTAGTGGACAAACCCCCGGGTATGCCAATGTATCCCGCTGCGGGGCACAGCAGCGGCACGCTGATGAATGCCGTTAAGTGGAGGGTTGAGACTCTGGCCCCGGTAGGTGGGCCGCTGCGCCCGGGCGTTGTCCATCGAATCGATAAAGACACCTCTGGCCTTGTTGTGATAGCCCTTGATGGCCCTTCTTATTACAGCTTGGTCGAACAGTTTAAGGGCCGGAGCATCAAACGAAGATACCTTGCGCTGATATACGGCTCGATGATGGCCTCTAAGGGCGAGATAACTCTGCCCATAGGGCGCTCCCAATCGGACAGAAAAAAGATGTCAACCAGGTCAAACCGGCACAAACCGGCAATTACGCACTGGCAGACACTAAAGACATTCCGGGGGGCCTCGCTCGTTGAGGCGGTACTGGCAACCGGCAGGACGCACCAGATAAGGGTGCATTTCTCGGCCGTCGGGCACCCTGTCTTAGGCGACCGGACATATGGCCTGAAGACCTCTGTAGAACACGGGAAAATCCCCATCCCGCGCCAGATGCTCCATGCCGCCACACTTGGGTTTGTCCATCCTGTGACAGGGCAGTACCTCGAATTTGCCAGCCCCTTACCCGCGGATATGAATAATACCTGTTCCCTTCTTGAGGCGCAGTGTTATAATAAAAAATGAACGCGGCAAAAAAAGACACGGACAACCAGCGCGCTAAACCCGGGAGAACACCACTCAGAGAGGAAAAGGCCGTTTGCGTTAACAAGAACTGTAGGCTGAGAAAGGGCGGCTGCAAGGGCTTTGAAGGCTGCCCGGGCTACAAAACTGTATGACCGGAGAAAGCCAACATGCTATTGGAGACAGGCAAAGAAGAAATCGAATCGCTCTGCGCCCTTACAGAACGTGTAGTTAAGGCCGCCGCTTTGAAGAAACTATCCATAGCGACCGCAGAATCCTGTACGGGCGGCATGATAGCGGAGTTCATTACTTCCGTTTCAGGTAGTTCCGCGGTGTTTTGTGGTGGCGCGGTAACCTATAGCAACGCGCTTAAGGAGATATTCTTAGGCGTATCGCCCGAAACGCTGCGCACATACGGGGCCGTAAGTCCACAGACGGCCCTTGAGATGTCCCTTGGGATACGGGAAGCCACCACCGCAGACTTTGGCCTTGCGGTAACCGGAATTGCCGGGCCAACCGGAGGCACGGCCGAAAAACCCGTCGGCCTTGTCTACATATCATTAAAAGGCCCCGGGCCGATAACCACGGCTATAAAGTGCAATTTCAACGGCAGCCGCCACCGGATTCGCTTTGAGGCCGCAAAAAAGGCCATCAGCCTGCTTTATGAGGCCCTCATGCCCTGCGGGGAGATTCAGTGAGGCACGTATTTCATTTTATACAGATAGAACCTTTCTACGGTAAGCACACTGTTGGTAAAGGATTTTATGAACTCCACATTGCCGTATTCGGCCAATGAATCGGGTGTGATGGGATAGCTTATGACGAGGAGGATGTCTTTTTTCTCCTTAAACGAGTACAGCTCAGCCTCTTTCAGAATGTTCGAGCCGTTAAACCCCCGGCGTTTATTGTCCCATGTGACGAAGGTGGCCTGCCTCTGTGTTGCCGGGTAGTAGATAGAGCGGTTAAGCTAAGCCGCAACGCCGCTTGTCGCGTAGTCCTTATCTCCAAGTACAGGCATTTTGTCTAATCCGGTTGCTTTGATATACAGGGCCGTTTCCTTATTTGCCGAAAAGGGATAGAGGTAGTCCATCGTGTTGGCAGTTACACCGGCAACTACGTTTAACATAAGGAGAAATGTAAAGAATGCGTTCTTTTCGTTTTCAAAAAATTCACAGACTTTATTGAAGATGCCAGTCTTAAATGATTTGACATTATAGAGGTTAGAAATCCAGATGGCCGAGAATAGTACAATAAAAAAATGCCCCCTGTGCCTTATCGCCCCGACATATATCGCATAACTGAACAGGATTACCCCAAGCGTGCCGATGACATAATAAAATAGTGCTATGCAACGGCGCAGGAAAAACATCGTAGTAATGGCCGCAAGTCCCAGGGACAAGTAAAGCCTTGCGGTTACCTCTTTATACGGATCTGCTATCAAATGGGTAAGGAAGTTATATCCCCAGAATTGCATAGAAAACATGGGTATCGGTATGTAGGCACTCCAGATAAAGGCGATTGCCTCAAAAATTTTTAAGATAACCAGCATCACGTTATCTTCAAAAAATTTCGGGTTATACCATGTGGAGTCATGGGGAGGGTGCATCTGCATTGCCGAGAGTAACAGGCCGCAGGTAAATATCAGGATGCCGGCGGCAAACTCCCATTTCGTCTTAGAATCAACGGAAGCATCTCTGAAGAAAATCCACTCAAAAAGTAGCATAAGGGCCAGCGCAATAGCTATAGTTGCCCCATAGGGATTGCTCTGGCAGAGAAAAAATAAAACTATGGAAAGATTAATATATTTTTTATCCTTTATTCCCGGGCGAAAGAGCGATAAAAATATAAGCAAAAAAAGCAGCCCATAAGCATAGTTCCGGCTGATTACACAGTATTCATAAAAGGGATAGTAGCCAAAGATAAAGAGGACTTTCTGGATTCTGGTAAATGGCGCGTACTTAAGCGCGATAAAGGCAACGGCTGTGGCGAGGGCAAGGTGGAATATCTGCATAATTACCGGGTTGGGAGTTATCGCGGACAACACATATAAGGTCAAAAACCAGAGGCTCGGATGTCCCTGGTATCTGATATTATGAAATAACTCACCGAGGGTTGAGGCATCTCTTGCCATCATCCAAGCCTCAAGCTCGTCGCGCCACATCTCGTGGTGTGCTATGTTGAATACCCCGAGAACCAGAAAGCCTAAGACAAAACCTAAGACAAACCTGTTGCCCTCAGCACGGTTGCCATCGATTGCAGCCGACTCAGGTATTGTTACTTTCCTTCCATAATTTTTTTATAGCATGATTCCTTTCTGATATTATCAAGGTCCTTGTCCTGCTTAACCGCCTCGAACTTTGCCAGCCCCTTGCCGAAGCTCTTCTTTAAATAGTCACATGCCTTTGATGTGTCTATAACGAGAGAGTACATACATGCGAGGTTATAGTAGCCCGAGGCATCGTCAGGGATTAGTTCCACGACTTTCAGGTAGTCATCAATTGCCTTTTCCTTATTGTCCAGCGCGACATACGAGCGTGCCCTGGCTACATAGGCGTATTTATGCTGGGGATTTAACTGAATTGCCTTATCGTAGTCCATAATGGCCTCATTATGTTTTCCGATAGTGGCGTAGGCAATGCCCCTGTTGACATATGCCTCTACATGTTGAGGATTTATTTTGATAGCCTTGTCAATGTCTGTTATCGCCTGTTGGTGGTTGCCTTGTTTACCATAGGCAATGGCCCTTAGCAGATACGCGTCGGAGTTTTGAGGGTCAGAATCCAGTGTCTTTGTACACAGCTCTACGGCCTCTTTGTTGTTGTCAGCCTTGATGGCCTCATAGGCCTTTGCCAGGAGTTCGCCGGACTTGTTTGTGTCCGTAGTGCTGAAATAGGCATATATGCCCATTGTGGCCAGGGCAACGATTATAAAGATTGTGGCTATGGGAGGCCTTCGTTTAATTTCAGTTGCACCAGCCTCGCCTGCTCCCTCGGTCTCACTCATACATATCACCTCATGCCTGTATATTTACACTAATTCACCTGGCATACTTACCGGATGTGAAATTCCCGTCTTGGGCATAACATAAGATACTGTTTAGCCCACAGCGTTGTCAACCGGGTTTATCGATTATGGCTCTGCCTGGCGCTTTTCTAACACACATGTCGCAATGGCCGCAATCCCCTCTGCCCTTCCTATAAACCCCATTGATTCGTTTGTCTTGGCCTTTATGTTTATTAACTCTGCGCCAATGCCAGAGGCAGATATTGCTATTTTCATGGCGTCTATATATGGCCTCAGGCGCGGCCTCTCCGCTATTACTACACAGTCAACCCATGTCACCTCAAGGCCGCTCCCTTTGAGTTGCCTCATAACAATTTCAAGCAGGCCGATGCTGTCCGCATCCTTCCACTTATCGTCCGTATCGGGAAACATCGTCCCTATGTCGCCAAGCCCCGCTGCCCCCAATACTGCGTCTATTATGCTGTGGAGAAGGACATCGGCGTCGGAATGCCCAACAAGCCCCTTTCCATCAAATGGTATCTCAACACCGCCTATAATCAGGCGCCTGCCCGGCGCAAGGCGGTGCGAGTCATATCCTATGCCTGTTCTCATCTGTGCCTATTCCTTTGCGTGCCGCTTTTCCGAGAGTAAATAATCCGCGAAGGCTATGTCCTCCTGTGTCGTTATCTTGATGTTTTTGTAGTTGCCCGGGATAATTCTTATCTTTCCGCCATAGTGTTCAACGGCAGATGTGTCATCTGTAAAGTTCAGGCCCTCGGCGGCCGCCCTTTCATATGCGCCATAGAGTGTTTCATAACGAAAGGCCTGAGGGGTCGCAACGGCGGCAAGTGTGTCTCTACGCAGGGTTTTTACCACGAACCCGCCGCTTACCTCTTTTATTGTATCCTTCAGGGGGACGGCAGAGACCACGCCGTCACAACCATCTAACGATTGCAGCGTTGAGAGAATCAGCCCCTGTGATAAAAAAGGCCTTGCTGCGTCATGTATCATAACTGCCGAGTCCTTGTTGTCTATAAGTCTGAGGGCGTTATGGACGGATTCCTGGCGCGTCAGCCCCCCTTTGGCAGTCTTTCCTGCCTTAGTGATATCGTATTTTTCGATAAGCGCAGTGGCAGCCGCCTTGTCGGCGTCTCTGAGGACGACAATTATTTCGTCGACACTTTCGGCAGCCTCCAGTATCTCCAATACCCTTGCCAAAATCGGCCTTCCACCTATGAGGTGGAAGACCTTATTCGTGCCGGAGCCAAATCTGCTGCCTGTACCCGCTGCGGGCACTATTGCCGTTGTAAACATTTCTCTAAAGCCTTATTCTGTGTTTGGCTTGGAGAAAATCATTCTCCCGGCCGTTGTCTGTAAGACACTGGTTACGGCTACGTCAACGTTCTTGCCGATTAGCTTGCGGGCATTTTCCACAACGACCATTGTGCCGTCTTCCGTGTAGGCTACCCCCTGGTTGGACTCCTTGCCCTCTTTAATAATAAACACCTTCATCAGCTCGCCGGGCAGGACGACCGGTTTCAGAGCGTTTGCCAGCTCGTTGATGTTCAGCACTGGGACGTCGTGCAGTTGCGCTACCTTGTTGAGATTGAAATCATTGGTTATGATTTTAGCGTTCATCAACTTGCCAAGGGCAACCAGTTTGGAGTCTACTTCTTTTATCTTCGGGAAGTCCTCGTCTATTATCTTTACGGTTATGCCCGATAGTTTTTGTACCCTGTGCAGGACGTCAAGTCCGCGCCGTCCGCGGCTTCTCTTCATGGAATCCGAGGAGTCGGCTATATGCTGAAGCTCCTGTAGTATAAACTGTGGAACTATAAATACACCATCCAGAAACCCCGTATCACAGACATCAGCAATCCTGCCATCAATTATAGAACTGGTATCAAGGATTTTTAGATTTTCTTCGACCCCCTGCCCCCTGAAAAGCCTCACAGTGCCGGCTATCGAGAGATTATCACCCCTCGTAAAACCGATTAACAGGCCGATATAGGCAGAGACCGCCTCTACAGCGGTTGTTATGAGCCGATGGTCCTCTATCAGAGACCGAAGTGGATATATTATAAGTTTTGCTAAAACTACCCCTATAAAAAGCCCTGTAAGCCCGCCAATTATCTTACCCATGCGGAGCTTTCTGAAGAAATACTCTGAGCCTACCACCAGAATGCCTGCCATGGCCCCAATTGCCGGGCCTTCGTACGCGTATCCATATGGATTTATTAAGACGTATCCGCTGAGGACAAAAACACCGAAAACAAAAAGACGCAATAGATTCATCATTCCTTTCTCACCCCCTTGTCTTAAGAGTCTGTGTCTATCGCGCGAACCACGCAATCACATATGCGGCCAGACAGTGCCCACCCCACGTATTCCTTCGAATGTGCCGGTAATAATCATCCTCTGGCCCCCTGTGGCCGTACTAATTATTTTATTACATACGGCTATATTATTTTTCATATTTTTTATTATAATAATCGGGTTAGTGTGTTGTAAACTATAATCGATAAAATTTATTTGCCATAGCAAAGAATTTTGTACGCAAATAACCGTAACAGGGCCGTCTGAGCCTTACAGGGCTGTCTAACCCTGCGGTAATATATATCGGAGGTATATAATGCTAAAAAGGTATTTACTTGCGCCGGGGCCAACGCCGGTGCCGCCCGAGGCCCTCGCGGCCATGTCCATGCCGATGATTCACCATCGCGCCCCGGACTTCATTCCAATCTTTGAGGCCGCAAGGACTGGCCTTAAACACCTGTATCAGACCAAAAACGATGTACTAATCCTATGTTCCACCGGCACGGGGGGTATGGTCGCGGCTGTTACTAATTTTTTTAACCACGGCGATAAGGCCGTCGTAGTCAACGGAGGGAAATTCGGTGAGCGCTGGATTAAGATCTGTAAGGCCTTCGGACTTGAGGTCATCGAGGTAAAGGTTGACTGGGGCTATACGCTCAATCCCGCGAAGCTTGATGAGGTCCTCAAAAAAGAATCCTCAGTTAAGGGTGTCTTCGTCCAGGCCACTGAGACCTCAACCGGCGTAAACCACGACATTGAGGCCATTGCCTCCGTAGTCAATAAATATGGGGATACGCTACTGGTTGTCGACGCGATAAGCTCACTGGTTGCCCATGATCTGAAGACCGACGCATGGGGCATTGACATCATGGTAGGCGGCTCTCAGAAGGGGCTGATGCTGCCTCCGGGACTGGCCTTTATCAGTGTGTCTGAGAAGGCATGGAAAATGGCCGAGACATCTAAAATAGAGAAGTTTTATTTTAATCTGAAGGTAGAAAGGAAAAAGCAGGCCGAAAACCAGACAAACTTTACCTCTGCCGTCACGCTTATTATCGGCCTTAACGAGTCGTTAAAGATAATTGAGAAAGAGGGGCTGCAAAACGTATTCAAGCGCCACGCCCTCCTGGCCCATGCCACACGCGAGGCCGTTAAGGCCATCGGCCTGGGGCTATACGCAAAGGAGATGCCAAGCAACGCGGTAACGGCCATTGAGGCCCCCGAAGGCGTAGACGGCCAGAAGATATACAAGGTACTAAGAGAGAGATACGGCGTTACCGCCGCCGGCGGGCAGGACCAGGCCAAGGGCAGGATATTCCGTATCGCCCACCTCGGTTACTCCGACAGATTTGACATAATAACGGCCATCTCGGCCATTGAGATGACCCTGAAGACGCTTGGCGCGCCTGTAACGCTTGGCAAGGGGGTTGCAGCCTGTGAAGAAATCCTGTTGTAAAAATACGTATTCAGGGGGTATGGCCTGATGATAAAGGTATTAGTTAGTGATAATATCTCGGACAAAGGGGTCGAGATATTAAAAAACGCATCCTTAGAGGTAGACGTAAAGACCGGCATGACGCCCGAAGAGCTGAAGGCATGCATCGGGCAATATGACGGCATAGTGATAAGAAGCGCAACTAAACTTACGGCGGACGTAATTGAGTGCGCTACGAATCTGAAGGTAATCGGCAGGGCAGGCTCCGGACTTGACAATGTCGATAAGGCCGCCGCCACAAGCAAGGGGATAGTTGTTATGAACACCCCGGGCGGCAACACCATTACCACGGCCGAGCACACGATTGCCCTTATCGTGTCCCTCGTGCGCAAGATTCCCCAGGCCACACAGTCGATGAAGGGCGGCAAGTGGGAAAAGAAAAAATTCATGGGCGTTGAGTTATTTGACAAGACCCTGGGCATTATGGGCCTGGGAAACATCGGCGCACAGGTGGCAAAGAGGGCGCTTGGCCTGGGTATGAAGGCCATATGTTTTGACCCGTTTTTAAATGAAGAACTTGCCAGCAATCTGGGCATCAGAAAGGTCTCCCTCGATGAACTCTTCACCGGGGCGGATATCATAACAATACACACCCCTCTTACGAACGAGACAAGGAATATCATAAACAAAGACACCATTGCAAAGATGAAAGACGGCGTGAAGATAGTCAACTGTGCCCGCGGAGGGATTGTCGACGAAGGCGCGCTCTATGACGCGATAAAGGCCGGGAAGGTCTCAGGGGCCGCCCTTGACGTGTTTGAGAAGGAACCGCCCGAAAATAATCCTCTATTGTCCCTTGACGAGGTTATCTGTACCCCACACCTTGGGGCATCTACGCTTGAGGCACAGGAAAACGTGGCCCTGGCGGTAGCTGACCAGATAGCCGACTATCTCGTAACCGGTACGATTCGTAACGCGGTAAACTTCCCTTCCATTCCGGCTGACCAAGTCAATACCCTCAAGCCTTACATAGATTTGGCTGAAAAGATGGGCTGCTTTGCCTCCTATTTCATGGACGAAGATGTGAAGGAAATTGCCATTGAGCTTCGTGGCGAGGCGGCGGAGATAATGAACGAACCCATCCGGATAGCGGCAGTAAAGGGGTTTTTAACCCCAATCCTTGAGAGTACGGTAAACTTCGTCAACGCCCCGCATATAGCGAAAGAGCGCGGCATCGTCGTTAAAGTTACGAAGAATGCAGACGCGGGCGACTACAACACAAGGGTTGACCTGACAATAAAGTCCGCGAAAAAGGATTTTAACGTATCTGGCACCCTGTTCAGCAAAAAAGACCCGAGAATCATAAAGCTGAATAATTTTATCATAGAGATAATCCCCGAAGGGACGATGTTGTATATCAACAACAACGACAGGCCGGGCGTCATAGGCGCCATAGGCACTCTCTTTGGCCAAAGCGGCATAAACATCGCACGGATGCACTTCGGAAGGGAGACCAAGGGCGGTATGGCCGTATCGGTAGTCACAGTGGACGGAGATCTCAGCCAGGATATTCTGAATAAGATAAGAAATCTGCCCAACATAATAGAAGTAAAGAAAATAGCGATGAACGGCTAAACCTTCACGCGGCAGCGGTGGCAAATACGGAGGAGCGATGGCAAATATTATAATAGTAGGCACACAGTGGGGCGATGAGGGAAAGGGCAAGATAGTGGACTGCCTGACCGAAAAATCAAACATTGTAGCGCGTTACCAGGGCGGACACAATGCCGGACATACTGTAGTCATAGGGGCGGATAAGTTTATCCTCCACCTGATACCCTCTGGTATCTTGCATAAAGACAAGATGTGCATTATCGGAAACGGCGTCGTCGTAGACCCGCTGGCCCTGATTCAGGAAATCGACGAGCTAAAGGCCAGGGGAATCTCTGTCCTGGGGAATCTGAAGGTGAGCAAAAACGCCCACCTGATAATGCCCTACCATGTGGCCCTGGATCTCTCGAAGGAGCTGAAAAAAGGGAACAAAAAAATCGGGACAACTGGCCGCGGCATAGGCCCCTGTTATACAGATAAGGCGTCACGCTCAGGTATCAGGATGCTTGACCTGTTTTGGCCAGAGATATTTATGGAAAAACTCAGGGCAAACGTTGCCGACACAAACTATATGCTCAAGCAATACCCGGACGTCGACAAATTAGACGCCGACAAGATATATAAAGACTATATCTCCTATGGCGAGATACTTGCCCCCTATGTTGACGACACTGACATAACAATAAACGAGGCGATTAAACAAGGCAAAAATATCCTGTTTGAAGGCGCCCAGGGGACACTCCTTGACGTAGACCACGGCACGTATCCATACGTAACATCATCAAGCGCCTGTGCCGGCGGGGCTATGACGGGGCTTGGCGTAGGCCCGAAGTGTATTGATGAGGTGCTTGGTGTAGCAAAGGCCTACACTACGCGCGTAGGGGAAGGCCCGTTCCCATCGGAACTCACAGATGAAACAGGCGAAGGCCTGAGGGAAAAAGGAGCCGAATACGGGGCCACTACCGGACGGCCACGCCGTTGCGGCTGGCTTGATTTTGTCGTCCTGCGGCACGCCGTAAGGGTTAACGGCCTTACAAGCCTTGTAATCACGAAGCTTGACATCCTTGATGGGATGGACAAGATAAAGGTATGTGTTGCCTATAAGTATAAGGACAAACTCTTAAAAGACTTCCCGAAGGAGCTGCCCATCCTCGAAGGTTGTGAGCCTGTTTACGAGGAGCTTGACGGCTGGAGTGGACACGCCACCGCGGGTGTTCGTTCGTATGATAAATTGCCCCAAAAGGCTCAGGACTATATTCGGGCGATTGAGGAAACCCTGGGGGTTCCAGTCTCTATCGTCTCAACGGGGCAAGACAGGGACGATATAATCTATAAAAAACACTCCTGAGAAGATGTCCAGCCGGATTATGGAGGGGATATTCGGGATATTCTTCCCGTCGGCGTGTCCCATATGCGCTAAACCCTCCGATGATTTTACGACCTCTCCGATATGTGAGATGTGCTGGTCGAATATGAAACGCCTGCCCACAAACGTATGCGGCATATGTTCCAAACCGCTGGAGATTGAGGGGATAACCAGGTGCGGTGATTGTTACGCCGAGAGGCCGTATTATTCGACCATAAGGACATACGCGCAATTTACAGGGGTGATGAAAGAAGCGATACATTTATTTAAGTTTTCCGGCATGAGAAGACTGGCAAGACCGCTTGCTGAACTCTTCAAACAAATCGAGCTGCCGGAGGCCGATTTAATCATCCCCGTTCCCATGACAAAAAAAAGGCTCATCCAGAGGGGGTTTAATCAGAGCCTCCTGCTGGCAAATGCCCTATCAGACTTCACAAAGATACCACTTTCGTATGATACGCTCGTGAAGGTGAAAGAAACCCCTCATCAAAGCATGCTAAGTGGGACGGAGCGAATTAAATCCATTAGAAATGCCTTCAAATCGGCCATAAGCCTGAAAGGAAAAAGGATAGCCTTAGTCGATGACGTTATGACCACAGGGGCTACGCTGAACGAGGGCGCAAGGGCGCTTATGAAGGCAGACGCACTGAATGTATATGGCATCGTTGCGGCACGTGCCGTGCTGGAGTAACAGGGTGATAATAATAATTGTGTGGATTATGATAAAACGTGTATAATAGCAGACAGTAAATTCTTTATCCCTACGAACCAGTGGATATAAATAAATACTAAATCAGAGGTGTGCGCAATGCCAGAACCAGTAAAAGATACCGGCAAGATTACAGTAACAGTAGAGGCACAGTACAAGGACAGGGTTGCCAAGTTTCTGAACAGCCGCAAAAGAGACATCGCAGAAATGAGGGATGAAGTAGGAAAAGGCCAGTATCCATCTGTCAAGATGACAGGGGGTATGATAAAAAAGGCCGCCGAAGGCATTGGCCTTACTAAATTCCAGGAGATGGGAGAGGCTATAGAGACAGCTGCTAATCTCAAGGATTCCGGCAAGGTGAAAATACTCATAGAAGAGCTTGCCGATTATCTTTCGCGTGTTGAAATAGTATATTCGTAGGGGGCGCTTTCAAAGGAGACACAAAGGGGTTTACCCTTAACGAAAAGGGGTTTACCCTCATAGAGGTGTTCGTTTCCCTTGCCATAATAGCCGGCCTTTTGTTGACGGCTATTTATACGCTTAATAACCACCTCGCAATCGTATCACGCCATCGGGTTATAACTATAGCCTCAGCCCTTGCCGCGGAGAAACTCCGCGAGTCAGGCCGTTTGCACATCACGGAGGATAGTGGCAGTTTTCCCCCTCCCTATGAAGACTACACATATACAATTAAGGGCGTTCCATCGACATTTTCTGACATATTTATAAAGGAGTTGGCCGTGCGGCACGGGCGTGAGAAGGTCTTCCTGAAGCGGCTCTACAAGAAACAGCCGTGATACCAAAAATGATTTCAAATCCTTTAGTCTGTCATTCCTGCGAAAGCAGGAATCCAGTTGTTTTGAGAAATGTTAAATGAAACAATATTGCGTAATGGCAAGCAACAAAGATGGTACGTTATATACAGAGGCAGCCTCAGTGGAACAATATTTCTGGATTCCTGCTTTCGCAGGAATGACAAATTATACAGATTGCTCATTTGTCTGCAACTTGGTATGAGGGGTTTTACGCTTATAGAGACACTAATCTCTGTGATGTTGTTTACGGTAATCTCACTGGCGCTCTATAAGACCTTTGTCCTGGCCGACAGGGCCATAGAGACGCTCGAAGGCCATGTGTGGAACCTGCAGGCTCTCAGGCAGACGCTTGAGAGCCTGAGAACGGATATCGAGTCGTCTTTTTATACGGTGGATATTGATGCCTCGCGCTTTAAGGCACAGGACAGGGACGTTCTTGGACGGCAGGCCTCGGCAATCTCCATGACAACATTCGCGGGTATGGGTGTGGGCCATAAAGACGTATCTTATTATGTAGTGGAAAAAGGTAAGAAACTCTCGCTTTATAAAAAAATAACGATGCCCTCCGGGGATTCATCAGCCGGTGAGACAGTGGAGGTTGAGGTAATTGCCGATATTCAGGAGTTTACCATTGAGGTATTCGATACCCTGGCGGGTGTGCCGGTGAAATCATGGGACACGGCCTTGACGGGGAAGATGCCCTCATCTGTCAGGGTTACCATTACCGTACCGGCAAATAACACACCGTTAACGCTGTCTGAGACTGTATACCCGAAAATAAATGCAAGGCTTTAGCGACAACTCCAGAGGTTCTGCCTTTATAGTAACGCTGTTAATGACGGCCCTCATAACGGCTGCCATTGTGGAGTTTGCCTATAGCGTCTATGTGGGCACGAATATTCTTTATAACTACAGGGATGCAAAAAGGCTCTCCGTCCTTGCCGACTCGGCAATCTACATAGCCCTGGACTATATAAAGGAATATCTCTCAAAGATGAAATATACGAATCTGCAAAGCGTAAGCATCCCGCTTGCAAAGGAGGACTCCCCCGAGGCACTTACAGTTACGATTATAGATGAATGCGCGAAATTCAATATCAACACAATTATCAACGAAAATGGCTCACGAAACGACATAGCGTTTAACGGGCTGCTGAGGCTGCTCAAGCACCTTGGCATTGACCAAAGGGCGGCGTCACTCATAGCACAACACATAGCGCCGAACTCAACAAAAAAACACCCCCTATACACACCCGATGCCCTCTATCGAATAAAGGCCATAGCCCCGGAGGATATAAAAAAACTTCTGCCTTTCATAACCGTATACGGAAATGGTTTAATAAATATAAACACGGCCCCTGAGGCAGTATTAATAGCCCTCTCTGAAGAAATTGACAAGGAGCTGGCCGGACGAATAATTTGCTACAGAGACAATGCCCCGTTTACACAAACGGCGGACATGCAAAAGGTTACCGGCATGGAAGGAATAACTAAGACCCTGCTTGGCAGGATATCAATCAGGAGTACCGCATTTACCGTACAGGCGAGGGCCTCGTATAACTCTCTATCCAGAGAGATAAACACGGCAGTGGTGTTTGAGTCAAAGTCGGCGGCGATAAAGTATTGGAAGGAACTTTAGCATAAATGAAGGCAGGCGTAATACATATAGGAGGCCACCCGGAGATACTCTATTTCTCAGGTACCACCAAGGGGTATGCCTTTATAAATAAAGAATCAATAGAGGTAAGCGGCGGCTATAAGCAGATTAAGGTGCCTGGCAATGCAGAGGCCGATGTGTTTTACGTCTCACTGCCCGTGAGTGCCTTAAACTGCCGGATAATAGATATGCCGTTTTCTGATAAAAAGAAAATCCTCTCGACCATACCCTTTGCCCTTGATGGGCTTACCACACAGGATGTCGAGAGCTTAGCGTTTGATTGTATTGTTACCGGGGATGCCGGGGCCATTGTTGTATATATGGATAAAGCAATACTGGTAGCCGTCAATGGCGCCCTGAGAGAAAACGGTATTGATGCGGAGGGGTTTATCTCCGTCGGGCTGAGATATAATCATGAGAATCGTCCGCTTGAAGGGCTGCTTGATACACCGGTTATCACGGATGCCGAGCTGATTGCCCTGTGCGCTGAGGAGTTAAAGTCCCCGCTGGTGGATTTTGGCCGCGGCCTGCCCAGGCGAAGCGCGGGGGAGATAAAACGGAGACTGCTGCCGGGGGCATTGCTCCTTATGGCCCTGGTTATTGTGCTGATAACCTATATGGGACTGAAGACATATTTAATAAACAAGCGCATAGATGCCCTGAATACACAGATGTCTGAGACATATGGCAAGATGTTTCCCGCTGAGAAAAGGCAGCCGGACCCACTCTATGCCCTGAGGGCAAAACTCAAGAGGGCCAAAGACGAGAGCGCCCTGTTGTCGTCGGCCTCGCCGCTGTCGATACTAAAGGCCCTCTCAACGCCGCAGGGACATCAATCCGGCATAACGATTACCGGCATAGAGATGAACCTATCGAAGGCATCAATAAAGGGCGAGGCGGCGGGACGCGCTGAGCTAAGCACCCTGTCAGAGAGGCTCAGGCGCGATTATCCTGGTGCGGCCATAGAAGAGGAAAAGGCAACAAACGGCGCCAATATCATGTTTACGCTGATAGTTCAGGCAAACACACCAACCGGTGATGTGCCGGGACGGGGGCATAACCCTTGAATATATCGGGCCTCACGCAAGAAATAAAAGAACGCCTCACCATGATAAAATTTGGCTTACCGGCGGTTGCAGCGGCAGTCCTCCTGTTGACGCTGGCGATATTCACGGCCAGACTATATGCCGTAAACGGGGCTCTTAATAAAATCGAGGCAAGATACGCGGAATTCGATACGCTCACTGCCCAATATGAGGGGATTATGGAGGGCAGACAGGGCAGTAAAGAAAAACTAACAGCCCGCGCCATTAACACCGCTGAGACAATAGACGAAATCCTCACCTCAATGTCGTTAAAGGCCCGCCTGAGCGCCGTCAAGTCCGCCGGGCAAAGGGCCGTTATGGAATATACCGAGGAGACCGTCGAGATAAAACTCAGGGACTTAACTGCCAATGAACTGATAAACATACTCTATGTGATTGAACACGGAGGGCATCCCTTATCAATAAAGACATTTAAACTAAAAAAGGCATTTGAAGACCCGGACAAGCTTGAGCTGACAGCAAGTATCTCTATGATAACGGCCCAGGGCGGCGAAATGGAACAGAAGAAGCAGTTAAATCCCGGGAAATAGGCCGCCTATGAGATTAGCCGGGACGCTGAAAATATCTGTAACCTGCCTCATGTGTCTTACCGCGCTCATCCTCAGCCTGTGGTATGTGGCAGTCCCCGAGGGGCTTATTGAGGTGGAGTTAAAGAAAGTCGTGAAACCACCGGTAGAATTAGAGGTAATAGGGCTGAAAAAGGGGCTTTTGTTTAACGTAGCAATTAATAAAGTACACGTATTCATAGATAAGCATAAGGCCGGTGAGCTGCAGGCAATTGAGATAGCCTTCAACCCGCTATATATATTCAGCGGCAAGGTACCGGTGGACTATAAGATGGAGACCAGTGGCGGTGTAATCACAGGCAAGGGCATGTACGATTTGAGATTGCCGGCTGGTGGGGGATTGGCGGCAGCTGGTGAATTTACGGGCATACAACTTGGTATGCTGTACGATGCCTACGGGGATGGCCGCGTAACGGGGTCATATACGATAAAGGCGAAAGATGTGGACGTAGAGTTTACGGTACAGGATTACAGGGCAAAGATCAGAGGATGGAAGCTAGCCGATTTGCTGTTGGCGTATTTTGATGGGATCAGGGGGAAGCTCACGATAACAGGGAAGGGCATAACGGCATATACCATATCATTAACAGGCAAGGGGATTTATGCCAGAGTAAAGGGGGAGCCAACAGATAACTCTGGCCGTAACATAACAATAGAGCTAATGCCCGAGGCATCATTTAAGGGGATGGAGGCGATGAAGGCCCTGAAACACTACGAAACGACGCCAGGATTATATATAATAAAAATAAGGCAAAAATAAAAAAATAACCAATTGACAAAACCAAACTCATTTTGTTTATATTAGAATAAGGCACAGTCTAAAGCCGTGCAATGACGCGCAAAGAAGTAATCGGGCTCATAACCCGAAGGTCGGTGGTTCAAATCCACCCCCCGCCACCAAATCCCGGCCACCCATCTGGTCGTCCCGTGGTGTATTTTGACATGTGCAATTACCAACGAGGCTATTTTATAGCCTCTATTATGTACCCATAGGGGGATATTCAATGGGAAGATTTTTTAAGTTTATTAGATCATTTGGGTTAAGTTCGTTCAGTCCGCGGGGTAAAACTATGCTGTGCTATGCTATCCTGCTCTACATTGTGCTGTTCATTCCCATCAGTGTTTTGTCGTCAACAACGGCTTCGGCGAGTTATACTTTAGTTAAAAAATGGACAGAAGGGGTAAAAGGTGAGGGGTGGAGTTTAGCAACAGATAGCAGCTCGAACCTTTATATTGCCTATTATAATAAGTCCATAATCTCGAAATTTACAAGCGATGGGACTTTTGTGACAGAATGGGGCAGTTATTGTAATAACTATGGGGATAAATCTTGTGCTCAAGGCACATTTAATAAGGCTACTTCTGTAGCGGTAGATAACAGCGGGTATGTTTATGTTGTAGATGACCAAGGTATGATGATTAGCACTGCTGGTGTTGGGTTGGGTGTTTCCCGAATCCAGAAATTTACAAGCGATGGGACACCTGTGAAAATGTGGTCATTTGCACAGAAAGGATGTACACCTTGGGATAGTGGTTCTACTGCTTGTTCCTCCCCTTTCTCTATAGCAGTAGATAACAAGGGGTATCTTTATGTTACCGCTGGCGGCACATATGATAAAGGCCTTACCCCTAAATATAAAGCTGGAGTTGTGAAATATACAGATGATGGGACTTATGTTTCGTCATGGGGCTTCGAGAGCGTTAGTTCAAGTAGTGGTCATTTTGTAGCCGCTAGTCGCTTATATGGTATAGCCGCAGATAGCAGCGGTAATGTTTTTGTCTGCGATTACGATAATGGTGGCGATAGCGGTCACAAAATCTATAAATTTTCCAATGATGGCACTTACATCACAGAATGGGGTGGCTACGGCAAGGCTGACAATCAACTTTTGTATCCACAGCAGATCGCAGTAGATAGCAGCGGATATGTATATGTTGCCGATGTTGGCAGTTTCCTCATAAAGATATATGATAATAATGGGACTTTTGTTAATAAATTTTCTCCAGGTGTAGGATCCAGAACTGTTGCATTGGATAGCAGCGGGCATATGTATCTTTCCGACGGTTTATTGGAAATGTTGAAGTATGCGCCTGACAGCAGCAGCAGCGACGCCACCCTTGCTTCTGCGGCAATTACTGCGGCATATAATAGAAACCCATCGTACTATGGGACATTATCCGGAGGTGTAACTACAGGAACTGCTTCGGGAGGCGGCACATACTATATCCAAAAGTTTACGAGTGGGAAGGCACTGTTAGCGTATCCAGACGGGTATATGTGGTGGTATGATGGTACCAAATGGAACAACTCTTCAACAAAGTGGAAATAAGCGGCATAAACACTGAAACATAGAGATAGTATGCGAAATGGCGGTATTTAACCGCCATTTCGTTTAAACTCTTACTAAATCAAGTAATGGGGATAGATTTATTTATTGGGCAGGGAAAATAGCGGGGAGTGCGTCTGAAAATAAATCTGTCCCCGTTGTTTTTTATAACATAACGATAGAGCTAATGCCCGATACATCATTTAGGCGATGAGGGCACTGAAACACTACGAAACGACGCCAGGATTATATATAATAAAAATAAGGCAAAAATAAAAAAATAACCAACTTGACAAAACCAAACTCATTTTGTTACTATTGGTATGCGGCACAATCAAAGCCGTACAATGACGTGAAGCCGTACAATGATGCGCAAAGACGCAAAATGACGCGGGGTGGAGCAGCTCGGTAGCTCGTCGGGCTCATAACCCGAAGGTCGGTGGTTCAAATCCACCCCCCGCCACCAAGTCCTGGCACAATCCTAATATGCCACTGTACGCAACGAGGAAACATAGAAAAGTTTCTTATCGTTAAACATAAGCCATGCAAATTTCCCTTGACAATTCATAATCTGGTATGTGTATAATTATCGTGATGGAAAGAGCGGCAATATGCTGTTTCACTCTGACAAGGGGGCGCCTCAAATGTGTCATGTCTTGCGTAATTTCTGAATTGAACCGCTTTATTTTAATCGAACAATCTGATAACCGCTTTATAATTTCTGCCTTTGGTGGAATATACTCATTCATATCTAAGAAATCTGGAGGGCTGTAGATTGAGAAAACTTGCAGTATCAGTAATGGCAATGGTGTTTGCGCTTAGTTTCGCACTATGCGCTTATGCCGCCGACGCGCCATCGGAAAAGGCCGTAGTGGCAAAGGGAGACACAAAGATAACTATTGGTGGAACGATCGAGTTCAGAGGTGAGTACACACGCAACAGATATAACCAGATAAACGACGACGCCAAACTTGCAAGCCGCACGATAGACAACCCTTTCGGGTTTACGACACCAGCAACGTATGACCGGATATTAGACGCTGATGACCATGAGGCATATTACGAAGGCCAGTTAAATCTTAATTTAGACGTACAGGTATCGGACAGCGTACAGGGATACATTGAACTGCAATCAGGCGACGGCAGAAACGCCGACACGTGGTTATGGGGAAACACGGTTGACGCGACGTACTCACCGACCGGAGAGATTATCAGCGGCACCGGAGCAACCGGCATATACAACAGCGGCAACTCCAAGGCAGGCATCATATCCATCCGCCAGGCATGGATAAAGTACGAAAAACCCCTATATGGCATAAAGGTAGGGCATCAGCTCCTGACTATCGGCAATGGCCTGTTCCTTGACCACTCACAATTTGGCGACGACGCAATCGTAGTATTCGTAAATCCCGCGAAGGATTTCCGGGTCAGCGCTGTAACGGCCAAATTCAGGGAAGGCACCGGGCAGACCGGTGTTACCGCACAGGTCAACACGTATAACGTAAACGCCAGAATCGTATCACCGTATAACAGCGCCAACGGCACAGCCCAGGCCAACGATGCAGACGCATATGCGTTACTGGCGACATATTCCGGCAATGATTTCAACGTAAGCGGCGACATAACCGTATTTAACGACCAGGCGGTATACGCCAATGCACCTGTCACAGATGGACCTACGTTTACCGACAGTATGCAGCTGTGGAACTTCGGCCTTCGCGGTGACGGCAAGATTGGCCCGGTTACCTTGAGGGGCGACCTGGAGCTTCAGGCAGGCAAGTACAACAACCACCAGCCAGGGCAGTCCGGCGGTCGCTTCAGAGGCTGGGCGGCGCTTGTGGGCCTGGATTACTACATCGGGCCGGTAAAGCTCACAGGAGAGTTTGCCTATGGCAGCGGCAAGGCCGGCGATGACACAGGCACAGACATTACCCAGTTCGTAACCACTCTGGGGAATGACCTGCACTACACATACGTCTATGAGTATCGCACAAGGGCGGCCTCCGGCGTAGTCAGCTCAGGGCTTTCCAACACAGTGTACGTAAAGGGCGGTGCAAATGTGGAGATTACAAAGACAATCAGCGCCGAGACATATCTCTATTGGTTAAATGCCGCAAAGCCGGTAGCTTTAAACGACACGGGCGGGTTTATCAATGGTGTGCCTTATGTCCCTAACTACTCAAGGGAACTCGGCTGGGAACTCGACGCGAAGGTTACCTACAAGTTCGCGAAAAACCTGAAATACTGGGTAGAGGGCGGCTATTTCTGGACAGGCAGCGCGTATAACTACAGAACCGAAGAAACCACATTTACTGACCCTACAGGGCAGTCGTCTTTTAACAAATACGCATACTCAAGAAACAACGCATATGCCGTCAGGCATGGGATTTCCTTACAGTTCTAGCAGAATAAAACACACACATATCAAACCAGAATGGGGCTGGCCATTAAAGGCAGCCCCATCCCATTTTCAATGAACTATATCCCGAAATCCGATATAGAGAAGCGAACCGGGGAGAAAACCATATTGAAATAAGTGTTTCGGATGCTATAGTAACCCACCTAAGAGGTGAAATAAAAAGGGAGGCAAAACAATACATCACAACACTTCTGGATTCCTGCTTTCGCAGGAATGACAAATTAGCAGTGGAAAATTCCCTTTCTGTCATTCCTGCGAAAGCAGGAATCCAGTTTTTGATCTCTATGTAGATAAGTGTAAATTTCTATATCGGAACTTGGGTATATTATATAACTGGTTAATTAAACGGCCTTTCTGTTATACTCTAACATGAGCGTTACAGCCTGTTTATAAACTATGTATATAAAGATAATCCATAAATATTTTTTCAGAGAACTGCTTATCTCCTTCGTTCTCAGCGTAGTAGCCTTTAATATGATACTGATGATGGAGCGGGTGCTTAAGTTTAGCATGTTGCTGTCGGGTGTTGGGGCGTCGGTCTTTGACTTTCTGAAGATTATATTATTGGTTCAGCCGCAGCTCTTTTTGCTGACCATACCGATGTCATTTATGACTGCCGTGCTGTTTACCTATGGCAGGCTGAATACTGACAACGAGATAATTGTCTTAAAAGCCGCCGGGGTGTCGTTTGCGTCGTTGGCCGTACCGGTGTTTTTCTTTGGGTTTCTGTGTTTTTGTGCCTCTGCGTTTAATAGTTTTTATCTTGGGCCAGAAACGAGCAAGGCCCTCAGGAAGGATATTACGAGCATAATTATCAACAAATCCCCGATGGCAATCAAAGAGGGCGTGTTCTATACGCTGTTTAAAAACGTCGTTGTATTAGTCAGAGAAAAACCAACTGACCGCAGCGTCAAAGACGTATTCATCTACGACAAGCGCGACAATACCAGGCACTGGACAATATTCGCAAAAGAGGGCAGTATCAATGTCTACGGCGAAGGCGGCATAGAGTTCGTCCTGAGAAACGGAGAGGTGTTCTTACCCGACAACAACTCCATTACGAAAATATCCTTTGGCTCCTATAATATGATAATAAAGTTCAACCCGGAGATTACGTCACAGATAAGCGAACTTACGCCGATGGAGGTACTAAGGCGCACGAAGGAGACTACCGGGGAGGAGCGCATATCCGTGTTCCTGGAGTTTCACAGGCGCCTGGCGCTGCCGCTCCTGGTGTTGATAATAAGTTTTTTTGCGCCCGCCTTTGCCATGCTCTCGGCACAGACCGGCAAACTTGGCGGCCTCAGCCTTGCAATGGCCGTATTTCTGGCATATTACAGCATGTTGATATATTTTGAGAAGCTCGCAAGGACAGGAAAGATTCCGCATTTCGCGGCTGGATGGATACCGTTTGCCATCCTGCTGCTCATATCAATTTATGTCTTTAAAAAGGAAAACTCCAGATGAACATCGTCGTTCGGCACTATATCAGGGGGATGCTGCTACATGTGTTGGCCATATCGGTGGGGTTCGCTATGGTAATGGGTACATTTGAGGTTATAGACAAGCTCGACAAGCTCGTCAAGTTCTCCCCCTCGTTTAGCGACCTGGCCATGTTCTGGGCCTATATCACACCAAAATATTTCAAATATCTGCTTCCAATGTCTATACTGATGGCAACACTGATGGTCTTTGGGCAGGCCTCAAGGTATAATGAGCTAATTGCCTATAAGGCCGCAGGAGGGAGAATCAAGAGGCTGTTCATACCATTTATTGTTATAGCAATTTTGCTTTCGGCCGTGGATTTTGCCGTTGACGAGTACGTATCCAGCCGCTTTAACCTTGAGGCCAACAATCTCCTGTATAAGATCAAGAACAACCGAAACAGGCTCATCTATAAGACCATGGACATCTGGTTTATGGAAAAAAAGAATATGATAGTAAATGCCAACTTCTACCTGCCAGAGCAGAAGACCCTCTACTTCGTCACCGCGTTTATCACCAAAGAAAGCGGCATTACGGAGATAATCAAGGGCAAGCTCTGCGTATGGGACGGCAAGAGTTGGGTAATCCATGATGGCACACGATATGACCTGAAAAAACTTGTAGTCGAACCATTTACTGCAATACCACTGGGCGAATTCAGCGCCATCAACATATATGAAGAGAACGAATTCATAGCCGATGAGATGCCGTTTTCGGATCTCTACAGTTATAACAACCGTCTGAAGGCCGCGGGATATAACAATCAGAAGAGCCTGGTCGATATGTACGCCAAACTAGCGTATCCCTTCACATGCGTGGTGATGATGCTCCTTGGGGTTGCAATCGCCTCGAGATTTAAGATGGGCAGTGGACTGATAAACGCTGGTATTGCCATATTGATAAGCCTGCTCTATTGGATAGCCTATGCGATGGCGATATCGTTTGGATATTCAGGCATGTTTCCTGCGCTTATGGCCCCATGGGTGATACCGGTGTTGTTTGCCGCGGCAGGGATTTTCATGTATGCTAAAATGCCTGAATGATTATGTAGGGCCTGCGCCTGTAATATAGCTGCGCCAACAGATTGAACATATTATGATCGTTGATTTGGAGTAAAGTTAGGGAATCGGCAAATAGCGAGGGTCTGCAACATATCCCATAGCACAGTATCGGATTATATAAGCAGGGCTGGTAGTGCCGGGTGATATGGCCGTTGCATGAGGAGCTTGATGATACTGAATTAGAGGCACGGTTATTTCCCAAGATAAGACAACACCCCGTCCCAAGCCATCAATGGAGGAGATACATCAAGGGAGTAACCCTGCAACTGCTATGGATTGTAGTGGACCAGATATACCCGAACATTTGACGCCCCCTGATATATCATCGCTCCAATGTCTCCGGCAGTTGGTGCAGTGTGGCTGGGTTGAAACCATCCCTTATCTCTATACAATATCTCGTCCCGATCTTCATCTTCAGGTTTAGACAGGTACTTATCTTAGCCTTCTCTTCAATTATTCGCACAGAATGAAATACTGCCTTTGCAGGGGTTTTACCGAACTGTCTCTTACGATAGGCGAATGCTTTTAGCTTCAGAGCATGCCTGCCGACAGTACTCTGCCTGGGTCTTACCACTGCCCTGCCATGCCTCTATGTGCCCCTTCCAGTAACTGGACACCTTTGCCCTTGTTGTCTTCTTCGCTTTGCTCGCCATCTTGAACCTCCTTGTTTCGGCTCATTATGACATCTGATACTACCCTTGTAAAGATGGGGTTTTCTTGACGCTTACGAATAAACGCACAAATGGATATTCAAGATACCCTCCCTGTTTACGCGCGTAAAGAAATTGAATCAAATCCAGCCGCGCGGCGGATAGTCTTTCCACTAAATCTTCAGCCAACTGCATGTACCAATAGTAGCATAACGTTGACGTTAAGTTAAAAGGTCAGGCCACGGGCCTTGAAACTCTCACGCGCTTAATTGTAAACTTACTATCATGCTTACATATCTGACAAAGAAAACCCTTGAGATGGTTGTCACCTTCATGGGGATAACCATTATAAGCTTTGCTATTATCCATCTGGCCCCCGGTAAACCCACTGACGTTATGGCCGACCTTAATCCGAAGATAACACCCGAAGCTCGTGCTAAACTCGAGAAATACTATGGCCTGGACAAACCCGTCGCCGTCCAGTACGCCCTGTGGTTTAAACGAATTGTCATGCTTGACTTTGGCGAGTCATTTTCCTCCGACCACAGGCAGGTGTGGGTCAAGATAAAGGAGAGGCTTCCCATTACCCTGTATATAAATATTGCCTCGCTGCTTATCATCCTTGCCATTGCGATACCAATCGGGATTTCCTCGGCGGTGAAGCGCCATTCGTTATATGACAGGATTACCACGGTTGGGGTGTTTGTGGGGTTTGCGGTGCCGGGGTTTTGGCTGGCGCTTCTTTTGATGATGTTCTTTGGCGTGTATCTACATCTCTTGCCGGTTGCCGGGCTGAAATCCGCCGGATTTGCGGAGTTGTCATTTCAGGGAAAGGTTATCGACATAGCAAGGCACCTCGTCCTTCCCATATTTGTATCGGCATTTGGCGGGATAGCGGCGATTTCGCGTTACATGCGCAGCTCCATGCTTGAGGTCATCAGAAAGGACTATATGGCAACGGCCAGGGCTAAGGGTTTGACGCCAAAAAGGGTCATCTACGTACACGGCCTTAGAAACGCCCTGCTTCCTATTGTCACAATACTTGGGCTTTCCATCCCCGGGCTGATTGGCGGCAGCGTGATATTTGAACAGGTATTTTCCATCCCCGGCATGGGGCAGCTCTTTTACATGTCCGTCATGACGCGGGACTATCCGCTTGTGATGGGGATTCTGACTATCGGGGCCGTGCTTACGCTTGCGGGGAATTTGCTTGCCGACCTCGGCTACGCGGCCGTTGACCCGCGTACCAGGAGGTGACGCCGCTGAGGATGATTATTTGATGAATAACACCATTGGAACCAGACTAAAGGCAAACAAGATGGCCCTCTTTGGCGGGATAATCGTGCTCAGCCTGTTTTTTGCCGCGGTGCTTGCCCCACTTCTTGCCCCATACGACCCGGAAGCCGTTGACAGGCATAACGTACTTGCAAGGCCATCGCGGGCACACCTGTTTGGCACGGACGACCTCGGAAGAGACGTTATGGCCAGGATGCTCTACGGCGCGGGGATTTCACTCTCCGTTGGGTTTGTCTCCGTTGGGATTGCAACATTCATAGGGATTGCCATCGGGGCAGCCGCCGGGTACTATGGCAAGGCCGTCGATGCGGCTATCATGAGATTTGTCGATATTATGCTGTCGATTCCTACGTTTTTTCTGATACTGGCGGTAATTGCCTTTCTTGACTCCAGTATATGGAACATTATGGCCGTTATTGGGCTTACGTCGTGGATGGGGGTAGCGCGCCTTGTGAGGGCGGAGTTTCTTTCACGCAAAAACAGGGAATATGTCCTTGCGGCAAAGGCCTCCGGGGCCTCGGATCTGAGAATTATCCTTGTACACATGCTGCCAAACAGCCTTGCCCCAGTTATTATCTCCGCGGTGCTGGGTATAGCGGCGGCGGTGCTTGTTGAATCGGCACTGAGTTTTCTGGGGATAGGGGTTCAGCCTCCCACGCCAAGCTGGGGTAATATTCTCTCAGCCGGCAAGGACAATCTTGAGATAGCCTGGTGGCTTTCCGTATTTCCCGGCCTCGCGATTTTAGTAACCGTCATGGGATACAACCTCCTTGGCGAGGGGCTGAGGGATATCTTTGACCCGCGTCTTTGGAATGAACGCTCCAGATAAGACCCTGAAGGACTGCCCCTCGGAAACCCCTGACCCTGAGAGGTCTCTTAAGAATCTCGAAGCGTTTGCCAAATCAAACCCCGCTCACGCGGAGGCACTCGGCGCGGCGGAATTAAAGGCCGCGGCCCATCTCTTTGCCTACACACAGTTCCTTACGGCATACGCAATAAATAACCCGGACGTATTTCTTGAGACTCTAAAAGGTGTGGACTCATCCATCAGTAAAGCTATCCTGGCAGACGAGCTTACGCTCCATGCTAACGAAAATGATTATGGCGCGTATCTGCGTAATTTTAAGAAAAAGTATCTGTTACAGATAAGCATTTGCTTTGCCAGAAACACCGGCGGCATAAGTGAAAGCATGTCAGAGCTTAGTATCCTTGCCGATGCGATAACGGAAGCGGCCCTCACGCACACGGTAACAAAATTAAGCAACATATACGGCAACCCCGAAGGCGGCAAACTCTCTGTCATAGCCCTTGGCAAACTTGGCGCCTCGGAGCTGAACTATAGCTCCGACATAGATCTGATGTTCGTCTATGAGTGCCCCGAGGGGCAGACCTCCGGGGTGGCAGGCCCAACCGGTATTCGGACAAACCGGATAACAAATCATGAGTTCTACTGTAAAACGGCAGAGTCGATGAGTAAGCTCCTCAGTGAAAACACCGCAGAGGGGTTTGTCTACAGGGTTGACCTCAGGCTGCGTCCGCAGGGGAACAATGGCGAACTTGCCCTGCCCTTAGGCGGCTACGAACAGTACTATGAGTCATGGGGCAGGGAATGGGAGCGATTAGCGCTCATACGCTCACGCCTCATTGCCGGAGACAAACAACTGGGGCGGGATTTCTTTGATATGATTCGCCCATTTGTCTATAGAAAGTACATTGACATGCGCTCAATAGATGAGATAAAGCAGTTAAAAAAGAAAATCGACTCCACGTTTAATAAACATGACATAAAAAAAGGCTATGGCGGCATCAGAGAGATAGAGTTCTTTGCCCAGACGCTGCAACTGGTCTATGGCGGGCAGGAGCCGTTGCTGAGGGAGAAGGGCCTCGTCCTTGCCCTTCACAGGCTGAGCCAGAAAAATCTCATCGGCTATGACGATTTCTCCATATTATCAGGGCACTACCTATACCTCCGGCGCCTTGAACAGTGCATTCAGATGCTCAATGACATTCAGACGCACACGCTCCCGGCCGGCCAGGCTGCCCTTGAATCCACCGCGCGGAAAATGGGTGCTGCTGATGTGAAGGCATTCATGGCCGAGCTTCACGGAAGGCGCTCCGAGGTCAACAGGATATATAACTCACTATTTGAGTTTTCAAAGGAGGAAAAGGGCGAAAACCTCCTCGACACATATCGTGAAGACACACTTAAGGTAGAATTAGAGCGGCGGCAGGTGAAAAATCCTGATAAAGTACTATTTTACCTGAGAAAGGTAAAGGAATCGACGAATTCGTTTCAAACCCTGAGGATGAGGCGCTTACAAGAGGCGATAATTCCTGAGTTTGCCGCACTGGCGTTAAACTCCCCCGACCCGGAGATGGCACTATCAAATTTGCACCGGCTTACGGAGATATTTTTCTCATCCTCCGCCGCCGGGCAGTCGCCATATCTGGAGCTATTCAGCGCTAACAGGGGGCTAATAGGGGCGCTTACGGGGGTGTTTTCAAAAAGCCCATACCTGTCATCCATACTCATGGGGAATATCCGGTACATTGACATGCTTGCCGGAGGGACTCAGGCCAGAAAGACCCTGCAGGTGATGCTTGGGGAGTTAAGGGCAGGATTAAAGGCAAGGAGTTCAGAATCGGAGGCGTTGGCCCTGTTTAGAAAGATGGAGGAGCTGCGTCTGGGGATTTTGTATCTTGATAAGCGAATAACGATTGTGACTCTGATGAAGGGGCTAAGCAAGGTGGCCGAGGCAGTCCTTACGGCCGTGTTAAACGGCGAGCAGGGGATATACATAGCGGCCTTTGGCAAGCTTGGCGGCAGGGAGATGACGGTAAACTCTGACATGGATATAATATTTATCAGTGAAACCGACACTGGCACATCGGCCGGGACGGCAGAGCGCGCGCTAAGGCTGTTGTCGTCATATACGAAAGAGGGATACACCTATAAGGTAGATACCCGGCTGAGGGCTGATGGCTCAAAGGGCACGCTGGTAAACACACTTGACGGCATCAGGGAGTACTACCTGAGCAATGCCCGGATGTGGGAGGTACAGGCACTCCTGAAGGCAAGGCCTATAGCGGCAGCGGGCCTGATAAGGCAGCGCTTTATGGAGATGGCCAGAGAGGTGTTTCTCACAAGAGGGCAGCACATCACACCAGAGGACATAGTCTCAATGCGTGACAGAATAAAAAAGGAAAGGCTCACCGCCGCTAACGCATTCGACATAAAACTATCCCCTGGCGGAGTAGAGGACATAGAGTTCCTGGTACAGTATCTACAGCTGAAATATGCGCGGCAATACCCGCACATATTGGTACAAAGCACCGCGGCGGCCCTTAACAGGCTGATTAAAAGCGGCATAACAGAACAAACCGACGGCAGGAAACTCCTAAACGATTACCTGGCCTATCGCGGCATAGAGACATTCATGCGTCTCAGAGGGGACAAGACCATCACCTCGGACAGCAATATATTTGATGCAATAGCTCAGGACTACAAAGGCGCTTCTTACAAGTCCTCATTGGAGCAGTCCATGCAGGAGACGGCGGCAACAATAGCAAGGCTGCTGAGATAAGAAATAAATCCCCAGTGATAATAAATAATATCCTCTACTTGTATACAAGCCCCCGCTGTTCGTGCCAGCCCTGGGGTTTTTCGAGGTAGGACACGATCTCTTTTTTTGTCTCCCGGGGGATCAGTTCCATTTTTGACCAGTCGTCTATCGCGCTTTTCAGTGTGCATAGGGGATGCAGCTCTACGTTTAATTGCCTTAAGAACTCCTCTCCTCCCTGCTCCCTGTCGAATACTACCAGCGTGTGGCGTATCTCTGCATTTACGGCCCTTATCGCCGTTATAAACCCTTCTTTGCTCTTTCCGTCCGTTATTAAGTCTTCTACGAGCAGGACTCGTTGACCCTCTTTTAATATTCCCTCTACCAGTGAACCCATTCCGTAGCCCTTTGGTTTTTTTCTTATATATATCATTGGTTTTGAGAGCCTGCCAGCTATGTATGACGCAAATGGGATGCCGGCCGTTTCGCCTCCGGCCACTACGTCAAACTCTAAACCCTTCGCCTCACATATGTAGTGGCTGAAGGCTGTGATTATATCCATCGCCGCCACATTCGATATCAGCGCACGGCAGTTTATATATAACGGGCTGTAATTGCCCGACGCTAACTGAAATGGCCTCTCCACCGAGACCTTCACCGCACCGGTATCCCATAGCAGCCTCGCCATTATGCCTTTTATCAATGCTTCCATCACTAAATTCACGGTTATTAAGTTAACAGATTCACGATGATTTATTCAATAACAGCGCTGAAACTTATTCGCAACCCGAAATCCGATATAGAGATATGCGCCTTTTACCAATAAATCGGAAATCCTTCGACAAGCTCAGGATGCTTAAATATATGGTAGTTGAAATTATGGTGGTTGTACAATCGAATCATCCTGAGCCTGTCGAAAGATGCTCCTCATGTTTCACCTTTCAGCTAAGGCATATCATCCGAAACACTTAAATCAGGAGGGGTTTCACCTTGTTTTACTTTTCTATATCGGATTTCGGGGTAATGAATATGGTCGCTGTCCCTAGTTTTACTAGTTCAGTAACTGGACGCCTTTGCCCTTGTTGTCTTCTTCCCTTTGTTCGTCATCTTGAACCTCCTTGTTTCGGCTCATTATGACATCTGATACTACCCTTGTAAAGATGGGGGTTTCTTGACGCTTACGGTTATTCTCTGGTCATCCCCGCGGGGCAGATGCCAGTGCTGCACTGTACAGCCTGATAGAAACGGCCAAGGCAAACAAGCTGGAGCCTTATAAATATTTAAGGTATATCTATGAACGGTATAGTGGACCCAATTGTCAAGACAAAAAATTGCCTTTTTTAAGTTACAGCAAGTCCTTATATTTTTCATAGCCCAGGCCCCAAAGGGGCGGGTGTACGTCCCAAGCCC
>PEAC01000183.1 GCA_002753305.1 Nitrospirae bacterium MYbin6
CCATCTCAGGCATTTGAATGTCCATCAAGACGGCGTCATAACTGTATTTCATCACGGCGGCCACCGCCTCGAAGCCGTTTACTGCGCTGTCAACGTTGAAACCTTTTGACTCCAAAAGCTCCTTTGCCACCTGGCGATTTATGTCGTTGTCCTCTACAAGGAGGACGCGCGCACCTTGCAGCTTATCCAGCCCTTCGATTTCCAAATCCGTAAATGGTGCGACAAATCTTGACCTGGCGTCGTCCTCGCCGATTACAGACAGTATGGTGTCGAACATTATCGAGAGGCTTACGGGCTTTATCAAAAACGAGTCCATAGGTACGCCTTTGGCGGCATGAAGCACCTCCTCTCTGCCGTAGGCGGTAACCATGATGATCTTTGGAATCTTGCTCTTGGGCATGAGCCTGTTGATTTCCTCAATAGTCTCTATGCCATCCATCTCGGGCATCTTCCAGTCTACAAAGACCATGTCATATGGATTGTCCTCCGAACGTTTCAGCTCGGCCAGGGCCTCCTTTCCAGAGGCAACCGGTGTCACCTTAAAAGAGAACGACTCCAGTGTGTCCTTTAAGATTTCACGCGAGGCGGGGTTGTCATCGGCCAGGAGGACTCTTAGTCCCACATATTTATCCGCGGGCAGGTGGAAGCGCCTCCTCTGCGCGTTTTGTCTTGCCAGGTGGGCGGTGAAATGAAACGTCGAGCCAACGCCAGGTTCACTTTCCACCCATATCCTGCCATCCATCATCTCAACCAGGCGTTTGCATATGGTCAGGCCAAGCCCGGTACCTCCGTACTTGCGCGTTGTCGACGTATCCGCCTGGGTAAACGGTTGAAACAGATTTTCGATTTGCTCAGTGGCCAGCCCGATCCCGGAGTCCTTTATCGAAAAATGGAGACTGACACTCTCATCACATACCTCATCGGCCTCAATAAGTATAATCACCTCGCCCTTAGATGTGAATTTAACGGCATTGTTTGCGAGATTGGTCAATATCTGCCCCAGGCGCAGCGGGTCTCCTTTCAGGGCCAACGGAACGTTTTTGGCTACTGAAAAACATAACTCCAGCCCCTTCTCCTCTGCCTTAAATGAGATCAGACTTGACACGTTATGCAGCACTTCGTCCATGTGAAACGGGATATGCTCTAGCTCAAGCCTTCCCGCCTCTATTTTCGAGAAATCCAGTATGTCGTTTATTATCCCTAATAATGAGTGCGCCGATGTCTGTATCTTTGTAAGATAGTCCCGTTGTTTTTCCTCCAGCGTGGTCTTAAGAAGCAGATAGGACATCCCGATAATGGCATTCATCGGGGTGCGTATCTCGTGGCTCATGTTGGCCAGAAAATCCCCCTTGGCCTTGTTGGCGCTGAGGGCCGCCTCCTTGGCCGCCTCCAACTGCTGCGTCTGGTAACGCAGGAGCTGTTCCCTTGAGACCACTGTGGTTATGTCCTGAATGCGGATTACGCACATATAGCCTTTATCTTTTTGGCGTATACCGCTGATATGGACAACCTGGCACATCCGTTCGCTTAAGACCGGGTCATGCGCGTGCTGAAACAGCGGGAACGGCCTGTCTGTTAACCTGTGGGATAGCATGGCAGGCAGCCCGCGCGCCAGGGCGTTGCCAATCCCATCCATAACCCTTGTGCCGGCCAACTCAGGGAATATCTCCGCCAGGCGCTTTCCCATTACCAGTTCTTTTGAGAGCCGGGAGGTCTTTTCCAGCCAGCGGTTCCAGAACACGACGCATGTTTCCGCCTCCAGAATGATGAGTCCATCCTGGCTCTTATCAAGAACTGTGAGTAAAAAATCAGATTCTAATTCGGCCATAGATAAATCCGTTGAGTCCTAAAGCCCCGCTATGATGCGTCCGATTTCCTGTTTTAAGGTCTCCATAGCCTCTTTAGAAAATAGCAGCACTACGTATCCCCTAAGGGAATTATGCCGTAGTTCATCCTCTGCCGTTTTAAAGTCCATCATAAGGAAAAAAGCCTGCTCGCAGTTCCCTGTAGTGTTTTGCGAACACGTCAGCCTGTGAGAGGATATGTCAAGCAGGGCCTCGCAATCGGCCTTCAGAAACTCCGCCGCCTCAAACTCAAATTCAATGCTCATCATCTGTGTAAAACTGGTGAGAAAGGCATTTAAGATAACATTCCCTACGTCAAGCAGGGTCTCTTGCTCAAGCTCGGTCAGGGTCTCAAGCGGCACGTCGTCCCCAAGCAGCGTCCTTACAAGCTCAAGGGATTTTCCACCGGGAAATATTAACAATGCCGTCCCGCAAAGCTCTCCAAGGAAGGTCTGCCTCACGGCGACGAGCTTTCCTTCGTCTTTGTGGTTTACCAGGTCAACCGCTTCGCGGTGGCTCACTACCGCAAGCTGCGGCAGCGACAGCAGGATCTCCTTTTTCACCATCTTACTCAACGAATCGGCAGCCATCCCCAGCCCCATGTTGAAAAACTCCTTAAGCGCGTCCTGTTCCAGTTCGTTTAGTTCCATAAACTATTTGCCTCCGCCAATGGCGCCCATTACCCTTGTGATGTCGTCTTTGGATACGGGTTTTTTAATAAAGCCTATGCCCATTGCCTCGGCCCGCTGGCGCATCGTCTCCTGAATGTTGGCCGTTACTAAGTGGACGCTTATCCCTGGGTTTGATTCCAATAACTTTGCGGCCAGGTCTATGCCGTTCATCCCGGGCATGTTGAAATCTATAAGGGCCACGGATATTGGGTGCGTTTTCAGCTTATTGAGGCCGTCCTCGGCGTTTCCTGCCTCCACTATCTGCCAGTGCGGAAACTCCTGAGATATGACATTCTTTACCATCATCCGCGCCAGTGCGCTGTCATCTACGATTAAGATTGCTTGTTGCGGCATATTATAGTCCTCCCTTTGTTAAGTTATGGTTAGGCCTGTGGGTGCAGGGCCTTTCTAAGCTCTGTGATATTCAGTAAAAATGACACCGTCCCGTCAGGCATAACGGCACTGCCCGATAGAATGGTTATATGGGAAAATATACGAATCAACGGCTTTACGACCAGATTGGCGATCTCCTCGGCCCCATCAACCTCAAGGCCAAAGTCACCCTCATCGGAGCGCAACAACACCACATGGCACTGGTCCTGCGGCAAATCCCGGGGTTCCTCATCCTGGCATTGGTTCAGCGCCTGCCTTAGCCGCAGCAGAGGCAGCAGCCCCCCCCTGCATCTGACCATCGGAGTGTGCATCTTCATCTGCACGTTTTCCCTTACGTCGCCGCCATAAAGCGAAAGCAGCTCAACCACGTTTGCCTGTGGAATCGCAAAACGCTCCTGCATTGAGCGAACTATTAAGACCGGGACAATTGCCATCGATTGGGGTATGCGTATGGTAAAGCACGTACCCTTGCCCGCGGCGCTTGAGACTGAAAGAGTCCCCCCTGCCTTTTCCACTAC
>PEAC01000184.1 GCA_002753305.1 Nitrospirae bacterium MYbin6
ACTGTAGAGTCCCAGGAAAGGCCATACTCTGTCTTGCTGGCTGAAGACTCGATAACGACCCGCGTAGTTGAAATCGTAATCGGCAGGGTTATGGTTATCTTACATCCCTGGGTAGGAATCGAGTCAACCTTGATAGTGCCCTTCAGGCGCTGAAGCGCCGTTTTCACTACGTCCATGCCGACGCCACGCCCTGAGATATCCGTTATTATGGCGCTTGTGGTAAAGCCTGGGACAAAGATGAAATTATACAGCTCCGCTAGCGGCATACCGTTGAGGGTCTCTACCGAGGCCAGCTTGTTTTTTATTACGGTATCCTTTATCTTCTCTATACTAAGCCCACGGCCATCGTCCGATATCTCTATTACTATGTTTGAGGCCTTTTTATATGCCTTCGCGGCGATTGTGCCGGTCTTATTTTTCCCTTTTACAAGCCTTTCCTCAGGCATTTCAATGCCGTGGTCTACGGAGTTTCTTATTATGTGCATCAGGGGGTCTTTCATTTCCTCAAGGATGCGTTTCTCTGCCTTTGTCTCACCGCCCTCAATAATAAAGTCTATCTCTTTCGATTTTTGATTGGCCAGGTCCCTCACCATACGCTTAAACGGGCTAAAGACATTTAACAGGGGCAGGAGCATCAGCGTATGCGCGCGTTCTTCAATCTCCTTTGATATAAAGGTCAGCCTTGCGTTGTCTTCATAAAGTGAGCCTTTAAGATTGCTTAGATAACTGCTGAACATCTCAATGTTTTTATTGTATTCAGGTGGCTGGTATTTACTATAACCAGACATATCTTTTAACAATTTGGTATTCCACAGGTGTACAGCGTCTTCTATGTCGCTGAGGCGCTGGTCTATCCGGTTTTTCATCACCAGGAGTTCCCCTATGTGGAGCATCAGGGCATCAAGCTTATGGGAATCCACGCGGATTGTGTCGATGGTGAAGCGTTTGCCTTCCTGCATCATCGATGGATATTCCTGTTCCTGGGAAACCGCCCTATCAGCTTCTGGCTGGCTATCGGGTTGCTGCGGTTTATCAGTCGGCACGGGGGCTGCTTCCACGGGTATGGCCTTGGGGATTTCCTTTACGCTGGGGGTTGCTAACCCCTGAATTGGCGGAGGCGGTGTGTCTTGCTTAGGCCTTTCGGCTTCCTGAACCGTATGTGGCTCAGCAGGTTTTTCGCCTTTGAGTTCGGCAATTATTTGTGAGATATTAACCGATGATGCCTTCCCCGTCACCGCCTCCTCAAGGAGATCCTTTATTACGTCAAGACACCGGTAGATGCTGTTTACCGTGGCGGGGGTCAGCTCTTTCGCGCCGCGCTTTGCCGCGCTTAACATATCCTCAAGCGTATGGCCGAGGATCTCTATCTTATTGACGCCAAGCTGCCGTGCCGAACCCTTAAGGCTGTGGGCCTCGCGAAACAGCCCCTCCATCACCCCTTTGTCCACAGTACCCTTTTCTAACAGCAGCAGCCCCTCTTCGATGTTCTGAATATGCTCCTGCGTCTCGGCGTTAAATATCTCTCTGAGTTCCTTATCTTCTATCATAGGCCGTTACACCATCAACTTAAGGTCTTTGGCTACTTCGTCGAGTTTCTCTATGCCCTGCTTTGTCTGCGTTATACCTGCTGAGGTCTCCTTAACGCTCCTGTTTATGGAGTTCATCGCCTCTACAACCTGGGCGATAGCGGCGGACTGCTGCTGGATATTCAGGAAGATCTGCTGAATATTCTCGGCGGAGCTTTTAATAACGTTGGAAAGTTTACCGAATGTCTCGGCGGCAACGTCGGCCAGTTCCATCTCCCTGTCCACGGTCTTGGTGCTTTCCTCGGTTACCATGACGGTTGAGTTTGTAGCCTTCTGTATCTCCGTAACGACGGAGTTTATCTCCTCGGCTGATTTCTTGCTTTGCTCGGCAAGTTTGCGTATCTCCATGGCAACGACCGAAAAGCCCTTGCCGTGTTCCCCTGCCCGTACGGCCTCAACGGCGGCGTTCATGGCAAGCATCTTAGTTTCACCGGCGAAGTCAGAGACTACGTTGGCGATATTTTCTATGCGGGTAGTCTTCTCACTGAGTTGCAAGATCATGGAGGCCGTAGCCTCTACGCGTTCTTTCAGCGCCGTCATACCTTCAAGCATCTCGTTTAGATTAGCGGCCCCTTCGTTGGCCATTATCATGACGTGTTCGGCCCCTTCGGCGGCGTTTTTGGCCTGCTCGGCGGATTGCTTAAACGAGGCCGAGAGTTCATCCATCGTCGTTGTGGTCTCGTTGACGGCCGTAGACTGCTGGGCCGCCGTGCGTTCGTGCTGCTCTACGGTAGCCGATATCTCGTTTGTCGATGTCGATATGTTGGTTATGCTCCTGTTTAGCGGCACACTGATGGAGCGGCTGAAAAACCACCCGACGGCAATAATGGCAATCGCGGTAAGTATCCCTAAAACCAACATGGTATAAAACAGGCTTGTGACAGTGGAAAGGGCCTCGTCCTCCCCCTCTTCAGCCACTATTTGCCACTTAAGCCCAGCGATGTCAAGCGGCGCCGTGGCCACAAGGACGGGAGAGTTCAAATAATTAATAGAAAAACCGATGGATTTGGACTTACTGGCTATTGCATCTTTTATATATTTACTGTTTACATTAACAAGCTCGATAGTGGTATTATGCTTTTTTACTTTCTCGATTACTTTCTTGTCCAGAGAAGTATGTTCAATGGCTTTATAAAAACTATCGGGCGATTCTACTAAAAATCTCGAGTCTGTCTTCATGTGTGAGTCACCATCCCCAACAATGTAACACTCGCCAGTCTTGCCGGAGCCGGTTTGCTGCCACTGCCTGTTGCGGGTCATTATATTGTTTATCCTGTCTATCGGCAGTTGAAAGGCCAGTACACCGATTTTTTTATCGCCGTCATAAACAGGTGATGCTATGATGGCAGCCGGAGCGCCGTTTGATGGGGCATAAGGCTCAAAATCTTCGATTTTCACGAAGTCCCTTTCTTTTGACTTCACAATTGCGTCAAAGGCCTTGGCCAGGTTCGAATCGCTATATGGGCCGCTTATCAGGCTTGTCGCAAAATCGAGCTCTTTCATTGTGGTATATACTATGTAGCCTGTGTCGGGTTCTATAAAAAACATATCGTAGTACCCGAATTTCTCTACATATTGTCGAAACACACGCTGATACTTCTTATGAACGGAATTGTATGAGTTATCGTCAGCGGCAAAATCCAGATTTTGCTTTTTTCCGCTCTTAAATGGATTAGCCGATATGTACTGATGCTGAAGTATTTTAACCATCTTTTTCTTGGGCCACCAGGCAGCTATGACATTGTCCTGGACATCCGGTGTCTTTTCTTTCTGCTCCTGATATC
>PEAC01000185.1 GCA_002753305.1 Nitrospirae bacterium MYbin6
GGGATTTTCTTTAACTGAAAAAATTCCATCGGTATGCCCATCATAGTCGTGCCGGTTAGTGTTGTATTCCTGTACCTTACAGGGAATGTCTTAGTTGCCACAGGCGCCACGATTTTTGCTGCCGGTAAGGACTCCTTTATCGCCCTTGCGTCATCCATTGTCAGCCTCGTACTCTCGGCAAGGTCTGACGGGCTGCCGTGACCACGCATCAGACTTCTTTTTACAGTAAGGAGATTCTTCCCAAAGGTCTCAAGGTCTTTTATCGTCTTCAGCTCCATTGAACGCGATGTGTTTGCCACAGTGATTAACGACAGAGTACCCAGCACAACCCCTGTTATGGCAAGGAAAGTCCTGAGCTTAAAGCTGCCCAGGGACTTTACAGCAATCATTAAGTTCAGATAGATGTTCTTCGGTAAATACTTTGTCGTCACTTTATTGCCTCTATTGGATTTAAGTTTGCGGCGCTTCTTGCCGGCTGAACTCCAAACACCAGCCCCGTTGCTACGGCAAGCGTAAATCCTATGGCAAATGCCTTCCATGAAAAGTGCATTGGGAAGTCGGCAATATGCGCAAGCAGCTTAGATGCCCCGTACCCTAACATAAACCCCAGCACCCCGCCTGCTGATGTTATCAATGTGGATTCTATTATGAACTGGTTAAAAATATCCCTTTTTTTAGCGCCCACTGCCCGCCTTATCCCTATCTCCCTGGTTCGCTCCTTTACAGACAGTAAAAACAGATTTGCCAGCACAAAGCCCGATACCACAAGCGACACTATCCCTGAGATTCCAAGCGATACCACAAGCGAACCGGTTAGTGCGGCAAGGAACTTTATTATCTCCTCCGGGCTTACAATGGTGAAGTCGTCGCTCTGGCCTTCTTTGAGCTGGTGCCTGTCTCTGAGAAACAGCCTCATCTGTGCAATCCAGTGCTGGAGGGCGTGTCCCTGCTGGTATTTTATCTTTATCGCGCTTATGTATTTGGTATCACTCAACATTTTTTTCATCATCACGCCTATGGGTATGATTATTCTGTCGTTGAGATTTATGCCCATCTGCGAAGCGCTCCTGTCGGAAAGTACGCCTGTTACTTTACAAGGAATTCTTGTGTTTATCAGGATGGTCTTTCCTATTGGAGATGTGCCCTTAAAGAGTGTCTCGGCAACCTGCAGCCCAATCAGGCACGTGTTTTTTCCAAAAACTATGTCCTCGTGTGATAAGTCAGAGCCTTCCGCAATGGGCCATGACCAACTCCTGCTGTAGTTCTCAGTAGAGCCTAAGACAAGGGTCTTATGCTTTACATTTTTGTATGATACGCCGCTGTCCCATTTCATGATCATCGGAACGACGAGGATTGCCGTTGGGAACGCCTCCTCGATGGCCTTTATGTCACTGAGTGTCAGCGCCTTCATTTTTTCACCGCTTGCCCGCTGCTCGGCAGACCCACCGAAGATAAGTATCGTCTCAGGGCCGAACTTCTCTACAAAGTCATACGCCTTCTTATATGCCCCCTCCACAGAGGCCACTATGACCGTTATTGAGGCTATCCCCAGCGATACGCTAAAGAGACAGAAAAATGTCCTGAGCTTAAACGACAGCACGGCGTATGCGGCGCTTTTTATATTATTAGCAAACCTGGTCATTGGCGCGGCGTCCTGTTGAAGGCATCGTCTATTAAGCCGTCTTTTATGTGAACTGTGGTATGTGCATATGCTGCAATGTTTGAATCATGGGTGACGAGTATTATGGTCGTCCCCCTGTTGTTGAGTTCGGTGAAGATTTTCATAATTTCAGAGGCCGTTCTGGTATCGAGGGCGCCGGTGGGTTCGTCGCAGATTATCAGGGCGGGGTTGTTTATCAGGGCGCGGGCAATGGCGGCGCGCTGCTGCTGCCCGCCTGAGAGCTGGCGTGGTTTGAAGTATGCCCTGTCCTCAAGCCCCACTGTAGCAAGTAACTCCATCGCCTTTTCCTTCATGGCGTGAGACGGGAAATCCATGTACAGGGTCGGCAGGAGTATATTTTCTATAACTGTAGCATAGTGAAGGAGAAAGAAATTCTGAAATACAAAGCCGATTGTCTCGTTTCTTATGACGGAGAGTTCATCGTCGGTCATGGCGGAGATTGCCCTGCCGTTTAGGATATATGTGCCGGAGGTGGGAGTGTCGAGACATCCTATGATGTTCATCAGGGTTGTCTTGCCTGAGCCGGATGTGCCCATGATGGCCGTGAAATCGCCTTTGTTTACCGTAAGGCTTACACCCCTGAGGGCCTCAACTGTCACATCACCTGCGATAAATGTCTTGTGTATTGCCCGTAACTCAAGCAGTTCTGTTATTTGTGCTTCCCTCCTTGGTCTCCGGTTTTTCCGGCAGGGGGGTGAATATTTATAACGAGTTTAACTGCCACCTCGTCTCCATCGGCAAGGCCTTCTGTTATCTCTGTCTTGTCCTCGCCTTTGATGCCTATTGTTACAGCCGTTTTTTCTACTTTACCACCTGTGAGTATCTTATAGGCCATGTGTTTGCCGTTTTCATATTTTACGGCGGCATTTGGGACGGTAAGAACACGGCTCTTCTTCTGCGTTATAATACGAACGTGTGTGGTCATCTCTGGCCTGACGGTCTTTGCATCTTCTGGTGAGATATTTACTATTGCCTTGTAGTACACTATGTTGTCCTTGACAAACGGTTGAGGGTCAATTCTGTTTATGACACTCTTGTAGACCTTATCAGGATATGTGTCCACCGTATAGAGGCAGTCAAGGTCCTTTTTGATACCGCCTATGTCGCTTTCGTCCACATATACCCACATCTCTAGTTTGTCGGGAATCATTACAGTAACCAGGTTGGCCACCTGAAGGCCTGTTACCACTGTTTCGCCGGCCTGTCCCTGAATCTCAGACACGACGCCGTCTATAGGCGATACAATGTTCGTATAGGAGAGCTTTATCTGGTTTTTCTCTATACTCGATTTGATTACTGCAATATCTGCCTCCTGCATCTTTCTGTCGTTAAGGAGTTCGTTTCTCAGGCGGCTTACCGTCTCTTCGTTTTTATTGACATCGGCCTCTGCCTGAGCATAATCGGCTGCTGCCTTGTCGAAGTCGTTCTGGGCGAGGTAGCCCTTTTGCAGCAGGGTCTCTTTTCTTTGCAGCTCGAGGGCGGTGATTTTGAGTTTGGCCTTTTTTGAGATAAGGTCCTGCTCTGCCTCCCGTATTTTCTGAGGATGTGTTACGATAGTCTTGTTGAGATTGCTCATGGCCTTGCTGAGGGATATGCGCAGTTCCGCTATATCCTTGTTTACGTCCCTGTCGTCGATTTTCGCAATCAACTGATTTTTCTTTACCG
>PEAC01000186.1 GCA_002753305.1 Nitrospirae bacterium MYbin6
CTTTGATTCCTTCTGCCGCACCGGTGGACTCAAAGATCGGCAGCCCGATATTAAAGGCGTTCCTGTAGAATATCCTCGCGAAACTCTTAGCCACCACAGCGGAAATCCCGGCAGCCTTTATCGCTATTGGCGCGTGTTCCCTTGATGAGCCGCAGCCGAAGTTCTCAGCGGCTACGATAATGTCGCCGGACTTAACCTTCATGGGGAAGTCCTTGTCCGCATCCTCCATGACGTGTTTTGCCAGTTCCTCCGGCACTGACGTGTTGAGGTAGCGTGCGGGAATAATTGCGTCTGTATCTATGTCTCTTCCAAACTTCCATACCCTTCCGTTAAACAACATAATCGGTCTCCTTTAGTTATTTTTTCTTGCGTGGCGGTTTTAAGTTAGGATCATACTTTTTCTGCTTCTCCGCCGCTATCAGCATGGGTTCATATGGTCGGGAAGCCTTTTTTTTTTCACGTATGGCTTCTATGCCTATGTCTATCAGGTTTCTTATAGCCTCAGCCCTTGAGCCGATTCTGTTGTCAAACCTGAAATTCTCTATCTTGTCCAATTGTAGACGGGTCGTAAAAAAAACCACCTTTTCGTCTTTTGCCGGCTCTTCCTGTGTCATGGCAACACCTCCCAATTATTTATACTCTTTATATACATTATACACTTGACATACTATATACACATAGTATACAATGCTAACCATACTAACATTGTATACTAAATAATGTCAAATGGAGGGGATATGCAAAAAACCATACTTGGAAACGACGAAATAGACAAAATCAAGGCAATGCTTACTTTTATGGCAGACTCGACCGACTTGCTTTTGACATCGTCTATGGTGGAAAAACAACAACCTATGAATGACACCCCGTACGGTATGCACTTGTTTTTTATGGAACTTATATCTAAGCTAGACAACGCTGGAAAGTAACGGTTTCATTGTCAGGCAGAAGTTTAGGCAGAGGCGTAAAAGGCGCACCCCCGGAGGGCTGTAAACCCTCCGGCAACTGCCCTCTATACAGTTCCGTTGTCCAAAACAAGGCAATCTGTTATAATTATGGCATCGAAAATTATGGACAGAGAGCGACGCTTAATATATTTAATTGCAATTATACTTATAACGGCATCTTTCCTTTGTTATTTGCCGTTAAGGCATAATGCCTTCGTCACCTATGACGACTACGACTATATCGTCAATAACACTCAAATCCACTCTGGCCTTAACATAGACAATATCAGGTGGGCGCTTACAACCTCATATTTTTCCTATTGGCATCCGATTACGTGGATTTCCCATATGGCGGACATAGATCTTTTTGGCCTTAACCCGAAGGGGCACCATCTGATGAACTTGTTCATTCATATGGCCAATACTGTGCTGCTGTTTTTATGCCTGAGGCTTATGGCCGGCAAGGTATGGGAGAGCGCCTTTGTGGCGGCGTTATTTGCCCTTCATCCGATGAGTGTGGATTCCGTGGCGTGGGCCGCCGAGAGGAAAAATGTCCTCTCGACATTATTCTGGTTTTTAGCCATTATTTTTTATGTCTGCTACGCGCGCTTTCCCGCGCTATGGAGATATTTGCTCGTACTTCTGGCCTATGTCCTTGGTCTTATGTCCAAGCCGATGCTCGTTACGCTGCCGTTTTTACTGCTGCTGCTGGACTACTGGCCGTTAGGGCGATACAGGCCGGGAAGATATGTCGGCCTGGTGTTAGAGAAAATCCCGCTTATATTCCTTACGGCCCTTTCCCTTTTAATGACAACGCTGCCACGGTGGAGGCTTGGGAAGGTAATTCCCGCTGAAAGCCTGTCTGTATGGCCATGGTTAAGCAGGGCGATAAACTCCTACACCGGTTATTTGATTAATATGGTAAGCCCCACGCGCCTTACCGTGCTTTATCCATTCATCTGGGGATGGCCTTGGTGGGAGACAGCCCTATCGGCTGCGTTTTTAGTATCCATAACCGTGGCCGCCGTAACAGTACGAAATAAATACCCGTATTTGTTTGTGGGTTGGTTCTGGTATTTAGGCACACTGGTGCCAGTTATACAGGTCTTTCTGGTTAATATATCCCCGATGGCCGACCGATTTACCTATGTCCCGTTTGTCGGGATTTTTATCATAATCGCATGGGGGATGCGGGATGTCTTAAATAAACTCACCGTGTATTTAGCGGCCACATTATTAATTACCACCGTTTTGAGCGTCTTTACATGGATACAAATCGGATATTGGAGGGACTCGGGGACGCTTTATAAACATGCCATCGACGTAACACGGCAAAACTACATGGCGCATAACAACTACGGTGTTTATCTGATGGAAAGCGGCAAGCTGGATGAGGCGATGGCTCAGTTTGACAAGGGACTTCAGATATTTGCGTATAACGACGAATTAAACTTCAACATGGGGTCTGTTCTCCTGAGAATGGGTAAACCCCGGGAGGCAGAGAGATACCTGCTCACATCCGCAAATCTGTGGCATAAGGGCGACAGGGCAGAATTTTATAATCGCCTGGCCTCATCTCTGATGGCAGAAGGGAAATACGCCGAGGCCCTTGATTACATCACAAAACTAAGCCTTATCAGGCCGAAAGACCCTGATGTATTTTATAAAAAAGCCCAAATACTCATAGCGCTGAGAATGCCAGCCGAGGCCGCCGGGGCACTGAGAGAGACCCTGGCCCTGGCCCCCGGACATAAGGGCGCAACCGAGGCCCTCAGAACAATTGCCCGGTAGCGTCCTCCCTGGTAACTATTTCGTATTTAAAACCATGCCGGTACTTAAATTTCTCAACGCCGCCGGGATTAAAGACGCCGCCGCAGTTACAGCGCCGGATTTTGTCCAAATCCACGAGGCGTGTTGAACTCATTAAGCTTAGCGGTTGCCTTCTCTACCCCGCTACTTTCCAGGTTTTCTCTGGCTCTGGAGAGTACCATATACTACCATTGCTCCAATACAGATACCCATCCGTCCAGGCTACAATACCAGTACCATTCGCAAAATACTGGATATAGAAGGTGCCGTTTGCCGTTGTTCCTGCCGTCACACCTCCGGATTTAGTGCCAAAGTATGTAGGATATTTAGTATAGAATGCATTAATTGCCACAACGGCAAGGTCATAGTCCGTGGTCACGGTTTGCGTGAACGATTTGCGCATACATGACGAAGCATTTTTACTTGTCTTAGGTGTATAGACGAAATCGGTACTGGTCGATGGGTCAATGATATCCGCCGTCGACACGTTATTCTGGTTGATGATGCGGCGAACGTGCGATAGATTTGCGCGGTACCAACCAAG
>PEAC01000187.1 GCA_002753305.1 Nitrospirae bacterium MYbin6
GATAGATGTGGTCAGAGCCGAAGATTACCACATGCGTTGGTGAATGCTGCTGTATAAGGTTAACGTTTTGGAGTACGGCGTCTGCGGTACCCTGAAACCACTCCAGTCCCTTACGCATCTGAGGCGGGACAATAGTGATGAACTGCTCGCGGGATACGGAGGTCTGGCTCCAGTTTTCCTGAATGTGTGATATAAGGGATTGAGATTTGTACTGAACAAGTAGGTAGATTGAATAGATTCCTGAGTTGATGATATTACTAAGGACAAAGTCAACAATTCTGTACCTTCCCCCGAACGGTACAGACGGTTTGGAGCGCATAGCGGTAAGAGGAAAAAGCCTTCTACCCTCACCACCCGCCAGCACAAGTGCTAAAACCTTCCTCTGCATAAGACCTCCTCGTTTACTTTATGTGATATATGACACAGCAAACTGATTATACACGAAAACACAGAGACAACACAATCATAATCTCTACACAGGGATTATAACATAGCACAAGCAGTACCGGCAATCGCCAAAAGTTTCCAAGAAATAAGGGATTTTCAAATCATGCTGAAAACGGCAGGTCACTCTCCTCTTAATTAACGCAAACTCACACAACTTCCTGCATGGGGCGGATGCGTGGAGCGGGAAGTACACGTCCTTCCATCTCGAAATGATTGATAACCTCTTCAACGGTTTCGCATAATTCACTGTACAGCGCTACGGGGTCGCCACCGTGGATACCAGTAATCAGATCAGGACACTTCCCTATATAGACATGGTCTTCTTCACTCCATTCAACCCATTTGTGGTAACGGTCAGATTTTTTCATTTCTTCAACACCTCTATCGCCTGCTTTACTTGCTTTTCCTGATATGGCTTTACGTCATCGCCAGATTTCCCGGTCAGCGTTACAGCACCCGAGTATTCGGCATGTGAGAATTTACGGTGCGAGCCTTTACCAGCTCCTGAGATTTCATAAAAACCAGCATTTGTTAAATCACGGACAAGCTCCCTGATTTTCCTTGGCATACCTAATTATAGCATATGATTGATCTTATTTGTGCTGAGCACTCAGCAGAGTTTGCTTGTCGTTGCATAATTTTTTGTCTTAACTTGCAATTGCCTTTTTATTATCGACAATTGCAAGTTATAAATATCCACTTTCACCAATCATTAATGTTTACTTCCAAAATAAATTCTTAAGAGATTACCAAACTATATTACCCATACCGTAACCGCCCATACCGTTATTTCCCATGCCGTAGCCGCCAGTACCATTACCGCCCATACCATAACCGCCCATACCATAACCGCCAGTACCATTACCACCCATACCGTTGTTTCCCATGCCGTAACCGCCAGTTCCGTACCCGCCCATACCATAACCACCCATACCGTAACCGCCAGTACCGTAACCGCCAGTACCATTACCACCCATACCGTTGTTTCCCATGCCTCCGCCATTCCCTCCACCCATAAAGGCATTAGCATCAACTAACACTAATAAAATTACCATCGACACCACAACGAAAAGTCCCAGCTTCTTCATAGTACTACCTCCCTTTTTTTTCTGCTTAATTACCTGTCTTCATTATATAATTCAATTGTGAAAAAATTATGAAGACAGAATATTGTATTCCAACCAGAAATCATGGCTTATTATACAACTGCCCTCACTTATGATATTTCACTATTTTACCATAGTACAGGGAAACTATTGACAAGGAACTCAAGACTACCCTAACAGGCTTCTTATCTTTCTGGCTATTGTCTTAATCATGCCGCTTCTATTAATCAGCGGTTCGATGGCATTGCGATAGACTATGAATAGCGGCAGGTTGTTTTGGAATTTTTCGTGTGCCTTCAGTAACGTTGTCTGGTGGGCATAGATTATCTCCGAGTCTGGCATTCCACCCTTGTTCCTGATTTTCACGAGGGAATTTTCAATTTGCCTATAGGCCTCTCTTAGGGCAGCCCCGCTGAAATGGAGATATTTCTTTTGGAATGTAAGCGATTCTCTAAAGCCCGACGCAGGATTCGATACAAGCGCAATTTCGGGCGCCGCCTCCAGAGACAGCGCAAGGTCAGTGAACTCCTCTATTTCTCCTATGTTTTGGGAGTTCAGCGTCATCGCTATAAAAAATGGAAACCCCTGCTTTGCCTTAAGTCCTTGTATTTTTTGTAAATTTTTCACTACACGGCCCCAGAAATTCCCCCTCAACAATTTATACGTACTCTCACGTGCAGCATCCAGCGATACACCGAATAAGCCGATGTTTATCCTGTTGAGCATCGTAAAGATTTCATCTGTCAGCAGTGTCGCATTGGAGATGAAGAAATGCCGGCAGTGCTTGTTTTCAGACCAGCTTGCCATCAGCCGCTTTGCTGGTTCATACATAAATGGCTCCCCGCCAAAATAAAATATCACCTGAAGATATTTTAATATGGTATCAATTTCAGCAAAAAACTTCTCTGGCAGCGCATTGTTCTGCGCCCGGATGTCTTTTTGATAGCAGTGGTAACAGTTCAGATTACACACGTAGCTATAGGCAAAGCGCACCCAGCGTGGCAGAGATTTAAGGACAAGGCTGCCCGCCTTTATCTCCTCGTCGTTTAGGAACGCATTTTTACACAGCTCCAGCTCCGGTTCCAGTTTCTTGTACCAGTTAAGCCTCTGGTAGGATTTTGCCCCTTTCAGGACGGCACAGTTCGGGTAACACAAGTCCTGTGCCCCGCGCATGAGCATCGCCTTTCTAATGCTGCGGTAGCCCTCGCCGTTCCATATCTCCTCTATGGTCTGACTGTTGACATTTCCAAGCACTACGGGGCTGTCGCAGCACATCGTAACATCACCGTTAGGATTGTTTACCTCAAAATGTGTCCATGGATAGTCGCAAACCGTCAGCCGCATAGCAAGATTGTAACATTTTATCAGGCATTTTTTTTACGTTTTTTACATTCCGCACCATAAGCCGCAGTATATGTGCCCCCACAGATATGATGTATTATATATTTTGTTGCACATCGATGATAATTTTATTGACACAGCCGCTATTGATATGGTTTACTATGTTCACTAAAAAGTTAACTAATAAACAACACGGAGGTACTTTATATGTCAGCTAAAAAGAAGAGGATGGCTGTAATTGCCAGCAAAGGGACGCTTGATATGGCATATCCGCCACTGATTCTGGCGTCAACCGCAGCCGCTATGGATGTGGATGTGCAAATATTTTTCACTCTGTACGGGGTGGACATAATAAACAAGAAAAAATATCGGAATCTGCAGGTCTCACCGATAGGCAATC
>PEAC01000188.1 GCA_002753305.1 Nitrospirae bacterium MYbin6
AGACCCCGTCGGTGAATATATCGCCGTGTTTATGGCTATTACCTCGCCGCGGGCGTTAACGAGTGGCCCACCGCTATTTCCTTTATTTATCGGGGTATCCGTCTGGAACATCCCCTCGTAGATCTTCCCGCTTACGCTTATTGACCTGTTGCGGCTGCTGATAATGCCGGAGGTTATTGTCTGGTCGAATCCGAACGGGCTGCCCATGGCCAGGACCACATCACCGGATCTAACCGCGTCTGAATCCCCTAATGCCGCATGGGGAAACGGCCCCTCGCCTACCAGCCTGAGAAGGGCCAGGTCGGTTGACTTATCCACGTTTACGACCTTCATCTGATATTCCTTTGCCCCACCGGGACCATAGACCGTGCCTTTAAATGACGAGGCGCCTTCGATTACGTGAAAGCTGCTCAGCACAAAGCCGCGCGGCTCGATAATGATGCCGGAGCCTACCCGTGTATAGTTTACAACCGGCGCGCCTGCAACCAGGTTAGGGGTTTCAAGCTGCTGTGCCTGTCCCGCTATGTTGGCGCCAGGGTCGAAGGGCTGTGGGCCGCTCAGGACTACGTCAATGCTTATCAGGGCCGGCCTTACAGACTCTATTATGTTGTGGTAGCTGTCCTGTGTGGCAACGGCTGCCGTATTTGGCGCTGCATTTGGCGCAGTGTTTGCAACAGCGCCCGCCACCGTATTATAGTACTTGGGGGCAACGTCTTTACCGGCCATCTTATTATTAATCACCTTTCTGATGTCGTCGGTCTCAAGCAAATTCTTTACTATGCCGCCCTCTCTGTAACTCTCAAACAGTGTCCAGCCCAGGGTTATTGTTGCCAGGAGGACAAGCGTCCAGATCCACGGCTTAAAGCTCCTCGGGCAGCTTACCTGGGGCTGCTGAGGCCAAGACGCCCTTGAGTCGTTTTGTTTATAATCGTTTCTAGTCTCTGCCATATCGTTCTCCTATCGGTCTCTTTCGCTAGCAGTTTCGTCCTGAGGCATTTTTCCATTAAAATTTTTGACCTTCGCCTTCAATCCCGTGTTTCTTATCCCCGCAACCAAGGCAACAAAACCGCCAAACAACAGCGCCACCGGCAGTATGGCCAGAAACACATCCACCACATACCACCAATACGTTACCATACCCCAGAGGCCAAGACACATTGCTATCAAACCAAACACTATACTTAGCATATTTATACTCCTTACGCGAGGGGTCGCTGACCCCCTTTTATTATAGATTTATTTATATCTTCCAATGGGCAGCCCATCGGTTTTTCCCATGTATTTTTCATTAAACCGCCTTTTCCTCTTTCTCCAACGCCTGCTTGAAGTACTTAACTGCCTCTTCTCTCTGTCCCTTTGCCTCATAGGCAAGCCCTATGCTCTGGTATGCCTTGATGAAACTCGGCTTAATTGACAGCGCCTTCTTGTAGGACTCAATGGCATTGTCATAGTCGGACATGTTGTCATAGACCAGGCCTATCTTGTAGAAGGCCTCGGCGTAGCCCGGGTCTATCTTTATTGCCTCGTTTAGTGCCCACTGCGCCTTGGGGTTGTCGTCCACCATGAAATAGGCCGAACCTAAGTGAAAAAAGCAATGCGCAGAGCTTCTGTCTAAATTCGTCGCCCTGCCAAGTGACTCTATGGCCTCATTCGGAAGCCCTACTTTCAGATATGTCCTGCCGATTTCATAGAGCGCCTCTGCGTTTACAGAATCTATGTCCAACACCTTTTTAAAACTCCTTATGGCGCCTTCGTAGTCTCCTTTATCTCTCAGCTTAACCCCTACGTCCATGTAAATGCCTCTGGCATCTGCTGGATTCAACTGCAACACCTTGTTGTAGCCGTTTACAAGCGTATCCAACAGCAGTTTCCCTTTTATCGATACAGTCTTCAGGAACACCTTTAAGTCCCCTGTATCTACGTTAATCCCCATACATTGCCCTCCTCAGCGTCTATCTTCATATTATATTATTGAATGTCCCCAGATAATCAGCGCTATCCACACGTAAAACATCAACTGCTGCGAATGTACCAGTTTCATCTCCCTGTAATACCGGTACGGCCACTTAAAGTACATCATAGCGCCCACTACTGAAAGCCATATCGTTACTAAAAATGACATTTGCAGTACAATATTCCTCTCGTCTGCGTAGTGTCCATGGAAAAAAAGCACCCACAGCCCCAGAAGGTTTAACAATATGTGTACCTTCAGATAGCCTTGAAAAAACTGCGCTGTCTCCTTTGTCTGCCCTATGAGCTGCCTCGTTATTATCTTAGCCGGATAGTACGCGTTTGCTATGATAAAAAGTAACGCCGACAGCGTTCCCAAATAATCAGACCTCGGCATCAGTTCCAAAACCTCCATTTTTCAATCGGATAGGCCCTCACAAATACGCTGTCCAGACCATCGATTTTACTTAGTATTATCGCCTTTACCTGTTCTATCATCGTATGGGTCTCTAATACGGTATACGTACTGGCTACCTCTATGTCGATATCAACAGCACATTTTTGCCCCATACAGCGCGACCTTATCGCCCGCACGCCCTCGATTCCCTTTACCCTTTGACATATGTGTTTAATATCCTCAAGCGTCTCTCTGTCCATCGATATATCAATCAGGCCGTGTACGCCCTTCATAAACATCTCCACACTTATGTGAAACACGAATATCGACACAACCAGCGCCGCTATCGTATCCGAATATATAAATCCCATCTTCGTCCCTATCAGGCCAAGCAGCACTGCCACGCTTGTAAGGCTGTCGGCCTTACTCTCTGCCGCGTCGGCAAGCATGGCGGGGCTGTTTAACTGCTGCCCTGCGCATGTGTTTGATGTGTACATAAGCCAACTGTAAAATAACGATATAATTGTCGCCACCAGGGCTGCGTTGCTTGGAATGGCGTGCGAGCCGTGCTTAAAACTGTGCAGTGCGTCAAGCAGGATTAAACTTGCGCACAGGAATATGAACAGGCTTGCCGAGATAGTGCTTATGTACTCCACTTTGCCATGACCGTAAGGGTGCCCCTCGTCTTTTGGTTTACCCGAAATCTTCAGCGCTATGAGAACAAACACAGACGATATAGTGTCTGCTATGGAATGCACAGCATCAGCCATAAGCCCCTTGCTGCCGGTCAGTCCGCCCACTACAAACTTAAAAATAGAGATGGTAAAATTCCCTATCGCGCTCAGTATCGGCGACCACTTGCCGCATGTCGTACACTCAGGATACTTCATCTGCTCACCTTGTCGAATATTTTAGTAAAGTCCAGCCGCGCAACTTCTG
>PEAC01000189.1 GCA_002753305.1 Nitrospirae bacterium MYbin6
TAGAGGCCGGTAAAATTCTTTGCCCTTTCCTCCTGTAGATATGGCTGAAACGGGTCTCCCATTGCGCCGGATTTCTTTGTGTCATATATATAGTACGCCTTCTTCGCATCTATCCACTTAGTCTTCCAGTCTGCGTCGCCCATGTCGTTTGTGAATATGGCTGAGATATTCTTTGAGGTATCTGGCTGGAAATAGTACGTAAACATGTCCATCGTCCCACAAAACACGTCATACTTGCCGTCTTTGTAGTGGATTTGGCCCTTCGCACCGGGGAAATCTACCAGTATCATCCCACATACGACACATGCGTGTTTCCTTGTCAGCTCTACTGCCTGAACAGGGCGCTCCTTATCACCGGAACACCCGTTCAAAATCAGTATTACAAAATATAGCACAATCGCTTTCTTAATAGCGGTTTATCCCTTCTTATTTTTCCTAAGTGACTTGTGAAGCCCAATCCCGGCTATCAGCACACCAAGTGCCACAACAGGCGGAAATACATACACCTGCATCGGCGTCGGCGGCTCCATCATCAGATAGTACCACGCCGAGATTGCACCCTTTGTGATTCCATCCTCATCGTTGCGCCCGTCACAGGTTGTCACAGAAAATGGTATGAACTTGCCTATCTCAAACACAGGGTCGTCCTTCGCTGATTTAAGCTCCTTTTTAAAGACTACACTGTAAAGGCCGTCTTCATATGATGCCATTACTGCGGCCTCTGCTTTGTCCTTTGGCTCGACTTTATCAGGGCCTTTTGCCGTCATATCAAATACCTTTTCCTTGTCCGATGCCTTCCACTGCCACATGTTCACAGGCGCCTTGCTTGTGCCCATAAAGAAGTATGGCAATTCCGAGCCCTCGTGTTTTTTAACAGGGAATTGGATGCGTACAGAGTCGGCAGGTTTACCGTCATTGCCATCGTTTGGCTTTTTATCTGTCCACTGAAGCAGTATGACCAGCTCCTTCGATGTATACAGCCCCCTGACCCTGACGTTTGTAATAACTGGCGTGAAGTTGCGCTTATCAAACATCAACTGTCCGCCCATCGGCAGGTCTAAATAGTCTACCTTCTCCCATGCAGGGTCGTTCGGCTTTGAGGGCAGGCTCTCTACTCTCCCAACCTTAAGCGCAAGACCCAGTTTCCTTGTGAGCTGGAGGGATTTTATGAAATGTGCCAGCGCCCATCTCTTGTCATCTGGAAGCGAGTCGAGATAAGAAGTCATCGGCGTACCACTAAGACCAACAGAGATTGTCCGATATATGTCCTCAAGGGTTGAGCCGTTTCTCAGCTCCCAGCCGTGTGTATAGTTAGCAGGGGCAATTCCATAGCCCCAGTCAGTCTTAAAATCATCCTGCCAACCCTTATCACCGTCTCCTCTGCCTGTTTTGCCGTGGCAGTCAACACACTTAGCTACCTTAAACTGCTCCTTTCCCTGTTCGATTATCTCTTTGCTTGCCTTGGGCGGGTTGCCAATATTAATAGGTTTCCTCTCCATTGCAAACGTATCCGGAGCGAACGACTTCACATGCTCTACGACTGCCTTGACCTCTGCATCGGTGAATCTCGTCCACGGCGGCATTGAAGTGCCAGGATTGCCTTTCCTTATGATCCTTGTTATGTCCTCATCGGTAGGCGGGTCACCCGATGGAGTACTGCGAAACTTAAATGTGCCAAATGAAAAATCCCTCGGCTGGGGCAGCGACACATCCTTCGTAAAAGAGTCGGCATCCCCCTTGTAGCCATGGCACTGGGCGCACCAGCCGTCATAGACCTTCTTCCCCTCCGGATTTGCAGCAGCCTTCTCCGCACTAAACCCATATACAGGGAAACTCATTGCTAACAGTAACGCTATAAGAATCCTCATAGTTAAGAACCTCCTCAACACCGTCATTCCCAGCTCCTCGGCTTATTGCCCGTGGACTCATAGATGAACATTATGACCTTCCATACTTCTTCCTCTGTCAGGAAATCCTCAAACGAAGGCATCGAAGAGTTCCACGGCCCAGACCCCGCAGGAAGCCCGCGCCATCCCTTTGATACCCTCCAGAACACAAAGGACTCCGGTAACTGGGCAATTGTATCCGTACCCCTGAACGGCAGCGGGACAGGATTAAACGCATCTGCAACATGGCCCTTGCCATCGAGGTCATCACCATGGCAGAAGAAACAGTTCTGGTAGTATATCTTCTTCCCATCTTCTACGTTTTTGGCGAAGTTGGCCGTATCCTTTCTCAATGGATTCTCAAGCCCCAGCACGTTCATGGTCTTGCCCTTAAAGTCCATCTGCGAAGGCGGCTCCGGATGCACTATTCTGGCTGAGACCGGAGGGTCATATGTAGGCTTCACCTTGACATATGTCAGGTATCCCGCAAACAGCGGCAGTGCTATGAACGCTATTATCAGCCTTAAGAACTTTTTGTTGTCATCGGCAAACAATGACCGCATCGGCTCCAGAAATGCCTTGAATGTCTCCTCCTGTATTGAGAAATAGATTATAAAGGAGAAGACACTCATTACCATGTACATCAGAATTACCTGGGCTGGCAGCGCCGGCATTATGTATTCCGCACTCTTCAGTAGTCCATAGATAAATATCTGCAACCCTATGAAGTTAAAAAAAGGAGACTTTTTGAATACCGAGCTAAGTGATATCACCAGCCCAATAATCGCTATTATTGGATATATCTTCAGCATTATCCATTACCTCCTTTTTTTGCTTCCTTCTTTATCTCATCTTGCAGTATGGGTACAGAGTCAGGATAGTTTATTGTAATATTCGACCCCTTGCTCTGCAAAAATGCTGCTATTGCTATCAGCTCACCCTCGGTTAGAGACGTCGGAGCCTTATGCACTGGAGGCATCATGTTCTCGAATCCCTTTTGGATATATTCAGAAGGATTTACCAAACCCTCAAAGAGATAGTTTTCTATAGGGATATTCCGTTCCTTTGCTGCCTTGACCATGTCTGCCCCTATGGTTGCAATTGCAGGCGCCCTCATGCCTGTCTCAGGCTTCATCGGGTGACACACCATGCACTGACCCTTGCCGAATATTATCGTCTCGCCTACTGCTATTAATTCGTCCTGGGCTATTCCCTTCTCTATCTTTATCGTCTTCGGTGGAAGCGATTGAGACTGAGGGAGGAAATACACCCCTATATAGGCAAAAAATATGTTTATCCCTACAACTAATATAAAGAGTTTTATCGCACCGCCTTTCATGCCTTTGCCCCTCCTTGTCCACCCTTT
>PEAC01000022.1 GCA_002753305.1 Nitrospirae bacterium MYbin6
GGGGGGGGTAAAAGTCAAATCAATTATTTTTATAAGTATATAAAATAATATTATAAACAAAAGAGAGAAACAGGACACATTTATTCATCTTGCAAATGGCTCATAAGATTAAATAAAACATCGGCAAATCTGTCCGAAAACGCGGTATCTGAGAAGCAATCCTCGACGGTCTTCCTTCCTTTTACGCCCAACTCTGTGGCCAACGATGGATTTCCGGCAAGCTCAGAGATGCAGGCACTCAGGGCCGCCCTGTCCGTTGGCCGAAACAGCAGGCCGTTGGCCCTGTGGGTGATTATCTCCGGGATTCCCCCGACGTCCGATGCAATCACGGGCCTCTCCATTGCCATCGCCTCTATTACCACCATGCCGAATGACTCTAACCCCCTGGTTGGCACTACCACAATGTCCGCGGCGGCATACATACGCTCTACATCGTCTCTATAGCCGGTGAAATGAACCAGTCCCGATATTGACAGCTCTGCCGCGCATCTCTCAATCGTACCCTGAAAAGGGCCGTCACCCGCATAGAGCAACCGAAACTGTGGATACCTCACCGCAGAGTCTTTAAAGGCATAGAGTAGGTCAAGGCCGCCCTTGTCCTCAGTTATTCTGCCAACGGTTGCAATGACAAGGTCGTCTTTGGTAAATCCAAGAGCGGCGCGGGTCTCGGCCCGGCAGCCCTTGGTGGGGTCGAACCGGCTGAGGTCGACACTGTTATAGATGACCTCTACTATGTCTGCTGAGATACCGCTTCGAATCAGCGTGTCTTTTACGGCGCCGCTTACGGCGATGATTTTATCTATGTCGCCCGCTATGAGGCGGTTTGTCAGGGTTTTTAGTTTGTTCATCTGATGTCTGACTATTACGGATTTTAGTCCCATGAAGCGGCAGATAACCGCCAGCGGCCAGTACTCTTTGCCGAGATTGGCGCAGACTATGTCAATATTGTCCTGTCTTGCCACTCTGAGCATTCGATACCAGGACGGGAAGTCCATCAGGTTTTTCAGGCGCACGTCTCTGGCCGGAATCCCCAGTGCCCTGGCCTGTTCGTAGAGCTTTCCTCCCTGTGGGCAACCCAATATCACATTGATGCCTTTTCTCATCAGGCCCTGTGCAAGCACCACCCCGTGTGAGCCTATGCCGCTCCAGTGCTTGCCAGTATATAGCAGCAATACGTTCATTGTTGTCTTTTGCGGCGTGATGGGCCGGAGTTATACAGGTGGAGTTTATAGGCGAAGGCCAGTGGGCCGGTTGTCGATTTAACTGATATTCTTTTTAGTGTATAGGGGTTGTCGGCCTCAAAGATACAGCCCTTCTGTGTCGTAAAGGCGGCCTTATAGCCCGCATCTTTTACCATGCCCACGACTTCGCCGTTGTAGTCGCCGTAGGGGTAGCAGAAATAATCCACTTGTTGGTTGATTTTTTCTTCGAGTGCGGTCTTGGAGGAGAAAATCTCTGCGCGCAGCGCCTCGCCCTGGTGTGCTGTCAGCGATGGGTGCGTCAAGGTGTGTGAGGCTATAGTGGCCCCCTCGTCTTTTATACGCATGATGCTGTCCCAGTTCATGAGTTTTTTCCTGGCGTTTAAGTATTCGCAGTCCCAGAGGTTTTCCCCTCCGGCGCGCTCAGTAACGACAAATACCGTTGCGGGAAGCTTCAGGTGTCTGAGTTCAGCCCAGGCGTTGTCGTAAAAGTCCTGAAAGCCGTCGTCAAACGTAAGGGCTACGGGGCGTCTGACTTCGCTTTGGCCGTTGAGGAATCTGACGATTTCATCCAGAGAAACGACGGAAAGCCCGGAGGCCTTTAGATACCGCATCTGCAGGCGAAACGCCGAGGGTGAGACGTAAAGCCCCGGAAGTCTTGCCCCCTTTGGGGCCTTGCCGATATTGTGGTATGTGAGCACAATTGCCCTGTCCATTTAAAATATCCTATAATAGGCCGTGATGCCAGAGGAAATAACCATACCCAATTATAACACAACAGCGCGGGGGCTTTCTTCTTCATCAGTAGACTTTTTGGCGCGTGTCTATGAAATTCTATATGGGGCCTTCGGCCCGCAGCACTGGTGGCCCGCCGAAACCCCCTTTGAGGTGGCCGTGGGGGCAATCCTTACGCAAAACACCAACTGGGGCAACGTTGAAAGGGCTATTTCAAACCTGAAAAACACTGAAGCGCTGGAGCCTCACGTCCTCCATTCGATGCCCCGGCATGAACTCTCCGCCCTGATAAAACCCTCCGGCTACCACAACGTCAAGGCCGCGCGCCTGAAGGCATTCATAGAGTTTCTCGTATCCCGCTTTGATGGTGTAATAGAGAACATGAAGGCACATGACGCCACAGCACTCAGGGCCTCCCTGTTAGAAGTCAAAGGCATAGGGCCTGAGACCGCAGACTCAATCCTGCTCTATGCCCTCGATAAACCCATATTCGTCATAGACGCATACACTAAGCGCATCCTCAGCAGGCACTCAATTCTGGAGTATAAGCGCCCCTACGGCGACTTTCAGGCCCTCTTTCACAACAGTGCCATAGCACACGCCGCGTATAACGACTACCACGCCCTCTTCGTAAGGCTTGGCAAGTATTACTGCAAACCCAGGCCCCTCTGTGACGAATGTCCACTTAAGGGGATTTACCCTTGAAGCCGGACATGTATGTTCAGGGTAAGCGAACTTGTGAAGGTTAATGAATGTGTAATGTTAGTAGTACCTTTTTATCGTTTCATTGTCCATGTCTTTATCTTTCCTTATCGTTTTCCAAAAATATCCCTGTTTTGTTTTATTGTCGATAGCAAAATATTCAAAAGACGATTCGCGGTAACCGTAGTTAACGGCACGGCAGCGATAAAATTTATAGTTGGAGCGATTTGGTTGGCGATTTTGTTTAAAAAACGGCTTTGCCAACTCATCGGGCCACCATTCCGGCGAGATTAATGAGTATGGAAAGGCAGTCTTGCTCTCATCGACTTCAGTACAGTAGGTAGAAAACGTTTTATAACGAAAACTTATCCAGGAATATGGGAGTCTCCAATAATCTCTGCCGTTATGGGTAAATATAACGATATCATAGGCATCTTTTGTAAAATTATCAAGCTTTATCATGTTACTATTGCTGTAGCGAGCTGATAGTATTACCTTATCGCTGTGTCCGGTTCCTTTATAGATTATAGTCTGCCAACCGAAATTAACATAAGTATCCATTATAATATCATCCTCGCAAGCCCTTTGTATAATTAAAACAAAAATTACTGAACAAAGCAGGATTTTCAACAGTATTCTCGTCTCAGTTTTCATAACGGACATGTATGTTCAGGGTAAGCGAACTTGTGAAGGTTAATGAATGTGTAATGTTAGTAGTACCTTTTTATCGTTTCATTGTCCATATCTTTATCTTTCCTTATCGTTTTCCAAAAATATCCCTGTTTTGTTTTATTGTCGATAGCAAAATATTCAAAATACGATTCGCGGTAACCGTAGTTAACGGCATTGCAGCGATAAAATTTATAGTTGGAGCGATTTGGTTGGCGATTTTGCTCAAAAAATGGCTTTGCCAACTCATCGGGCCACCATTCCGGCGAGATTAATGAGTATGGAAAGGCAGTCTTGCTCTCATCGACTTCAGTACAGTAGGTAGAAAACGTTTTATAACGAAAACTTATCCAGGAATATGGGAGTTTCCAATAATCTCTGCCGTCATGGGTAAATATAACGATATCATAGGCATCTTTCGTAAAATTATCAAGCTTTACCATGTTACTGTTGTTGTAGAGAGCGTCTAGTATTACCTTATCGCTGTGTCCGGTTCCTTTATAGATTATAGTCTGCCAACCGAAATTAACATAAGTATCCCTTATAATATCATCTTCGCAAGCCCTTTGTATAATTAAAACAAAAATTACTGAACAAAGCAGGATTTTCAACAGTATTCTCGTCTCAGCTTTCATAGCTGTATTATAAACAATTAGCTATCAGATTGACAACACCCAAGTTCCGATATAGAAATTTACACTTATCTACATAGAGATCAAAAACTGTTGCTGCTTTCGCAGGAATGACAGAAAGGGAATTTTCCACTGCTAATTTGTCATTCCTGCGAAAGCAGGAATCCAGAAGTGTTGTGAAGTATTGTTTTGCCTCCCTTTTTATTTCACCTCTTAGGTGGGTTACTATAGCATCCGAAACACTTATTTCAATATGGTTTTCTCCCCGGTTCGCTTCTCTATATCGGATTTCGGGATAACTCAACAGTAAACAAATTCAGAATTTGTTTGACATTGCTCACATTGGCATTATAAGCTGAACCATTGTGAGCAATGGTGGCAGTCACATCAGGCAGTTGAGTTCAACATTGATTCAAGACGATATCTTCGAACAGTATTTAAGATAAAACGGGTATCTTAATCATGCAACAATTATAATCGCTCGAATTTTTGGTCTACCTTATCTCTAAATTCTCGAGGAACGCCTTGAGGCCAAAGCTGATCACATGTATCGTTACAGGATATACGAGGATCACCCATTCTTCCAGCAAAATTGGCAGACATATCTTCAATGCTGTCAGCTATACTGTCAATAATTCTCTCATCGATGCTCCCTTGGATGGTGCCTACTCCAAAAACATGTAGAAATAAATCGAACACCTCCTTTGCGTAGCCAATATGAAATGCAGCAATTGAACCCAGGCCGGCCTTTTTGCCTGAACAATGCGCCCTGCAGTGATAGTAATTGTCCAGTTCACGTGGATCTATGCCATCTTCACGCGCCATTTTCATCGCTTCAATCATCTTTCTGTTCTGTACAAACATCTCTACCAACGCGGTTACATACTTTAAGGGGAAGATAAAATTATTAATTCCAGGCGATAGAAGTTCATCAGCTTTCATGCCCAACCTCAACCCTCTTTTTAACATTTTAAGAGTATCCATAAGTTGTTTGTCTGGTATGATTCGTTTCTCGTCTGCGTTATCAGCGACGATGATATTTTGTACTTTGGATACATCCGGTTGGTTTTCGTTTTCAGAACCATCGCCTGTGAATCCTTTTTTAGGGACATTGGGCAGGCTTCCTTCAAGTTTACCGTCTTCACCTTGAATCCAAAATCTCTCTGACATTTTATATTCTCCTTTGGTGTGGATTTATTGCCGCTAATGCGGCCATTTTGATCGGTATGACACACTTATCTGTGCAATACTAACCAACAATGTAGTCATATTGACATATAATAACACTATATGTTTTATTTGTCAAGCAAATTATTTACTATCATCTGTAAGGGAAGCTAAGGGGAAACTATAGATGGGACATAATGCTTAATGTACCTCGTTTCCGGGTGGGGTGAGCATCGTTATCATAGTGCGTTTGCCATGAAGAGTATATTGCGATAATTGAAAAAATCACTGATTTAATTTTATGATATGGCAGGCAGATTAATTAATAAATTTTGATATAGCCATGAAGGAGGAATCATATGCCGGCAACGGGGAAAATCGAAGTATTGATGGACGAAAACAGGGTATTTCCGCCTACAAAGGAGTTTTCCGAAAAGGCACATATCAAAAGTATCGAAGAATATGAAGGGCTTTATAAAAACTCAATCGAAGACCCCGAAGGTTTCTGGGCCGGCATGGCAGAGAAGAATCTGCACTGGTTTAAGAAATGGGATAAAGTCCTCGAATATGATTTCAACAAACCATATATAAAATGGTTCGAGGGCGGCAAGTTAAACGCCTCATACAACTGCCTTGACAGGTTCATACACACCCCTATACGAAATAAGGCCGCGATTATCTGGGAGTCCAACTATGGAATCAACAACAGGACGTACACCTATCAGCAGCTCTACTATGAGGTCAACCGCTTTGCCAATGTGCTGAAAAAGCACGGTGTCGGAAAGGGCGACCGCGTGACAATATACCTGCCGATGATCCCGGAGATTGTCGTATCTCTGTTGGCGTGTGCCAGGGTTGGCGCCATTCACAGTGTCGTATTTGGCGGCTTCAGTGCCCAGGCCTTAAGGCAGCGGATAGAGGACTGCAAATCCAAATTAGTGATAACGGCAGACTATGGCGCCAGAGGCAATAAATTAGTCCCTCTTAAAACTCACGCCGACGAGGCAGTAGACCGCTGCCCTTCGGTAGAGACAATGATTGTAGTCAAGGCACACCCCACATCATCTGACGGGATTGTAAACGTAGCCGGACGGGACTTCTGGTGGCACGACGAGATAAACGACCCCGATATAAAGCACTACTGCGAACCGGAGTGGATGGATGCCGAAGACCCGCTCTTTATACTCTATACCTCCGGGTCGACTGGAAAGCCCAAGGGCGTGTTACATACAACGGGTGGCTATATGCTCTATACGAATTGTACGTTTAAGTGGATATTTGACTACAGGGACGAGGACGTGTATTTTTGCACGGCCGACATTGGCTGGATAACGGGACATAGTTATATCGTCTATGGACCGTTGAGCAATGGCGCAACGACGGTAATATTTGAAGGAATCCCCACATATCCCAATCCGGGGCGGTTCTGGGGTATAGTGGAAAAATACGGCGTCAATATCTTCTACACCGCACCGACTGCCATAAGGGCGCTGATGAAAGAGGGAGACAAGTGGGTCAATCAGCATGACACCTCAACCCTCAGGCTAATCGGCACGGTTGGAGAACCGATTAACCCAGAGGCCTGGATGTGGTACTACAACACGGTGGGAGGGGGCAGGATGCCGATTGTGGATACGTGGTGGCAGACGGAGACGGGAGGCATCATGATAACCCCGCTGCCCGGGGCTATGGCTTTAAAACCCGGCTCCGCGTGCAGGCCGATTCCCGGCATCGTCCCCGCCGTGTTAAAAGAAGACGGCACCCCGGCACTGGTAAACGAAGGCGGTTATCTTACGATAGAAAAGCCCTGGCCCGGAATTCTCCGCGGCACTTACGGCGACCCTGAAAACAAACGCATCAAAGAGGTATACTTTTCGCGATTTCCCGGCATGTATTTCACCGGAGACGGGGCCAGGCGCGACGAAGACGGCGACTACTGGCTGATGGGCAGAATAGATGACGTAATAAATATCTCCGGGCACAGGCTTGGCACCGCCGAGGTGGAATCCGCACTGGTAAGCCATGAATCGGTTGCCGAGGCGGCCGTTGTAGGTTTTCCTCACGACATCAAGGGCGAGGGGCTGTATGTCTACGTTACGTTAAAAGATGGCCATAAACACTCGGATGAGTTAAAGCAACGGCTCATTGAACACGTCAGAGGGGCAATCGGGGCAATCGCCACACCGGACAAACTACAGTTTTCCCCAGCGCTGCCAAAGACCAGAAGCGGCAAGATCATGCGCAGAATCCTCAGAAACATAGCGAAAGGAGAGATAGAAAACCTGGGTGACACGAGCACCCTTGCCGACCCGCTCGTTGTGGACGACCTGATAGCCGGCAGGCAGTAGTGGACACCACACCTTTGCTTGAAGGCATACTGCGGTCCTCTATGGACATGGCCATAGCTGCGGCCGGCCTGGATTTAACTGTCAGATACATGAATCCGGCGGCAGAGGAGATGTACGGCTATAGTGCCGCTGATACTATAGGCAGGGGCGTTGCAGAGATTCATAAGGCAGTGAATATCGACCCGGCGCGCTTTGCCGCGGCAATGGATGAAATCAGAAATGGCGGCGAGCATGTCTATACGTTTAAAAAAGACATGGCCGATGGCACTTATCAATACATAGAAGCCAAAATATCGGGCATTTGGAGCAGCGAACACACACTTATTGGCTACGTAATGGCAGCCCACGATGTAACCGAGCGCAAACTCTCGATTGAGTCCCTGCAGTATCGTATCCAGATAGATAAACTAATCGCCTCAATATCGACGAGTTTTATAAACATAGCCGCCAGCGCAATAAAGCTTGAGATAAGAAGCGCAATCGAGCGTGTTGGAATAGTCCTTGGGGTTGACAATAGCTGCGCGGTGCTTTATTCGGATGATGGGTTGCCCGAGGAGCTGTTCATGTGGAGTCCACACCGGCTGCCAGATACCGGCGGGCAGGCCCATGAATCATTGCTTGGCGAGGCCGAGGATGATAAACTGAAGAAATTTACATCCAACTCCCTTGTGTGCTTTATGGAAATGATTGGAAGGGGGGAGGTGTTTTGCTTAAACACACTGGAGGCACTGCCGGAGGCGGAGCAGTCTGCCCTATCGGCTGAGGGCATCAGGTCGCTGATAGCTGCCCCTATGGCCTTAGGCGGTAAAACCGTCGGTTTTCTGTCCTTTTCGACTATCATGGAAGAAAGAATATGGACTGCCGAGGACATCCTGCTCGTGAAGATGATAAGCGAGATATTCGCCAATGCCGTTATGAGAGATAAAACGGAGCAGCTCCTTAAAACGCTGGCACACTATGACCCGCTGACGGGGCTTCCCAACCGCATACTGTTCAGCGACCGCCTGAACCAGGCCAAGGAACAGGCAATACGCAACTCGCGCCTGATGGCGCTGTTGTTTTTGGACCTGGACAGTTTTAAGCTGATAAACGACACACTGGGGCACGACATCGGAGACTTGCTGCTAAAAGAGGCCGCGGGGCGTCTTCTCTTAAACGTGCGCAAGTCCGACACGGTTGCCCGCATGGGAGGCGACGAATTCACTATTATCTTAAGCAACATAGAACAAGACAAATATGCCGCCAACGTTGCAAAGAAAATAATCGAAGCCATATCGAAGCCGTTTTATCTGAAGGGCCACGAGTGCTCCGTTGGCGTGAGCATTGGGGCCAGCATCTTTCCCAACGATACAAAAGATGCCGCTGCGTTGCTCAAAAATGCCGACATTGCCATGTATCAGGTAAAAGAACAAGGCAGAAACGGCTTCCAGTTCTACTCTTCAGGCATGAACACCCGCGCTGTCAAACGCCTTAAGATCGAAAACGGCCTTCGTAAGAATTTTGAAAAACAACTCTTTACAATAACGTACCAGCCGCAGCTGGACATAAACTCGGGTATGATTATAGGCCTTGAGGCCCTCATGCACTGGGAAATCAAGGGAATGGAAGACGCAGACCACGCAGAAATCCTTTCCGTTGCCGAGGAGAGCGGCCTTATTATACCAATCGGCAAGTGGTTTCTCCACTCCATCTGCTCTCAAGGCAGCCAGTGGAAAAGGCAGGGATTTCAAAACCTTCACATTGCCATAAAGATCCACAACCGCCAGTTTAGCCAGGGGGATTTGCCCGGCACAATAAGGCAGACACTTGGTGAGACGGGCTTCGCCCCTGAAAATCTGGAGCTTGAGTTAATGGAAGGCACAATAATGCAGGATGTGGAGAGCTCCATAGGCATAATCAGGCAATTAAAGGCTAGCGGCCTCTACATAACTATCGACGATTTCGGCACGGGCTATTCATCCCTGAGCCATCTCAAGCGATTCCCCATAGATTCACTGAAAATCGACAAGCTGTTCATCCAAAACGTTACTACGGACATGGACTACTCGGCCATAGCCAGGGCAATCATCGCACTGGCACATTCGCTGAATCTGAAGGTTACTGCCGAGGGTGTGGAGAGCGTCGAACAGCTCGAATTCCTCCGGTCGCTAAAGTGCGACGAGGTACAAGGACGCCTGTTCAGCGCCCCTCTTTCTGCCGAAGACATAACACAACAGCTGATAGAAGAGCAGTACTTTATCTTATTAAAAAGAGAAAAAGGCGGCAACGTGCCCGCGTCAGGGTAATTCAGACAACGGCGCCAACGGGTTGTTAAACTAAACATTATGTATCTGCCGCTTTTTATAAAAAATATTCACTCAATAAGGGTCGAAAGTGCCGTTAAGTTAATATCCTACGCAATCGCCCTCACGGGTTATATAAGCGTATTTACCCATGTGGGATACATTTACAGGGCGCTCTTTGCCGTTGTAGTATTCATCGCCGGTTATCTCGATTATAAGAAAAGCGCGGCAGAAGTCGCTGCGCCCACGGGCTATGTGCCGCGCTGGATTATCAACGTTATATCAGTTATTGTGATAGCTCTGTCTGTGTTTCGGATATATGGCGAGGACCTGGTCGAGCCGGCAGTTGAGGCATTGTTAGTCCTGCTTTCGATAAAGTTTCTTGAACAGAGGAGATTCAGAGACTATATGCAGATTTATGTTATCTCGATGTTTCTGCTGGCCGGGGCGGCGCTCTTGTCCATAGACCTGTCGTTTTTCTTTTATTTTATAGTATTTTTCTTTCTTATCTCCTCGGCCATAGTGTTGCTTACTTATTATTCGCAGGTCCCTGAACTGATTATTCAGAGGTCGACATTCGCAAAGATTCTGGTAAAGACAATGGTAATCCCGCTTTTGTCAATCCCTATGGCCTCGATTATATTTTTAATCCTGCCCAGGACGGATTATCCGTTTTTCAGTTTTTTAAACCGCTCGGGCAAGGGCAGGGCTGGCTTTGCCGACAACGTCAAGCTCGGCAGCGTATCGTCGATTCAACAGGACTCAAGCATCATCTTCAGGGCAACGATGGAAAAGGTAGACGACGGGCTGCTCTACTGGCGCGGCATATTATTCGATGTCTTTGATGGCACATCGTGGCAGTCCTCACTATCCGAAGAACCGGCGGCGGCGAAACAAGACTATTCCAAGGCCAAGGGCAGGAGAATTCCCCAGACCATATTCCTTGAGCCATACGATAATAAATATATCTTTGCCCTGGACAGGCCCATATTTGTATACCTGAAAAACGTCCGCTCCCCGGGGGGATTTATCTACCTAACGAAGGATACCATACAAAACAAACTGCGCTACGATGCCGTCTCGGCCATTGAAGAAGGCCGGCCCGGCGACATCCTCAAAGACAAGGACAGATACCTGAAACTCCCGGACGCCATCCCGCCGGAGCTTTCCGCACTGGTTAGCACGCTGGCTAAGGGCAAAGACCAGCGCGCCACCGCCGATGCCATATTAAAACACCTCAGAGACGGCAGCTTCAGCTATTCGCTTGAGAATCTGCCCACGTCAGAGAGGCCGCTCTATGAGTTCCTGTTTAAAACGAGGGCGGGCAACTGCGAATATTTTGCTTCGTCAATGGCCGTAATGCTGCGCATGGCAGGCATTGCCGCAAACGTCATAGGAGGCTACAAGGGCGGCCAATACAATAACATCGGAGGCTATTACTTAGTGATGCAAAAAAATGCCCACGTCTGGGTAGAGGCATACATGGACGGCTATGGATGGATGCGTTTTGACCCCACACCCGGCGCGGCCTTCTCTTTTGACACGGAAACCAGGGGTGCCTTGCGTACGCTGCAAATCGCATTTGACGCGCTTGATTACTATTGGAACTCCTTCGTTATTAACTATAATTTTGATAAGCAGCTGTCCATGTTCAAAAAACTCAGGATGAACATCAGGATGCCTGCCTTGAAATCATCCCTGAAGAAACTTCGCGCGGATGCCCGGTTAAAGGCCATATCGGCGGCTGCCGGGGCGGCGCTGGGGTTGATATTATTAGCCGTCGCATTGAAACACGCTGTTATTAATAAAACTCCGAATGAGAAAAGGCTTCTCGGCAAGTTTCTTAAGGAACTCAGGAGGCGTGGTATCGAAAAGAAACAATCCCAGGGCCTTGAGGAGTTCGTCTCATCAATAGAAGAGGAGGGCCTGAGACATAGGGTCGGCGATTTCGCCGTGGAGTTTGAGAGGATTTACTATAAGGACGAGAGGTTTACCAAAGAGCACTTGCAACGGCTCAGGTCGATGCTAAGAGTCATACATAGATATCGACCGTCCTGATGTCATATGCAACAGTGGATGCCTTGCCGTATGCCTCGTATGCCTTTTGAAACTGCGGGTCTGCCTTGTGTTTGTTCAGGGATACAGTAAGCGGGCTGTTTGGCACAAATGCCAGGGCGTTGTCTTGGGGGTTATTGTTTTTGTTCTGCTTTTCCTGATTAGCGGAGCGCTTTGAGCCGTCTTCTAACTCTATTATTGTAATCTTGGAAGAGTCTTTAGCGTTTTTTGAGAGTGCCAGGACGACATCCTGTTCTTTTTGAAGCGCGCTATTGAGGCCACGAGGACTTTCGGCTGTTTTTGAACGATTGGCAGGTCTTATGAATACCGGAGGTTCAGCGCCCGATACCCCATAACCCCTGTAGGGGTTAGCTTGCCGGGCATAGTAGGAGTCGTTTCCGAGTTTATCAGAAGTCAAAGTGTTGCCTCCTATTAAGTTTACTATCCAATAATAAAAGTGGAAATGTCAACAAAAATATTTTTATTGCAGGCATGGATAGGTTATCTTGCCTGGTTCAAACGGGTCATTCTGCTTCGCAGCTTACGCAGTCTTATTCCCCATGGTATCTTTGCTCGAAAAAAATATTGTCTTTAACCCCCTTGCACAATAAAAACGCGGCCACCTCGGCGGGTTTAAAGAACAGCCTCAGGTGCCAGAGTTTTTTCTCCGGCGGGGTTAACAACGCATCGTCCTGGATGTCTATGAGCGCGCCGATTTTTGTAATCGTCTCGTCGTCATATACCTTTCTTAGTTTCAGTTTTTCCAGAAGCACGTTTGTGTCATGGATTCCGAGGAGAAACTTTCTCACAATGCTTTTAAGAGATTTAATAAAACCCGAAGACACCGCAGCCCTCAGAAAGCCGGGTATGTCAAGGAGATATGTGCTTATCTCCCTTGAGTCGGGGAGGTTTCCGAGATAATTCAACTGGACGTTATACTTTGTGGCGCAGTGGCTTATCAGCGTGCCGACGAGATTATTGGACTCCTCAAGGGCAATCCTGTTGAGGACAAGGCATGGCCTGAATCCTGTGCTGATTTCGTTCACGAGCGGATAGACCGACGGGTCAGTCTCCATGACCTTCTCAATGAAGGCATTGAGCATAAGCGAGTCGTCATAGGCGGAGTCCATTGACATGGACTCAAGAATCTGGGCAAGCTGCGGGTGGTTTTTAAATACACCGTGGAGCCGTCGAAACAATGTCCCCTTAATAAACCTGTAGGCATTCATAATGGCCCCCGGCTCCGCCATTGTTACGATAAAGCCGATGTCCGAGGAGATAAAGAAATCCAGCGTGTTTAAATCCATACCGGCCCCAAGGTCGATTACGATAAAATCCGCGTCGAGGGCCTTGATGTGCCGAAGCAGCTTCATCTTAAGCGATGCTCCGGGGCTTGACATTGCGGGCAGATAGTGGGAGCCGCTGATTAATTTCAGCCCCGGTACTTTTGTGGTGACGAGTATCTCGTCAAGCGTTTTGGCCTTTTTTTGAAAAAACTGCGCGAGCGACGGCGTCTTGCCGATTATCCCAAGATATGTGTGGAGGTTTGCCCCTCCCAAATCCAAATCGACCAGTACCACCTTGTACCCCATACCTGTTAAGGACGCCGCAAGGGTTATGGAGAAAATGCTTTTTCCGACACCGCCCTTGCCTCCAGCTACGGCAAGAACATGTCTGGCTTTTCTTTGAAGTGTCAACATCGTATTCTACGGAAAGTATGGGGTGTAAAACCCACTACCTCTGGCCTATCCAACCGTATCGACAGATGCAAATTTTGGCTCGTGGGCCGGTATCAGGATATCGGCCATGCCCCTGATCTTTAGCATCATATCATAAGCGGCATAGGGGTTTATTACCGTACCTGGTGGAATTACCTCAAGCCCCATGCCTCTGGCCGGCGGGGGTGGGGTAAAGTTCTCCATAATACAGCAAAACCCCGTGATAACCGCCTTGCCGTCTTTGGTGTTTATGGCCACGCTCATCCCGCCCTCGGTGTGTATGGGCGTGTGAAACATCCGGATGCCGTGGACGACTTCGTAGTCCTTGTCTAAGGTTGCCAGCTGTCCGTTTTCCTGTACACCCAGGATGTAATCCTCCATGTAGCGGTAATCCAGAGGGTGTGGATTAAGGATTGTCTGGAGTTCTTTTTCGTGGACAAAGATGCGGGCGTTGGTGCATTTGTCGTCGTTTTCGCAGTGGTCGTTATGCAGGTGTGTGTGAATAACGATGTCAATCTCTTCGGGCGCGGTATCCCAGCGTGCCAGGCCCTCCTCCAAAGACGAGTAAATCCTGCCGCCAATGGCCTTTTCCCGTGCCTCTGAACGTGCCGGGCTTAGCTCTCCAGTATCGACCAGGATCTTGTATCCTCTGCCTTCTATGTACCAGCTATATATGGGTATTGTGTAAGGCTGCCCGTAGCCGAATTGATATGTCATAAATGACTTGTCAAATACCTTGGTACCCATGACAAGGGGATGAATTTTATATAGGCCCATAGACTAACCTCCTTAGAGTATTTGCCGCAAAACGGTGAGCTGCTGCCGACTCTCTCTGGTAAATATTAACACATAATGTCAGGTAAAATGTAGCGTTTGTATTTTTCGCCTTACATGTGTTAGATTTAGAGTATGGGGTTTGACATTAAAAATATCTTTAAGCAACTGTCTTTTAATACGTTTATCCCGTTTTTTTACCCTCTAATGATGTTGCCTCTTAAGGGTTGGAGAAAAAGGGCAATCGGTATGCTCAGTTTTAGGTCTGGTGACAGGGTGATTATCCCGGGCGTTGGAAGCGGTTATGACTTACCTTCTATTCCACGCGGCATTTCAGTTGACGGCCTTGACATCAGTGACGTAATGCTTGCAATCGCTAAAAACAAAATCCGGGGAAAACATCAGGCCGTAACCCTTCATGCCATGGATGCGGAAAAACTGAACTTCCCTCCCAATACCTTCGACAAGGCAATACTTGGCCTTTTCCTCACATGCGTCTATGACCCACAAAAGGCATTCGCAGAAATCGTAAGGGTAGTCAAACCAAATGGCGAAATCCTGATCTATGACCACCTTATCAGGGCACAAAACTGGAGGGCTTCGTTGATATCGGGCTTGGACTTTGTGATGAAATACAATTTTTGCAGTGTTATCAGGGTATTTGACGACGTCATAAAGGGCCAGCCGGTTGTTGTGGTAAAAGAAATTAAAGGAGACCCGTTTGGTTTTGTAAAGGGCTTTTTACTTCGTAAGACTGCCTGAAAATATTGTCCTGTAAACAGCCACTATCCTGCCAATTTGTCTACTACGTTGACAAATGCAACCTTGTTGCAATACAATGTCTGTATGAAACAGCAAAATCTTGCGGCACTGCCGACACTTGCGGCACTAAAAGACAAGGGATTTCGCCTGACTAAGATCAGAAGGCTCATTGTCGGGGCGTTTTTCTCTGATACTACCGTACCCGTATCCGCTGCTGAGCTGCAATTGCAGCTTCTGGCCTCTGGCACAAAGGCAAACAAGACAACCGTCTACCGCGAGCTGGAGTTCCTGTCGGCACAGGGCGTAATCGTGGAAATCAACGCCGGTGACGGCAGGAAGCGCTATGAACTCAAACGCTACGGCCATCATCACCATGTACTGTGCCTGCGATGCAACACGGTGGAGTGCGTGGCGGTGGAGAACTGCGCACTGGAGGAGCAGCTCTCCGGCCTGAAGGATTTTAAGGTTACGGGGCATACGTTAAATTTTTTTGGTCTCTGCGCGGAGTGCCGGTGAGTTTAAACAATATGGCAAATGTTATAAAAAAGGCCTTAACAGTAGTTGCCGCGGCCACTCTGCTGTTGATATTCCCTCAAATAGCAGTTGCCGCGATTAAGGCCACGGCATCTATATATCCACTTGCCCACTTTGCAAGACAGGTTGGAGGCAGCCTAACCGATGTGGAGACCATTACCCCCACTGGTGTAGAGCCGCATGAATATGACCCCGCGCCAAAAGACATTCGGCGGATATACTCCTCCAGGGTCTTCATATATAACGGTGCCGGCCTTGAGCCGTGGGCGGAGAGAATTGCCCCGCTCCTGCACAAACAAGATATCCTCACTGTGAAGGCGACAACCGGGATAACCCTTGCAGTGACTAATGGACAGCCCGACCCGCACGTATGGCTTGACCCCGTGCTCGCGCAAAAATTGATTGAAACTATTTGCAAATCTTTCATAAAGGCAGACCCGAAAAATGAGCATGCCTATAGATCAAACGCAGACGGCTACATAAATAAACTAAGGGCCTTAGACGAGAAATTCAGAGACGGCTTGAAATCCTGTAAGACAAGAAAGATAGTATCGAGCCACGCGGCCTTTACATATCTGGCCGCGCGTTATGATTTAAAGACACTCGTGTTGAGCGGCCTACCGCCGTCTGAGGAGCCATCGCCGAGGCGCCTGGGGGAGATTGTGAAGATTGCCCGTGCCGAGGGTATAAAATATATCTTTTTCGCGTCCCTTACAAGCCCAAAAATAGCCGGGACCGTCGCGCGCGAAATAGGGGCGGCTACACTGGTGTTAAATCCATGCGAGGGGCTTACCCCATCGGATGTCGCATCAGGCAGAGATTATATCTCCATCATGGAAGACAACCTGAGAAACCTTCGCATAGCGCTCTCCTGCCAATGAAGACATACTGCATAGAAGTAGAGAACCTGAGCTTTAGTTTCGATAAAAACATCGTCATAGAAGACTTGAGTTTTAAAATCGCACAAGGGCAATACACCGGCCTTATAGGGCCAAACGGAGGCGGCAAAACAACGCTGATTAAGATCATCCTCGGCCTTCTTATGCCCACATCTGGCAGCATAAGGCTCTTTGGTGAGCCGGCCCCGGAGTTCAGGAGGCGCAGCCTCATGGGGTACGTCCCTCAGAATGCCTCACAGGCGGAGTTCTACTTTCCAGCCACCGCCAATGAAATCGTAAGAAGCGGACGTACTGCAAGGGTGGGGTTATTGAGGCGTTTCACAAAGGCCGACAATCTTGCCATAGAAAAGGCCATGGAAACTGCCGGTGTGCTTGACCTCAAAGACCGCCTGATAGGGAAACTCTCAGGGGGGCAGCGCCAGCGCGTATTCATTGCAAGGGCCTTGGCCGGAGACCCGCAAGCCCTGATACTCGACGAACCGGCCGTTGGCGTGGACGCCGCATCGAAGGAACATTTTTACGAATTCCTGCAGGTGCTGAATAAACACAGCGGCATAACCATATTGTTTGTGACTCACGACCTGGGGGTTATTGCGCGCGAGGTGGAGAGTGTGCTGTGTCTGAACAGGACGCTCCTGTGCCACGGAAAGCCGGATGCCTTCTCCGGGGAGAGGATGATAGAAATGGGCTACGGCGGCATGGTTGCGCCGGTAGTGCACGGGCACTGAGGCGCGATGCCGGAGATACTGCAATTCGACTTTATGCTGAGGGCATTTGCCGCCGGGGCAATATTGGCCGTAATCGCCCCGGTGATAGGGATATTTATGGTGGTAAGGCGGTATTCGCTGATGGCAGATACGCTTGCGCATATCTCACTAACGGGGGTGGCCGCGGGGATGCTGGCCAAGACATATCCACTGGGCGGGGCGCTTGTCGTGTCGGTCATCGCGGCCATAGGGATTGAGAAGCTGCGTACATCAAGGGCGGTGTTTGGGGAGTCTGCCGTGGCGCTTTTTTTCTGGGGCGGGATGGCGGGCGCCGTGGTGCTGTTAAGTGTAGCCGGAGGGTTTAATGTCGGCCTTTTTGCCTATCTCTTTGGGAGCATCTCAACAGTTACTCCGAGGGATTTATACCTGATTGCGGCACTGGGGATGTTGATTCTCACCATTATCTTTCTGCTTTACAAGGAGCTGTTTTTTGTATCATTCGACGAAGACCTGGCAAGGGCCAATGGCCTGAGGGCAGAGAACTTCAACCTTGTGATGGTAGTGCTTTCGGCCGTGGCGATAGTGCTTGCGATGCCGATAGTGGGGGCGCTCCTGATTGGGGCACTTATGGTAGTACCCGTGGTAACGGCGATGCAGTTTGCAGTGAGTTTTAAGCAAACACTCTTCATATCGATAGTGATATCGCTGATTTCGGTGCTCTGCGGACTGGTACTATCTTACTACCTCGATATAGCAAGCGGAGGGACAATCGTAATAACGGCATTGGGGATTTTCGCGTTGGCATGGCTTATAACCGGTAGAAAAAGACAATAATCCTATGATGAAAGACGCCGTCATAGAGACCGGAAGGGTTATAAAGACAGACGGAGTGACGGCCACGGTACTGATAGACAAGGGCGAGGCGTGCAAGGGCTGCGGAAAGGGGCAGATGGGGATGTGTAAACCGGGTGGCTCCGGTATGTCCATGGAGGTCGACAACCCGCTCAATGCCATGGTGAACGACATTGTCACAGTAGGGATAGACGACAGGATTAAAAAAAAGGGATACCTGATTCTCTACATGCTTCCAACATTTAATTTCGTTCTGGGGGCCGCAATCGGATATATCCTGAAACACATGTTTAACATATCGTACATGGATGTACTGACAGGCTTTATTTTTTTAATTGCCACACTGGTGTTTTCCCTTCGCTGGCTTCGTAAAATGGAGAAAAGCGAAAGGCTGTTTATAAAAACAGTCGAGCCTGGCCGCGGCCCCGGCGGCAATGAAGGAGGACGCTATGAGAGTTGAGTATAATTCCCCTGTAATACTTACCTATGCGATAATAAGTTGTGGCGTCATGGCGGCTTCCGATATAGTGCCCGGCGTAAGGTATTTGTTTTCGGCCCCGGCGCACATTCACTTAACGGGGGTGTTTTTTTACTTCAGGCTGTTCAGCCATATTGCGGGGCATGCCGACTGGCAGCATCTGCTGTCGAACTTCTCGTTCATACTACTAATTGGGCCGGTTGCCGAGGAGAAATATGGCTCGCGCTCCTTGCTCTTTATGATACTGGTTACGGCCCTGGCGATTGGCCTTTTAAACGCCATATTCTTTTCGACCGGCCTGGTTGGCGCAAGCGGCATAGTGTTTATGCTAATTGTACTGCTGTCCTTTACGAACGCGTCAGAGGGCAGGATACCGCTGACATTTGTGCTGGTAGCCGTAATATTCTTTGGCAAGGAGCTGGTGATGAGTTTAAGGCCGGACGGCATATCACAGTTTGCCCACATTATAGGGGGCCTGACGGGGGCTGCCTTCGGATATTTCGTTAAACCTAAATATATATTGCAAGATATAAATTGAATAAGTCAAACAAATTAAGGAGATACCCACATGGAAGACATACAAACCGGCAGCACAAATACGCGCATTGAGACCGACAGCATGGGAGAGATTGCAGTCCCGGCAAACCACTACTGGGGGGCGCAGACGCAGCGTTCGCTTGTACACTTCTCCATAGGGCACGACCTCATTCCCATAGAGGTTATCCATGCCTTTGGGATACTCAAAAAGGCTGCCGCCATGGCAAACAGAGACCTCGGTCTGCTTCCCGCGGATAAGGCAGAGCTGATAATCCTGGCCGCCGATGAGGTTATCGCGGGTAAACTCGACGGGCACTTTCCACTGAGAGTATGGCAGACCGGAAGCGGCACACAGAGCAACATGAACGTAAACGAGGTCATCTCAAACCGTGCCATAGAGCTTGCCGGCGGGCGTATGGGCAGCAAAGACCCCATCCATCCCAACGACCACGTCAATAAATCCCAATCCTCAAACGATACATTTCCCACGGCGATGCACATAGCCGCGGCCACCGCCATATTGAACAAACTTATCCCGGCCATAAAGACGCTCCGCGACTCGCTGCAAAGAAAATCCGGCGAATTTGCCCACATCGTCAAAATCGGCCGCACCCATCTTCAGGACGCCGTCCCTCTGACGGTCGGCCAGGAGTTCTCAGGGTATGTGGCACAGTTAGAGCATTCACTAAAGGGCCTCAGCGGCACGCTGCCGGGGCTCTATGAACTTGCCGCCGGCGGGACGGCCGTCGGGACGGGCCTTAACACCCACCCGGAGTTTGCAAAGACCGTGGCCTCAAATATTGCCGCCCTTACGGGGCTTCCATTTATCACCGCGCCGAATAAGTTTGCAGCCCTGGCCTCCCATGATGCTATTGTGGCGGCAAGCGGGACGATGAGGACACTTGCGACGTCTTTGATGAAGATAGCAAACGACATTCGATGGCTTGGAAGCGGCCCGCGTTGTGGCCTTGGGGAGCTTATCCTGCCTGCCAATGAGCCTGGCTCCTCTATCATGCCAGGCAAGGTAAACCCCACGCAGTGTGAGGCAATGACCATGGTCTGCGTACAGGTGATGGGCAACGACACGGCTGTCGGCATTGCCGGGTCGCAGGGGAATTTTGAGCTTAATGTCTTTAAGCCAGTTATGATATTTAATCTGTTGCACTCGGTGAATATCCTCTCAGCATCGTGCGGGAGTTTTGAGGAATATCTCGTCAGGGGACTAAAGGTCGACGAGGGGCGTGTAAAATCCTATGTCGAGCGCTCTCTCATGCTTGTGACGGCCCTTAGTCCGGTAATTGGCTATGACAAGTGCGCGCGGTTAGCCCATAAGGCCCTTGATGAGAACATGACGCTTCGGGAGGCATGTCTATCGCTGGGGTTTCTCACAGGCGAGGAATTTGACAGACATGTGCGCCCTGAGGATATGACAGGCCCCACACTGTCCACATAACCCCGGCAATTGTCAATGAGCAAGCAGAGCTGTCGCCGGCCATGAAAAAATGTACCAAAAGCGGCCATGAAAAAAGCAGTACCATCGAAAGAAGAGAACTGCAAATAAGCAGGAGGGTTCGATGCTCTATAAGGAGACGTGCATGGATATATGGTCATTAAAGAGGCAGGGATTTTCTGACAGAGCGATAGGCAAGAGATTAGGGATTGATCGGCGAACAGTCAAGAAGTACATTGAGACAGCGGAATTACCAAGGTACAAGACAGTAAACCGCAAGTCCGGGCTTGAGGCGTACCACGAGCTGATAAAAGGCTGGCTGGCAGATGACGACTATCAGGCTACGAATTTGTACGAGAAGGTTATTTTGCAAGGGTACCGTGGCAGTTATACGACGATAAAGCGATATGTACGAGGTATCAAAGAGGAGCGTGATAGAATTACCTATGTCCGGTTCGAAACGGCTACGTGTTTTCAGGCCCAGATGGACATTGGGGAATTCAAGGTTAGGTGTGAAAACGATGAGGAGATTACCGTGTATGCCATGATCATGGTACTGGGTTTTTCGCGGCACATGTATGTGGAATTTGTAGAGCGATGTACAATGTCAGTGTTTTTAGACTTCCACATACATAGTGAGTACACTATAAACTATATATTACATAAATGTCAAGCAATAAATGAAATATATCTTATGTATTAGTGGCTACAAATAAGTTCATTTGCTTTAACTACTTTTACCGTTGGCCTTTATCAGCTTTTCGCCAGGAACATCCATTGCAATCCCGCCCGCGTGGCGCCCGGATGGAGTCCGTCGGACGGCCGTATGAGTTTTTTTTTACTAACCTGAATATTGGCTTTTAAATATTGGTTTCTAACCGCAGAGCTTGAGGACTTCGCGGGTTATTTTATCGAGGGGCAAGACCTTATCCGCAGCGCCACGCTTGATGGCCTCATTGGGCATGCCGAACACTACGCATGTGGCCTCGTCCTGTGCTATGTTGATTGCCCCTGCCTCTTTCATCTCAAGCATCCCGCGCGCGCCGTCGTCTCCCATGCCGGTCATGATGACGCCTACGGCGTTTTTGCCCGCGTATCTGGCGGCCGACCGAAACAGCACGTCTACGGAGGGCCTATGCCGGCTTACCAGCGGGCCGTCCTTTACCTCTACGTGATAGCGAGCGCCGCTCCTTTTCAGCAGGGTATGCTTGTTGCCCGGGGCTATGAGGGCGCGGCCCCTTACCACTGTGTCGTTGTCTTGCGCCTCTTTTACGGAGATTCGGCAGATGCTGTCAAGCCTCTTTGCAAAGGCCGCCGTGAAGTGCTCAGGCATGTGCTGGACTATTACTATGCCGGGGCAGTTGGCCGGGAATTCCTCCAGAAATACCCTGAGTGCCTCCGTCCCACCGGTTGATGCCCCCACGATTACTACCTTTTCCGTTGTCTGAATCATCGCCTTTGAGGTCGGCTTCTCCAGCATCGCGTCTGCGGTCAACTTTGGGGTGACCATTCTCTCAGTCGGGGCGGCCAGAGATCGCCTCAGCCTTGAGGAGGCCGCCGCCTTCACTATATCGCATATCACTACCCTGGATTCCTCAATGAACTGCTTTGTGCCAACTTTAGGCTTGTTTATTATCTCAACAGCGCCAAACTCCATTGCCCTCAGGGCCGTCTCCGAGCCGCTTTCCGTTAGAGATGAGCACATCACTACGGGTATCGGGTGCTGGGCCATTATCTTCTTTAAAAACGTCAGGCCGTCCATTCGGGGCATCTCAACATCCAGCGTTATTACGTCGGGCAGCTCCTCCTGAATCTTCTTTGCCGCGACGAACGGGTCCGCCGCCGTCCCGATTACCTGAATCTGCGGGTCGGAGGACAGTATATCCGACAGCGTCTGGCGCACTATCGCCGAGTCGTCCACTATGAGTACTTTTATCTTACCTTTCATTGTCTGCCTTTTGCATAGTTATATAATGTTAGCATAATAAAATACAAAGCTACTGAATACATTCCACCGCGGTCTTCCTTAATTTCTTGAGTAAGACCTCGCCTGTTTGTGTGTTGAAAAATATCTTTCGCCCTCTGTCGCCGCCAAGGTCTGAGGTCATTGGTTTCAGGCCCAGAGAATCAAGGATTTTTAATGCCGCCTTGATATTTTGCCTCCCTACGGTTGCCCTGACTCTGGCATTATATGTCAGGACGTCGCCTCCGCCAAAGAGCTTTACCTCAAGCCCCTTGGTGGTTATACAACGCTCCAGCATTTTCTCAAGTATGTGTGTGACGGAGCATGTGACAAATTTTAATCTCTCCGTACAGTTACCACAGTATTTTCCGCCACAGTCCGGCAGCATGCCGTGGCATATGGCGGCAGTACGTGACGACGGCTCAAACATCGTCACAGAGACACATGACCCCAGCACCGTCTTGACCAGCGCCGGTTTGTCGGTTATATACACCTCGCCGGGCTTTAGAAAGACCAGCGGCAGGTTCATCTCACTTATCTTCACTTTCTGACTCTGTACACGGTCGGCGCTACCTGTGTGAACGGGACGTTGAGGCCTCCCAGTGTTTCAGAGTGTCCCATGAATAAGTAGCCGGACGGGTCTAAGTACTTTGCGAACTTTCTCAGAAGCCGCTCCTGCGTAGGTTTATCGAAGTATATCACCACGTTCCTGCAAAATATTACGTCCATCGTCTCTCTGAAGCCGAAGTCGTCGTCCATGAAGTTCAATCTGCGAAATCTTACGGCACTCCTTAGCTCCGGCACAATGCGTACGAGCGGCTTTGTCTTGTCTTTGCCTTTGAGGAGGTATTTTTTCCTCATCGCCATCGGTACCGGCTCAATCTTGTCCGCTTCGTATATGGCCTCTTTTGCCTTATCCAGCACCTTTGTGGAGATGTCCGTTGCTATAATCATAAAGTTAAAGCCTGGTACTTTCTCTGCAAATTCGCTTAAGACCATAGTGAGGGTATATGGCTCCTCTCCAGTTGAACACCCGGCGCTCCAGATCATCAGCGGACGCCTTATCCCCGCCCCCGTGCTGTTTATCAGCGTTGGGATGGCGTGTTTGGCCAAATAGTCAAAATGATTTGGTTCACGAAAGAAATCGGTTTTGTTTGTCGTAACGGCATCAATCATGTGAACCAGTTCGGTCTCAGCATTACTTGAGTTGAATACATATTCGCAGTACTCCACAAATGACCGGAGTCCCAGTGTGCGAAGCCGCCTCTGAAGGCGCGCCTCCAGCATCGTCTTTTTCACGGGGGGCATTTTTATACCCACCTCGGTCTGCACGAACTCACTGAGGCGGCGAAATTCCTTGTCCGACAGTACGGCCATTACATATCTTTCATCAGTCTCAGCCTGCATTTCGCCCCTTATTATGCCGCTGCCTGGGTTGCTTCGTGCGCGAAGGCCAGTTCGTCCGCCGTAAATATCTTATCTATATCCAGGATTATAATAAACTCCTCGTCACGCTTTCCCATGCCCTTTATGAAGTCCGTCCTCAGCTGCATCCCTATGCTTGGGGCCGGCTCAATCTTCTCCGGCTCCAGCTCTATCACCTCTTGTACGGAATCCGCCAACGCACCCAGGACAATTGACTCGTTCTCAAATGATACCTCCACTATAATAACGCAGGTGTTTACGGTCTTTTCCGTACGGGTCATACCGAATTTCAATCTTAAATCGACCACCGGCACAACGCTTCCCCTTAGATTTATCACCCCGCGCATAAACTCCGGCGTGCGCGGTACCTTTGTTACGCTGCTGAACTCCAGGACTTCTCTCACTTTCGATATGTCTAAGGCGAATATCTCATCCTCCAGTTTAAACGTCAAATACTGTGTTGCCTCGGATATTGCTGTTGCCGCCATTTTCGGATACCTCCTGTTATTATGATTTTGTTAAACCCGTCTTAATACTTCTCAAATTCGCTGTCGTCAGCGTGGTCTTTGCTATCTTCTAACTTAATAGCCCTGCCTTTGGCGGGTGCGGCTGCCTTTGGCCTTGGAGCGGCAGCCATGTGTGCTATTGCCATGGGCTTAGGTTTAGCCTTTGCCTGAGATCTTGCCATACCCTCTGTGCCGGTCTTAAAGAACGCAATCGTACTTTGCAGTTGGTCGGACTGTGACGCCAGCTCCTCACTGGTGGAGGCCATTTCCTCAGCCGCTGAGGCGTTTTGCTGGATGACCTGGTCAAGCTGCTGAATGGCCTTATTTATCTGCTCCGCTCCGCTGTTTTGCTCGTTACTGGCCGCGGTTATCTCCTGTACCAAATCAGCCGTCTTTCGTATATCAGGGACTAATTTACTCAACATCGCACCGGCCTGCTCGGCTATGCTGACGCTTGAGGCCGATAGCTCACTTATCTCACCCGCGGCCTTCTGGCTGCGCTCGGCAAGTTTTCTCACTTCTGAGGCCACAACCGCAAACCCTTTGCCGTGCTCCCCGGCGCGAGCCGCTTCAATTGCCGCGTTTAGCGCCAAAAGATTCGTCTGTCTTGCTATCTCCTCTATGATTGATATCTTACTTGCGATTTCCTTCATCGCGTTAACGGCCTCTGTGACTGCCTTGCCGCTTTCGAGGGCGTCTTTGGCCGCCGTTGTCGAGATTGCCTCAGTTTGCTTGGAATTGTCGGTGGTCTGCGTGATGTTCGATGTCATCTCCTGCATCGAAGACGATGTCTCCTCAATAGAGGCCGCCTGTTGTGTCGCGCCTTCTGAAAGCTGCTGTGCGCCCGATGAGAGTTCGCCGCTGCCCGACGCTACGTTATCCACTGCCGTACGCACATTGGCTACGACATCTTTTAGCTTTTCTACCATATCGTTTAACGCATTGGCAAGTTGCCCTACCTCATCCTTTCTGACTATATCTATCTTCTTGCTCAGATCCCCGCTTGCCACGCCCTCGGCAAACACCACTCCGCGCTTCAACGGGTTGCTTATTGAATTGGAAATCATAATCCCAAGCCCTAATGCCAGAATCATGCCTATTACCGTTATCGTGATTATCAGATTCGTCGCTTTATTGGCAAGCACTGTGTTTGAGTCCGAGGTCTCTTTGGCTATCTTTACTTTTGATTCCTGCAAGGCATCAATGGCCGTCTGCTCATCAAATGCAGCCTTTTTCCCCTCGCTCTTGGTAACGGCATCTGCCTCATCGTTCTTACCAGCCGACACTAGCCCTATCACCTTGTCTACCACAGCGCCATAAACCTTTCTTGTTTCAAGGAAACGCTTAAAAGCCTCCCGTCCCCCCTCTGTAAGAATCGTTTTTTCATATTCTGCCGATGCCTTATCTATATCTGACTTTAGCTGTTTAATCGTATCCATGGGCTTTTGCATTTCCTCTTTTGTCTTTGCATCCGTCAATTCCCTTAGGTTTATCCTTATTCTCTGAAATGCTGTCCCCATGTCACCCAACAAACTTATCGGCACCGTCATCTTTTCATAGAGAAACGTGTCGGCGTCGTCTATTTTCTTTAGGTTGATTATCCCAAAGACACCTATAAACGCCGCTATCAGAGCTACCAGTATAAAACTCCCTACTAACTTCGTACCGATTTTCATGTCATCCAAGAATTTCATTTTAGACCCCCTATGTTTTATTGAGCATTACATGCCCTGATTGCACACTGTAAATTTATCTAAAGCCATCTCCTTTACACCGCCATATCCACCGCTACGGCGTCATGTCTTTCAACAGTTTGTACCAGCCGTGGGATGTCCAGTATTAGTGCCACCGTGCCGTCTCCTAAGATGGTTGCCCCGGAGATTCCCTCTATTGCCTTAAATATCCTGCCCAGCGTCTTTATTACCGTCTGGTGTTCTCCTATGACGTAATCTACCACGAAGCCCACCTTCTTATCTTCTACTTCTGTTATAACTATCTGCTCCATCTCAGGCTCTTCGGCATCTATGTCGAAGTGTTCCCTCAGTCTTATATATGGTATCAGGGCGCCGCGGACGTTTGATACGTGCCGCCCGTGTGTCCTTTCTATGTCCTGCTTTGTCAGCTCCACGCATTCCTCAACCACTGACAGGGGTATTACAAATATCTCTCCGGCTATTTTTACAAGCAGGCCGTCTATTATGGCCAGCGTTAATGGTAGCCTTAGCGTAATGGTCGTCCCCGTGCCTTTTTTACTTTTTATATCGACTACGCCGCGCAGGGCGTCTATGTTTTTCTTTACTACGTCCATCCCCACGCCGCGTCCGGAGACGTTCGTAACGGTCTGGGCCGTTGAGAAGCCCGGCTCGAATATCAGCGCGAAGATCTCTTTCTCCGACAGCTCCGCGTCCGGCGATACGATGCCGTTGTCTATCGCCTTTTTTAGTATTCGTTCTTTGTCAAGCCCCGCGCCGTCGTCCTCTATCTTTATCAGTACGCTGGCCCCCGAATGTCCGGCAGATAAATGCACCGTACCCATTTTGGGTTTTCCCGCCGACTCTCTTACGTCCGGCCTTTCTATCCCGTGGTCTATGCTATTTCTTATTATATGCACCAACGGGTCATTGAGTTTCTCTATCACCGTTTTATCCAGTTCGGTCTCTGCCCCGTCTGTGGTCATCTGGATTTCTTTACCCAAATCTATGGAAAGGTCCCGCACCAATCTCTTGAACTTGCTGAAGGTCGTCCCTATGGGCAGCATTCTTATACTCATCGTGCCGTCTCTGAGTTCCCATGTGAGACGCTCGACCTCTTCGGCTATTGAGGTAATCACCCCATCGTCACTCTCGGCCGCCGTCTGGCTCAATCTTGCCTGCACCGTTACCAGCTCTCCGACGAGGTCGACGAGTTTATCCAGCCGTTCAGACGGTACCCTTATGCTTGCCGTGGAGTCTGCCTTTTGCCGCTGCTCACGGATTTCCTTTATGTGCTGCTGCTCGGCAAGGGCCGATTTTACGTGGCTCTCGTCCACAATACCGGCGTCAATCAGGATCTCTCCAACTTTTTTCTGCGCGCCTAATACCTTTTTTAACTCTGTTATTTTTACGTCGCCGCGGGCCATTAATATCTCACCAAGCCTCATATGTCCTTCGGCCTCGTCGTATTCCCCTTCCTCGTCAACTATCTCGATGTGTAAATCACACATGTCATCTACGAAGATAAACACATCTTTTATCGCGTTCACACTCTGAGTAGTTGTTAATATGATGTCCCAATATGTGGCGCACGACTCGGGGTTGAATTCCTCAAGGCGCGCAATGCCGTCCGTTTGGGCTATTACGAGGCACTTTCCCATCTGGCGCAGCTCGTTAAGCAGCAATACCGGGTTCGTGCCGGTTATGAATAGTTCCGCATGAGGCTTGAGCCTTATCCTGTATGTTACGGAGAGATTCTTTTCTTTTGTGGCATGCTTAGGCGCTTCGCCAGTTTCGGCGGCAAAGGCCATTTCCTCTTCGACCTCGCGTTCTGCCTCGAATTGCTCCGATTCGCCCCTTGTCAATAACAGCAGGGCGTCTATAATTTCTTTTGAGGCCGCATGGTCTACGGTTGCCTTGCCCTCAGATGCCTCTATCATTGTGCGTATCTGGTCGCGCGCACGGAGCGTCAGGTTTGTCAGTTCCTTCGATACGGCAAGTTTTCCCATTCTGACCAGATCAAAGGCCGTCTCCACCTCATGGGTGAATTCGGCTATGTCGTCAAATCCGAACATTGCCCCGGAGCCTTTCACCGTGTGCATGGCACGAAATACGCGCCCAATCAGGTCCTCGTCGGTTGGATGCTCTTCAAGCTCTAAGAGTGATGTCTCTAAGTCTGCCAGCAACTCTGCGGCCTCTTCTTTGAAGGCCTCGCGTCCGGCGTCTAATCCATCGTTTTCGTCATTCATCCGAGTACCTTCTTTATGACCGCCAGCAACTCTGCGGCCTCTTCTTTGAAGGCCTCGCGTCCGGCGTCTAATCCATCGTTTTCGTCATTCATCCGAGTACCTTCTTTATGACCGCCAGCAACTGATCCGGTTTAAATGGTTTCACTATCCACCCGGTTGCACCGGCAGATTTGCCTTCCTGCTTTTTCGTGTCCTGTGATTCGGTCGTCAGCATCACTATTGGTATGAATTTATAGGCCGGCAGCGCGCGTACCTCCTTTATCAGGCCTATCCCGTCGAGGTTAGGCATGTTTAAGTCCGTTATCATCATATGTATCTGTGCCGTGGGCAGTTTTGCAAGGGCGTCTTTGCCGTCAACGGCCTCAACTACTGTATATCCCGCCCCCTTTAGTGTGAAGGCGACCATTTGCCTCACGCTGGCCGAATCATCCACTGTCATTATTACCTTACTCATTGGCAGCCCCCACTTTAGGGAATTTAAAATAATGCCCGAATCCGGAGGCCTCTATCAACTTCAACAACTCCTCCGGCGGATTTACCATCGACAACTCCTTTTTTGATATATCTGCCGAGTGCCTTGCCGCAATGTATATCTGAAGAAAGGACAGGTCGATGCCCTCGACTTTTTTCATGTCTATTGTAACATTTTTCGAGCTTTTTAGCGCGTTTAACACCGCGTCTTTTACCTCTGCGGCATTTACCAGCGTAACATCGCCGGAAATCTTCAGTTCCCCGGTCTTGCTTAACTGAAAATCAGCCATCTATCCTCCCTCCTTTTAATATCAAAACAACTCAACATTGTCTCCCATCCCGTCGTCGCCTTTCTTTGCCAGGGCCAGAGAATCACAGCTATCGTCCCACAACGCGGCTTCGCCCTCCGCCGCCGTAGTCCCTTCGTGGATTTCCCTCTCGGACTGCATCGTGTATCTATCAAGCATTTCCTTCAGATCCGGCGCGAAGCTTACGTCGTCGTGTATATGCCCGGGGATGGTAGCCATCACCTCGCCAAGTATCCTCTCAAGCTCGTTTATTACCTCGGTAACGGTACTCTGGATTATGTTGCTGAAATTTATCTGCTTTATGACTGTTTCTATGTCTGTCTTCAACCGTGCCGCGCTTGAGGAGATTGTGTTCATCGACGCGATGACCTGCTTGTCCTGCTCCATGAGCGCCCCGATGGCCTGATGCGTTTGGTCGGCAACTGATTTGGATGTCTCCAAACGAGATGTCAGCTCATCCGACAGATATGTCTTAATCTTAGATGACCTATTAAGTATTGAATTTATCAGGCGCGCGCAGTCGGCTATCTTTACGTTCGCTGTTTCCGACAGTTTGCTTATTTCACTTGCGAGTACCCCAAGGCCCCTTCCGGCGGCGCCCGTGCGCGAGGCCTTTGTTATGGCGTTCATGGCCAGGAGATTCATGTTGTCGCTTATCGACTCGACATTGGCCACCTGCCCTGTCATGCTCTGGAGGTTTGTGCTGGTCAGTTTAATAGAATCAAGCAGGCTTATTGTCATATCATTAACGGCAGCCAAGACCTTTACGAGCGCGTCTAATGCGGTGCCTACGAGGGTTATCTTGTTATTGCCGGATTCCTCTTCTTCGGTTATCGTTACGGCGTCCTCGGCCTGTGCCTCGGACAGCTCAGACACCTTTGCCAGCGAGCCGGAGATAGTGACAGCGGCCTTTTGCGTCTCGTTAAGGACGAAGTTAAGCTGGTTTATCTGAATCTTTATCGCCTCCGTTACCCATCTTATCAGGACGAATCTGCCGTTGTCGTCTTCGGAGTCAAACATCGCGATTCTTGCTACTATGTCGTGAAAGGCCTCAGAGACATGCTCTATTTGCTGGCGCGTTATGTCGTGGAACTGTATTGAGGCGACTACCTCGCCGACCTCCGGCGATATGGAATAGGCCCTGCTGCTTATCCTCTCACAGAGCCACCTGGCCTGTGTGGACATCTTATCCAACTCACCAAGGATTATATGAACGCGGTTCTTGACGGCATCAAGTTCCCTGTCGGCGGTCTTGATAAACGGCTCAAGCGATTCATTGACATCTGCCACGGACGTGTTTGCCGTCTTGACGGATGTGATTATCTCATCTGTACCCTTTAATATCTGCTTAGCAAGCGTATCCACCAGATCAGTCATGATATTGAACTCTGCATTGCCTACACGCGCCGTCTCGATACGTATCAGCGTACCTATAATCGATATGGTCTTTGAGAGTTTCCTGAAAAATTCCTCCATGTCTATGACCTTATTCAGGTCTTCTATTATTAGATTTATTTCTTTGGAGCCCTCGATAATAAGTTTAGACGAAGAGTCTATTTCACCATAGACCTTCTCGAACAGTTCTTTGAGGGAATGAACGTTAAAGCCGCTGCCACTTTCAATAGCGGTAACAAGGTCGGCGGCCATCGAGGAGTTTTCTATGCACGCGAAGGAAAAATTCTGCAAATTAGCCCCAAGCTCCAGAAACTCCGTCTCCGTTGCCTTAGATATGCCGATAAGCTCATCTGCCATGTGTAGGAGCGCCTTCCCCCACGACTCGTCAACGGCAATATGAATTGCGCTGTCTGACGATACTGCAATATCTTCCGCGCTACTGACTTCCGGCTGGTGGCTAATCTGTGTTTTTTGTAGCCATTGGAGTTTCATTATGCCGTTAAGTTAGATCTCGCCCTTTTTTACCTTCTGATAAAACTCGCACTCCTTGCAGCTTTTAATCTTTTGCGCGATTTCGCACTCCGGCTCAGTCCCGCTTAGTGTACCGGCAACCAGCCAGCAGCGTCTGCCAGCGGACTTTGTGAATGCCGAGCATTGCCCTGATCTATGTAAGCCCACTTTATCCAATCCGCATTTAAAGAACTCCCAGCACTTCGTCCGCTCTGCTTTGGTCTGCTCGAACCCCTCGAAGGCCTTCGCGAAGGCCTCAAAGGCCATCGTTGCCGGACATGGCGGCTTTTTCTTCGGTACAGGCTTCGGGGCCTGCCCGGGCATCGGATTAGGTATCTTTTTATCAGTCATCTCTCTATCGTTGATTAAACCTAACAGGCCTTTGATAACCGGTCTCAGTCTAATCACTTCTCATAGCACAAGTGTATATTTATTATAATTATTTTGTCAAGGTGGCATTGTCAATAAATCCTTATACACACTGAAATAATGTATAACAGGCCGGCTTGGTACTTTTTTAGGAGCATTGGAGCAGGCATGTAATTTTTCTTGCAAATATTATGGCTTAAACCATTATAATAGTACCATGAGTACATGGAGGTTATAGAATACCGCAGCGTGATAGACCTGCATACGCATACATTTTTCAGCGACGGTGAGCTGGTCCCATCGGAGCTTGTCCAGAGGGCATATGCTGCCGGCTATACGGCCATCGCGTTGACCGACCACACGGATAGCTCAAATATTGAGTTTATAGTTCCAGCCATGGTGAAGGTTACCGATGACCTCAACCGCCACTGTAATATTAAGGCCATCCCTGGTGTTGAGCTGACCCATGTGCCGCCGGATATGATAGGCACACTCACGAGCCTTGCCAGGAGGCTTGGCGCGAGATTAGTCATAGTTCATGGTGAGACCATTGCCGAGCCGGTCAGAGAGGGCACTAACATGGCCGCCATAAGGGCAGGAGTCGATATCCTCGCCCATCCCGGCCTTATCTCTGACGAGGCAGTCTGTCTGGCCAGAGACCTGGGTGTTACGCTTGAGATAACCGCCCGCAAGGGGCACAGCTTAACTAACGGCCATGTTGCCCGTAAGGCCCTGGAGTTTGGCGTGCCGCTTGTTATTAACTCGGACACTCATTCACCCGGTGATCTGATCCACAAGGACTTTGCCGTCAGCGTCCTGCTAGGCGCTGGGATTCCCTCTGGCAAGGTCGGCGATATCTTTAAACAATCTGAGCTTATCGTATCTAAAGTATTTAGTAAATAATAATTTAACCGGAGAATACAAATATGCCTAAAGCCATCAAGGTAAGACACTCTAAACGAGCAGCCTCTGAAGACGAACTGAAATCCTCTTATGACCACCTTAAACACTATATGGAGAAAAACAAACAGCGTTCACAGCTTATCCTGGGCGCCGTTATTGGCTGTGTGGTTATTGTTGCGTGTATTTTTGCTTATCGAATGTACGCATATAATCAGGTCTCGACATATAACTATCGCGCCTATAATGCCTTCTACGGGCAGACCGCTAAGGCGGACACGGAAAAACGGCTGAAGGCGTCTCTTTCTGACTTCCAACGCTCCTATAACGAGGAGAAATCCCCGGTCGCGCTGCTCTATATAGCGGCTGCCTTTATTGAGCTTGGCAATATCGACCAAGGGGAGAAGACCCTTATCCAGTTTAATAACACCTACGCGGCAAACGATGACCTGCTGCCCATATCATACTATAAGCTGTTTGAGCTATACAAAGGCAAAGGCGCGCTTGACAAGGCTGCCGAGACCATTGAAAAACTCTACGCCCTGAGGTCCCCAATATTTAAAGACCTGGCACTTTTTGAATGGGCGGCGCTTCTTTCCGTCCAGGACAAGGCAGAAGAGGCAAAGGCCAAATTCGACGAGTTGCAAAAGAAATTTCCACAGTCGCCGTTTGCTATGGCCCTGCCCCAGGCCCCCCCGGGCCAGGATAATGCCACAAAATAATGCCATAATATAATACCAATAACGTCGCGGCTTATTGCCGTGGCGGCTTATGCGCCGCGTGTGTGTGGTTTTGCCGTTGCTTTATGGCGTGTGGCTGCGAATGCTTTTTGGGGACGGGTTTTTTGGGCGCAGGTTTTTTGCCCACTTGTGTGGTGTGTTTCTCTTTAGGGCGGATGTTCTTGGCTATTGTGCCCTTGTGTGTTGTATTGCTGTTTGTTGTATCCTTGTGTTTCAGGTTCGATGGGGGCAGGTAGACCAGGGTACCTTCTTTGAGCTTTGCGTTTAGCGGCTTACTGTTTATTTCAGATAAGATACCCTGCGGCATATGCAGCCGTTTGGATATTTTATTCAGTGTATCGCCCTTTTTCGCGCGATATTTATCCAGCATATAGCGTTGGTGCTCCGGTGTGTTTTCATAGACACGCAGAAACTCTCCCCTCTTGCCGTGCGGCACTCTCAGCCTGTACTTAGGCACATCGGGTGGGATGCACCATTGTTTCAGTTCAGGATTAAGCTCCCTGATAATCTCTGTTGAAGTGCCCGATGCCTTTGATATAAAATTTAACGTAGCAGGGGGGGCAACGACAACAATGTCGAACTGCATCGGGGTCTCCTGGCCGATGTCGTCAAAACCATACTTGCCGGGGTCGATGGCTATCTCCCTGGCCGCGATAAATTTCGGCACGAACAGTTTTGTTTCCTTTGCTATAAGCCCCGTAGAGATGAGGTTCCAGTAGTTGTCAGTATTTGCCATTTTCAAAGCCTTTCCTATCTTTATCTCTCCGGCGTTATATGCCGCTAATGCCAAATCCCATGTGCCGAACTTATCGAAGAGAGACTTAAGATATTTCGATGCCGCGTGTGTGGATTTTATTGGGTCGTGCCTCTCGTCAACCCAGTAGTTTATCTTTAAATTGTAGTCGCGGGCCGTGCCGGCGACAAATTGCCAGGGGCCTGCCGCGTTTGCCGGTGATTTTGCCATATTATTGTAGCCGCTCTCTATCAGTGGCAGATATACCAGTTCTTCCGGCAGATCGTTTTCCTTGAGGATTTTCTTCATAACTGGCAGGTATCTGGAGCCTTTTACCAGCCATTGGTTGAATTTTTTCCTTATCGTCTCCGAGAAAAACGTTAACTGCGCTGAGATTGCGTCGGTGGCGTCCTGGTTATTTGAGTATGTTATACCTTTGGTTGACAGGTCGATTACACTGTCGTAGGTAAGATAATCTTGCGGCTGCACAGACGGGGCTTCGCTTTTTTCTTCATTTTCATCAGCCGCGGATACAAACGTCTCATATGTTACAGGCATTTGTATGATTATAAATATAATAACTACAGCCCCAAGTTTAAACATAATGCTTAAACATAACATATTTTATTATGCTTTTCAAGCATTGGCGCAGCAAAGG
>PEAC01000190.1 GCA_002753305.1 Nitrospirae bacterium MYbin6
ATGGTGCCGAGGAAGGCGTCCGTGCTGCCATCGCAGGTAAATGTGGAGACATACATCACGCGCGATATAAAGATGAACATCCCGTTGATGTCTGCTGCGATGGACACGGTGACGGAATCCCGCCTTGCTATTGCCATCGCCAGAGAGGGCGGCATTGGTATAATACACAAGGCCATGACCCCGGAAAATCAGGCGTCTGAGGTAAATAAGGTAAAGAAATCTGAAAGCGGCATGATTGTATCTCCAATTACCGTATCCCCTGATGCACCTGTGGGTGACGCCCTTGTTCAAATGGAAAAGTTCAGGATTTCCGGTGTGCCTGTGACAAGAGACGGTATATTGATAGGCATACTTACAAACAGGGACTTACGGTTTGAGACAGACCTGACAAAACCGGTTAGGGACGTTATGACCTCAAAACATCTGGTAACTGCCGCCGAGGGCACGGATTTGGACAGCGCCAAGGAACTCCTGCATAAGCATAAAATAGAGAAACTCCCCATTGTTGACAAGGATTTCAGGCTTAAGGGGTTGATAACAATAAAGGACATTGAAAAGAAGAAGAAATACCCATGTGCCTGCAAGGACAGTTTTGGTCGTCTGAGGGTAGGGGCAGCGGTTGGTGTTGGTAGTGACTCAATGATTCGCACGGAATTGCTAATAGAAAGCGGTGTCGATATTGTCGCAATAGATACCGCACACGGGCATACGGACTCTGTAATCGAGACACTTAAAAACCTAAAGAAAAGGTTTAATATTGCTGTAATAGCCGGTAACGTTGCCACAAAAGACGCAGCAAGGGACCTTATTGACGCAGGGGCAGATGCCATAAAAGTGGGCGTTGGGCCAGGTTCGATTTGTACGACAAGGATAGTGGCCGGCGTAGGAGTTCCCCAGATAACGGCCATTATGGATACGTGCGAGGAGGCATCGGCACGTGGCATACCTGTAATAGCAGACGGCGGTATAAAATATTCGGGTGATATAACTAAGGCCCTTGCCGCAGGGGCGAGCGCTGTGATGATAGGCAATCTGTTTGCCGGTGCAGAGGAATCCCCAGGTGAGACGATTCTTTATCAGGGCAGGACTTATAAGGTTTACAGAGGGATGGGGTCACTCAGTGCTATGGCAGATGCCAACGCCGCCAGAGACCGCTACATGCAGGAGGACGTTAAATCTCTAAGTAAACTCGTGCCTGAGGGCGTGGAGGGCAGGGTCCCGGACAGGGGGCCGATAAACGAGATGATTTATCAACTTGTCGGTGGGCTGCGCTCCGGGATGGGCTACTGTGGGGCGATCTCATTAGATGAACTCAGGGAAACCTGCCGTTTTATTCAAATCACCAATGCGGGGCTGCGAGAAAGCCATGTTCACGATGTTATAATAACGAAAGAATCCCCAAACTATAGGGCGGAGTAGGGCGCTATGTTAGAATATGATAAAATATTGGTGCTGGACTTCGGCTCACAATACACACAGCTCATAGCACGTCGCATAAGAGAGCGGAAGGTTTACTCAGAAATATTCTCGTACAATGCCCCGATAGAAAAAATCAGGGGATTTAAACCTAAAGGGATTGTCCTTTCAGGCGGGCCGGCAAGTATATATGAAAAAGATGCACCGATTGTAGACAAATCAATTTTTGATTTAGGCGTGCCAATTCTTGGAATTTGCTACGGGATGCAGCTAATTGTCCACTTATTGGGCGGAGAAGTGGAAAGGGCGCAGAAGCGTGAATACGGCAGGGCTGCCCTGAATATAGACAACCACGCAGGGCTTCTTTCAGGGCTTAGTGAAGGGTCAGTTGTGTGGATGAGCCACGGCGACAGCGTAAAGGTATTGCCTGCTGATGGGTTTACATCGATCTCTGATATCTCAACTCCACCGTTCGCGGAAATGCCAACCTCAAGCTACAACGCCTCAAATCCCTCTTATGCTGAAGGTTTTGCCAAAAGAGATAACGCCTCAAATCCCTCTTATGCTGAAGGTTTTGCATCAATAGCCCGCACCTCCAATTCCACCCATGCAGCAATCGCCAATGAGAACAGAAAAATTTATGCCCTGCAGTTTCACCCTGAGGTAGCGCACACCCAGGAAGGTGATAAGATACTGGATAACTTTGTCCACGGCATCTGTAAGTGTTCGGCGGCGTGGCAGATGTCGTCGTTTATAGAGTATGAGGTGGAGGCGGTAAGGCAGAAGGCCGGCAGTGGCAATGTAGCCTGTGCGTTAAGCGGCGGCGTTGACTCATCGGTTGCCGCGATATTGATACACAAGGCCATAGGGCAGCGCCTGCACTGCATATTCGTAGATAACGGTCTACTGAGAAAAAACGAAAAGGCAAAGGTCATAGAAACGTTTAAAAAACACTATAATCTGAATCTCATCGTAGTTGACGCCGAAAAAAGATTTCTCGAAAGACTTAAGGGGATCTCTGACCCCGAACAAAAGCGCAAGATAATCGGCAGGGAGTTCATCGCTGTGTTTGAGGAAGAGGCAAAGAAGTTGGGCGCTGTGGAATATCTTGTTCAGGGTACGCTCTACCCTGATGTAATTGAAAGCGTATCGTTTAAGGGGCCGTCGGCAACGATTAAGTCTCATCACAATGTGGGCGGGCTGCCAGAGGTTATGAATCTAAAACTTATTGAGCCGCTGAGGGAGTTGTTTAAGGACGAGGTGCGTGAGATAGGCGTGGAGCTTGGGCTGCCGGATGAGATATGTTATCGACAGCCGTTTCCAGGGCCGGGACTTGCTATAAGGTGTATCGGGGAGCTGAGTGCCGATAGGCTTAAGATATTAAGAGAGGCAGATGCCATTGTAATAGAGGAAATAAAAAATGCCGAACTCTACAGGAAAATCTGGCAGTCGTTTGCCGTGTTGCTGCCACTGAGAACAGTGGGCGTGATGGGAGATGAGCGGACCTATGACTACACCATCGCCATGCGGGCGGTAAACAGTGTAGACGGTATGACGGCAGACTGGGCGCGTGTTCCATATGAGGTGCTTTCAATCATATCTAACCGCATCATTAACGAGGTGAAAGGAGTAAACCGCGTAGTGTTTGACATAACAAGCAAGCCCCCGGGCACAATCGAGTGGGAATAGGTGAGTGTCAGACATTATATCCAACGAACGGGAATTTACCAGCCAGGTAATATCATGGCTTAACGAGTTTTTAAA
>PEAC01000191.1:0-800 GCA_002753305.1 Nitrospirae bacterium MYbin6
ATACACCGCGACCTGATTGCGCGCACACCTTCGATTCCATTTACCCGCTGGCAGATGTTTTTAATGTCCTGAAGTGTGTCCGTGTCCATTGAGATATCAATCAGGCCGTGTACGCCCTTCATAAACATCTCCACACTTATGTGAAACACGAAGATTGACACCACAAGAGCCGCTATCGTATCCGAGTATATGAAGCCCAGTTTCGTCCCTATCAGCCCCAAAAGCACCGCCACGGAGGTAAGGCTGTCGGCCTTGCTCTCTGCCGCGTCGGCAAGCATCGCCGGGCTGTTAAGCTGTGTACCCGCGCACGTATTTGACGTGTACATAAGCCAGCTGTAAAACAACGATATAATGGTAGCAACCAGGGCCGCGTTGCTTGGAACGGCGTGGGAGCCGCTTTTAAAGCTATGCAGCGCGTCCACTAAAATCAGGCTGGCACAGAGAAATATGAACAGGCTTGCAGATATTGTGCTTATGTACTCTACCTTGCCATGCCCGTATGGATGGCCGGCGTCCTTGGGCTTGTCCGATATCTTCAGCGCTATAAGGACAAACACCGACGACACCGTATCGGCGATAGAATGCACGCCGTCGGCCATCAGGCCTTTACTGCCGGTGATGCCGCCCACTACGAACTTGAATATCGAGATGGTAAAATTCCCTATCGCGCTGAATATTGGCGACCACTTGCCGCATCTTGTACATTCGGGATACTTCATTTAGCTCCTTTGTTAAACAAATCAGAGAAATCCAGCTTCGCCACTATCGGCACGGCTGCCGCAGCTGTACTCACTGTATTG
>PEAC01000191.1:810-3156 GCA_002753305.1 Nitrospirae bacterium MYbin6
AATCCGCCTTATGAAAATTATAAAGCCTTGCCACGATGTTATAGGGAACCAATCTCAAAAACATGTTGTACTCAGCAACGGCGTCGTTATAGTGCAGCCTTGCCACGACCACGTTATGTTCGGCCCGTTTGATGGTCTCCATGAAATATACATACGGCCCCTTAGCCTTAAGATTGGGGGCGGCCTCGGCCAGGAGCCTTAACTTGCTTATCAGCCTTGTCGTCTCGTCCTCCATATCCTTTATCTTAACTGTGTTCAAACCGGCTCCGGTTCGGATGGCCCCATTTAGTTCTATGAGCAGGTAAAAGAGCCTTTTCTCTGTCTCTACGTATGTGTTCACCGCAAAGATGGTCTTTTTATATATCTCTTCGCGCTTTTGCAGTTCCACCTCAAGTTGCCCATGCGATATATGTAAAAAGTGCTCCTCGTCGACTAACCTGTTATAGAGGAATACGGACGCTGCTAACTTCATTACAAACACCGCCCCGATGGCGTATAACAGGTATCTCGTTCCAGGATTATTCGCTTTCATACCGTCCCAATTCGTCGTCATCCAGCCATGTGCTGAAGTATTTCCTTGCCTGGTTGCCTATCATCATGGTGGTTGCCATATTTACTGAGATACCAATCGGTATGCCCAGTAATGGGATAAACCTGTACCACTTGCTCAGAAGCCGCGGGATGAGTTTCTCCGCTATCTCGGCAGTCGCCCGCGCAAGGCCTGTTTTTATATAATCCTCGGCAAGCTCGTCGACGGCCTTGCGCATTACGCTAGCCGTTACTGCCTTTGCCGCGGAGGCCGAACCCGAAAATCCCACTATTGCCAGTGCCGCAGCCTTCAGCTCCTCGTCATCCATATTAACGTCATACGCAACCGACAGGGCATAGCATAGCTCTATCTGCATCCTCAGTACGAGGGCAAGGTCTACAGCACTGCCAATCAGCACCGTACCTATTGTCCCTATCAGTGGCAGGGTTCCCGGCAGTGACGTAAGGCCCCCTATGCCGCCTGCCTTTAGGGCAGCGTTTTTTATTAACTTGCTGCCTATGGCGTAGGCTATGTATTTGTGCGGCTTTGTGCCGCCGTGCTTCAGGTCGTATTCATTTATCATCTCTTTGACCTCCTGCCTGATAGTCGGCAGGTATGTCCCAGATACTGTAAGTATCTTGTCAAACCAATCAAATTCTTCCATTTTGCCGATCCCTTTCTATCCTGTCGAAATTTGTCATGGCATATACGGCTCTACAGCCAGATTGATTCCCACGATGTTATCAATGCGTTTCATAAGGGTCTCCTCAACGTGGCGGCCTATCATATAGCCGTTGTCAAGTGTATGGCTATGGTCAACCTTTATGATGATTTCAACCCAGATGCCCTGCCCCACTTTTCTGGCGTTTATCGAGGCTACCCTCTTTACACCGGGCACCAGCTCTGCAAAGTGCGTCATCTGCCTTATTATCGACGAATTTATTGATGAGTCCATTATGCCCTTTAACGAATCGTTGAGCATTGACGCGCTCAGCCGTATAAGGTCAAGCGTCTCAATGACGGCTACCAGCGGGTCGGCGAAATAAAACCCAAACCGGGTAAGAAGTACCCCGCCTGCCACAAAGCCGGATGAGATGGCATCAGAGTGGTTGTGTTTGGCATTTGCAAGCATAGCAGGGCTGCCAAGCCTCACCCCTACACAGTGCAGATACGACGACAGCTTATAATTTGCGACAATCGACACCACCGCCGCCCAGAAGGCTATGAACTTCGGCGGATTTACCTGGCCGTGATACGCCAGCCACACATCCTTTACCGAATGAATAAATAAGAATATCGTGCCGATTATTATCAGCAGACTTATCAGGAAAATCGCGACGAACTCAATCTTGCCGTGACCGTAGTGGTGGTCGTCGTCCGCTGGTTTTCCGGATATCTTCACCCCGATTAACACCACCAGGGAGGTCAGAAAATCCTTGAACGAATAGATGGAATCCCCAATGACGGCCTTACTGCCGCTTATGATGCCGACAATCAGCTTAAACACCGCAAGAAGCAGGTTCGAGCTGACGGCTATCCAGCTTGCCTTCTTCTCGCAGCTATGGCACTGCGCGTAGATTAAATTATCTTGTGACAGTTTATGCATGAACCTCTATCCCTGTGCAGGGGCTTTGCCCCCCACTTAATTGGCGGTGGAACTACGGTTAGTACATCGCCCGCGTCCTTCGCAAGCTGCCCCGTGTTTTTAACTGTCTTCGATATGGCATGGCACTTTGTACACGGGCCATAATAGCCGTGCGGGGCGGTATCGGTCGGGAGAATCATAGGGGCCGCCTCCATTTGTGCTATCCCAAGTT
>PEAC01000192.1 GCA_002753305.1 Nitrospirae bacterium MYbin6
CTACGGCAGGCGCAAATCCCTACGTGATTATCAGATGTATGGGAGTGCAGTGAGCGAAGAATACAATTACAATTTCACCAGGTCTATTGCGTTCGTTCTGAGTGTGGAGGGTGGCCTGGTAAATAACCCTGCCGACCCGGGCGGGTTAACGAAGTACGGTATCAGCCAGCGGAGTTACCCCGATTTGGATATTCGAAATCTGAGCATCGAGGATGCCAAGGAGATATACTTTCGGGATTATTGGACTCCAGCGGGGTGTTATAGTCTGCCGTGGCCGTTATGTCTGCCGCATTTTGATGCGGCAGTGAACAACGGAGTGGGCCAGGCAAAGAAACTCTTAAAGCAGATAAACGCCCTCAATCCAATAGATAAGGTTGCGAAGTATATCGAGTTACGGCGGGACTTATACCACGCAATTGTCGCCATAAACCCAAAGATGGGGAAGTTTCTGATTGGCTGGCTTAACCGCATGTCGCGGTTAGAAAAACATATCGAATCACACAAGGAGGCTATATGAACAGATGGTTGGCAGGTTTATTGCTATTTACGGTAATCACAGGGGCTTCGTTCATGGGTGGATGTACGACTGCCCAAGTTCAGACAAATTCAGACCTTTTAACAGGGCTTACCGTTTCGGCAGGTATGCTTGACGGGGTGTATGCGTCCATGGCTGTGTACTGCAACACAGGACAGTTACCGGCAGGCACATGCTCTAACCTGACTAATTACTACAATGCGGCGCAGTCGGCCATAGCAGCCGTCAAAGCGGTTAGCAGCCTTGACAACAGCACAAGTATTGCGGGAGCTGCTACGCAAGCGACAGCGGCTATTCTTGCGGCATATTTCGAGATTGCGGCGGCGATAAGCTCTGCCAAAGGGGGAAAATAACTATGCCAACATGGTTAATCACGCTGCTGATACAGGTGATACGGCCTTTGATTGAGCCTCTCCTAACGTCGCTGGCTAATAAGCTGGGGACGTATCTGTCAGCGCATATTGCTGTGCTGGCGGCGGAAGAGGCGGGGGCGGATGCAGCCAAACAAGGGACAAGATTGCCCTCTGAGCAGAAACTACGCTACGCAACGGCGATGGTTACAAGTATGACCGGCGAAACGAACGAGGCAGCTATAAGACCATATATAGACGCGGCTCTGGCTTCCACGAGCGGAGTTGGCGCGTCTAAAACCACATAGGAGGTTAAATCATGTATAAGATAATAATTTTAACGATGGCACTATTGCTGGTATATACTCCGGCCTATGCCGCCAACCTGTATTCCCTCATCGAGAACGCGATTAACACCGGCACTGCGCCGGTCGTATTGGTTGTCGGGGATGATACAACGTTCACCTGTTGCGTCGGGGTGTCAGACAATACCACGACAAACGTAATCGTTGAGATACACGGAAGTATTATGACTAACGTCTGGAGTGAGCTGACCACAATTACGGCCAACGCAGCCAATATCGCCAACAACAATGGCAATTGCGGCACTATTGCCATGCAGCCTGTAACGTGGCTTCGGACGCGCATTTTGACTATTCAGGGTGGGACCACACCGAAGGTTACCGTTAGGTGCAAGGGCATGGGTTACTATAAATGAGCAGCTTAGCGGCGACACTAAAGAGCAAGTTTAAGACGGCTGAGAATTACCGGAGGCCTTTCGAGTGCAAATGGGTAGCAAGCCTGCGCCAGATAAAGGGCTTATATGATAAAGACAAGCTGTCAACTCTGGAGGCAACGCCACACGCCAGCACGGTCTATGCCAAATTAACCCGCTCTAAGGTGTTTCCGCTAATAGCCAAGCTCTACAACATGCTATACCCGACGAACGATAAAAACTGGGGGATACGTCCAACCCCGGTTCCGAAAGTACCGCCGGAAGTCCTAAGTATGATTGTCGGGGAGGTTCGCTTTAATGCCCAAGGAACACCTATCACGGTGGATATGGTAGAGGCCGCAGTAAACGCCTACGCGGCCCTGACGTGCGAGAAGATGGAAAAAGTCATTGAAGACCAATTGGAAGAGTTGAAATATCATCAGATTGCAAAAGAGACTATCGTATCCGGCGTCTATTATGGGACGGGAGTTATCAAGGGGCCACTGTCCATATCAAAATAAGTTAACCGGATTGTAACAGGCATGCTAAATAGCTTCCAGTATGCCGAGGTTGAGGAGTTCACGCCGTATTATGAGTTTACCCCTCTCTGGAACGTATATTTTGACCAGAGCACCTACAACCAAAAGGCAATGAGCTATGTGTTTGAATTGCACGAGATGACAAAGAATGAGTTGCTTGACCTGGCCGACAGAGAGGATTTCAAAGGGGATGTGATAATTGAGTATCTGCGGACACTGAGGAGCGGGGACTACCAGAAGCGGCCGTGGGAAACAGAATTACAGGCATCCTCAAGCACATTGACTTCGTCGACGATGCCCGATGCCAGCACCTATGAAGTCATCGAGTATTACGGGAAGGTAGAAAGAAAAGATTTAGTATCGAACGGCCTGATTGACGCGGATGAGAATGATTCCATAAGTAGAGACATTATGGCTAATGTCTGGATTGCCGGGGATAAGATAATCAAATTCGCAGTGGTTGACGGTATTCCATACCACGCATTTTATTTTGAGAAAGATGAGAGTTCCCCTTACGGGACGGGACTGCCTGAGGTAATGTCGGACAGCCAGCACGCGTATAACGCGGCGTACCGTGAGATGCTTGACAACGCGGCGTTAACCGCGGTTGCACAGGTTGAGGTCAACAGAGAATTGTTGATCGATGGGGTAAGTATTAATGATATGTATGCCGGCAAGGTATGGGTACGGGACGGTCGCGGCGCAGAGGCGAATATCTCCGCTGTAAGGCCTGTCGTACTGCCGTCCCACACGAACGAGTTTTTAACGATGATGGCCAAGATTGAGGCATTGAGCGACAGCGAATCCCACATGCCGGAGGGGTTGTTTGGTGAGGCTGCCCGGAGGTCAAACGAGACGGCCACGGCTATGTCGATACGGCAGGGTAATAACAATCAGATAATAGATTCGCTGGTCCGCAACTTTGACAGATGCAACGAAAGTGTTATCAGCTCCGCCTACGAATGGAATATGAGATATAACCCTGATAAGAATATTAAGGGGGATTATAACGT
>PEAC01000023.1 GCA_002753305.1 Nitrospirae bacterium MYbin6
TTGAGGGCGTTGGAGATGGTGCATGGCAAAGCGGTGCCGGGGCGCCTGCGTCCTGCTCAGGTTCCTCTGTGCATTGACCGACATTATGTTCGTATTGATAACAAATGCCATAGTTACCTCCCAGATTATTTTACTCTGCTGCTTTTACCCTTACAATTTCCGCCGGATATGTCCTTTACGCCGGGGGTTGCTAACCCCTTTACGCCGGGGGTTGCCAACCCCTTCGTCCATATCCACCTGTTTCTCCACCTCCTTGTTATGCCCTGTTTATACATCACTTCTTTCCTGTTCTTCACATAGCTTAATATCATATCGGACTATAGTTGAAATACTTTAGTAAATTCCCACAACTTTAATAAATTCCTGCATTTTTTATTCAATACAGCCGGGGGTTGCCAACCCCTTTACAGCCGGGGCTGTTTTCTTTCGACACTGAACCAGTTTTCTCACTATGTCAGAAAAAGATACCCTGGCCTGCTTCCTGTTATAGCACTCTGTCAGGGCCGCCTTTAGCGAGTCCTTATTGTCCACAAAGGTTACGTCGGTCTGAAAGTCCTTCTTTTCATATATCGGATTATACACTATTGAGAGCTTGCCGTACTCGGAGGCAAACCCCAGTGTCGTCAGATAGGCAGGTGAGATGATAACATCACAGAGCATTATCAGGTCTCCCTTTGAGTCCGGCTCCATGACAAATGACCGGCCCTTGATTTTCTTTATGTCGTTCATGTAGAAATCACTTATTATATCGTCCTCGGAGAGCTCCCTGATGACAAACTTCCGCTTCATAAAAAATACCGTCTTAGGCATGTCCAGCTCGTTTATCGCCTCAAGGGACTCTTTGACGCAGAATCGAAGCCTCGGATGGTTTATCAGGAGAATTACCAGTTCCTCTTTCGGTATATAGATGCTGGGATTAAGGAGTGAGTCCATGTATTTATCTTCTATCGTATCGATAAAATACGCCTCCTGTGCATAATCAAGGACAAATGTCTTAGACATATCAAAGCCGTACTCTCTTAAATACTCCTTTTCCCACTCATATTTTATGACAATGTAATCAACAGCCTTGATGAATATAGGCGGCGTCTGAATTGCCGGGAACATCTGAATGCCGACAATCGGCACGCCCTGTTCCTTCGCGTAAAAACACACGGTGGAGTAGAATATATCGCAGTCCGTAAGGGGTGGAACCTCTGTAGAAGGAATCGGCAGCATCACAGCAGTATACGGGGTTAAATCTATTTCGGGATATGTAAATGTGGCCACATGGCCTCTGAAGTCATCAAAGGCCGTCACCTTGTAGAGTTTCATGTCGGTGCCGGGGATGTACATATCATATGTGAGTTTTATAAACGTGTTTACGAGCGAGGCTATGTGGTCAAGATGCATGGGGTTAGGGGCAATCAGGGCAGTGTTGATTGCCTGGTTGCCTTTACTGATTTCGACGGAGAATTCATAGACCGAGGGGCTGTATGTCAGGACATCTGCCTGTACTCCCTTAATGGCCATGGCACGGGCAATGTAGAGCAGCCTGCCGTTTGTACCTTTTAGTTCGTTCTCTCCTACGGGGATGAGTACCTTCGTTGGATTCATTAGTTGGACTTCAAGTCTATGGCACGCATGATGTCGTATGCCTTGTCGATATACGCGCCGGTGGTTATCTGTTTTAATTTATTGGCGGTGTCCTGGATAATCTCAAGTATTGGGGCGTGGTTTTGGGTATTGGAGTATGCAAGGGGCAGATATACGTCATAGACCTCTTTGAGGGCCTCAGAATTCAAAAACTCATACCCGTAGGAGTCCCTGTCGGGCAGGTCTATGGAGATCAGGTAACTCAGGAGTGCCGAGAGCATATCGCCGTAGCGGTGGGTGGCCTTTGACAACATGATGTCCAAAAAGAGAAAATCCGCATAGAATCTCTTTAACTTAAGCCCCTGCCTGATATAATATGAGGCCCTTGAGATGTCTCCTTCTTCAATGGCGAATCTGGCACTTAACGACAGTATCTTTAAATAGGACTTGTTGTCCTCTGTTTTATCTTCTTCAGGCACCTGGGTGAATGCCTTTTTTACCGATGCCTTGGCGTCGTTGTTATTGTCTGTCCTTAAATATGATATTGCCGTCTCTAAGTTCGATTCATAGTCTTTTTGGCTCATGATACGGGTACTCCTCAAAGTTTGGGTATATATTACATTGCTTATTATATTATAGTATAGCATATGGCATGCACATATCAACAGATAAAATTTATTAACAGGGTTATTCGATGAATCCAGCTGAGATCCAGCACATACCGGTAAAGTTTCTCAAAGGGCACAAACATGTCTTCGTCGACTGGCAGTTTGTCGAGGCCGGTTACGGGATGCCGTTTTGGAAATACTACCAGGACACCTACGGCACGCGCCCGTGGTTCAGCCCCTATGGGGTTAGCCTTACGGTGGGACAGCCGGAGATTCTCAGCCGTCCCATACTTGAGAACGACCCGCTTGGCTATATCGGTGCCTATAGCACGCTCAGATATGAAGACGGCCTCTACCGCCTCTGGTACGTAACCTATGATTTCGACAAGGACGGGCAGGAAAACGACAAGATATGCTACGCCGAGTCCCGCGATTTTATAAACTGGCACCGCCCCGACCTCGGCCTTATTTCCTACAGAGGCTCGCAACACAATAACATAGTCTATGGATTTGGCAAGAGAAAACACGGCGGACACACAGGCGCCCACGGCGCTACGGTCTTCTTTGACCCATCGGCCCCGCCCAACGCGCGCTATAAGATGGCCTACCTGGGGCCTGCAACAAAGGGCCAGAAGCTACTGAACTGGATTTATGGGGCAACCTCCCCGGACGGCATACATTGGAGCAGCATTGCGCCGGCTATAGGAAAATTCTCAAGCGACACGCAGTCCGTTGCCCTGTATGACGAGCAGCTCAAAAAATACGTCCTCTACGTGCGCCAGTGGACGCCGCAAAACGTGGTGGGCTTTGGCGGACGCCGCATTGTCGGAAGGACAGAGTCGGATAAGTTCACACAATTTCCCGCGCCAACGCCGGTACTGTCTCCTTTGCCCTCGTGGGAGCCGTCCATGGATATATACACAAACGCCTATCACCTCTGGCCCGGGGCCGACGCTGCCCATATCATGCTCCCCGCCCTTTACCACAGAAACACGGACACCGTGACCCTTCACCTTGCCGTAAGCAGGGATGGGCACTCGTGGGCGATGCCACAACCCACTCCCATACTTGCAGAGAACTCATCCTATGAGAAGGTGACGACATACGCCGGGTGCGGCATTGTCCCATATGGCGAGGGCAAGTGGGCCTTTCCGGTGTTCTTTTCGCGCAGGAGCCATAATGAGTACGTCTCGGAGCGTCCGGTACTCTGTGCGGCAGTTATCAGAGAGGACGGGTTTATGGCAGTTGAGTCCACACTGCGCGGTGAGTTCTATACGTACCCCTGTGTGTTTGAGGGGGGGCGGCTACTGTTAAACTCCTTTTCATATCCAGGGGGTGAGATTAGAATAGAGATAATCGAGTTGAAGCCAAAGTTCGAGGCGAGGCCATTTCCCGGATTTTCCCTTGATGAGTGCAACCCTCTCAGGGGCAACTCAATGTGGAGGCCGCTATCATGGAATGGGAACGAGGACATATCGGCACTTGCCGGGAAAACCGTTCGACTGAGGTTTCTGCTTATAAGGTCAAGGATTTTCGCTTTCAGGTTTGAGTAGCATGGGGTTTGCGTTTTAAGACAATATTGAATTACAAATAAACGCCTTATTTCTCTCTGTTACGCATGTCTTTAAAGACGACTGCCTTGCGTGAGCCTCCTTCGAACAGGCGTTTATTAAGCTCCTCGGGGGCCTCTATAACTATCTCCGGGGTAACGCGGGCCTTGGCGCGCAGGTGGTCTATTACCCCGTCGCGAAATGCCTTATCTGTCCTTGTCGAGCCGACCCTGAGAATAAGCCTGTCCGAGTGGTTTTCCCCGGTAGTGGCCTCTATCTGGTAGTTCACCACGTCTTTTAGTTTGCATATGGCGTTTTCTATCGTCTTCGGATACAGGGTAACGCCCTTTATTTTGAGGCGTTGTTTTTTTCTGCCGACAATTGGCCCTATCCGCAGGGAGTTCCTGCCGCATTGGCAGCCCTGTGTTATCTTAAACGTAATATCTCCGGTTTTATATCTGATCAGGGGCATACCCTCTGTTTGCAGGGTCGTCAGGACAAGCTCTCCGGTTTGGCCGTCATCAAGAGGGGTGCCGTCTTCATCGACAACCTCGGCAATTACGAGGTCGGGATGGCTGTGCAGCCCAGCCTTTTGGCCGCATTCGCAAAAAGACACCTGTCCCTCGGTTATGCCGTATGTGCTGTAGCATATATCGCCGAATGCCTCCTCGACAAGCTCTCCCAGCGAATTGGATTTCAGGGAGGCGTCCCGTATGGACTCACCTATGAGTACGGCCTTTTTAAGATTCAGATCTTTGGGGTCAATCTTTAACTCAAGGGCGGTGCGCGCCATGTGAAGCATAAACGACGGCACGGCCACAATGGCCGAAGGCCTTAGTTTTTCTATAAGGTCAAAGTGCCTGATTGTGTTCTGAGGGCCTACACGGGCAACCGCCGCCCCAAGCCTTATCAGCCCCCTGTAGTAGGCAGCCCCGGCTATGAACAGGTTATCGCCGGTTACGGCCAGATGGAAGAGGTCCCCTTCTTTGGCCCCGGTGTAGGTAAAGCTCCGCTGCTCATTATAGGCAAGACGCTCGATGTCACTTTCTGTCATAGCTATAAAGGCCGGTTCACCTGTTGTGCCGGTGGTTGAGACAATCTCCCGGACAGAGTGCCGCGGCGTTGCGAGGAGGTCCCAGTTGAACTGTTGAAGATCTTCTCTGGTTGTGAATGGAAGCCTGAGCAGGCCATCGACCCCTTTTATATCGCCCGGGGTGAGGCTGTTTTGCCTGAATATTCTTTTATAATATGGACTTGAGGTACTTACATGGTGTGTCAATTCTGCGAGCAGCTCATCCTGAAGGCGCTTAATGTCGCCGTGGGATGAGAAATCTATCGAACAGGCCCTGATTTTCGACATCGGCCCATCCTGGTGTAACGATCCTGGCATTGCAGCATTAAACCATATTTGTACAGAGATAATCAACCGGTTTCATAATTGCCAGTCTGAATAATCTGTGGAATAGATGGCTGCTTGTCGCCTCCTTAGCTTTGTCCACCTCCAGTGCTGCCTTACATACCTTAATTCCTGAATGGATGTATCCCGAATTTACCGTCCAGAATTTATTAACGATGTTAATTTTCGCCCATATCTTTCAACTTAAACCATGCATTACCAGGGCCAAGATAGATATACTGAAACTCTGCCCAGTAGCTCCTGTCTCCCATGACCATCTGCGGGATGTATAACACCATATCGCTGCCAAGGTGCGCATAGTCACATGTCAGATACGATGTTGCATCATTCCTGTATGTATAACCGTTCAGAAAATACCACATGTCGCCATCCGTTGTCGGCTGATATGTCATGTTAAGCGACAGATACACATATTGTGAGCCGTCGGGCCAAAGGCTGACCGGTACGTTAAGTGTATAGCCGTCAAGTATCGTATCACATCTGGTTACGTCCGACCCCAAAATGCCGCCCGCACTGAAATTATACCTTCCAGTGCCTGATGAAGTGGAGACTTTTGCATAAAAAACCTCATTCCCACTGGTGTTGATATCAACAGACGGATAGTTGAGTCTAGGGTTAAAGACTGACCTGCCAATTTCCTTGTAGTTTGAGTCATAAACGGTTATAACTGGAAGCCAGTCCGGTGAAACATAGGTTAGTCTGAAGACAATTGTTTTCTGAACAGAATCATTATCAGTAACCTTATAAAACTCCTCAGTTTCAGAACTCGATATAATTCCGGCAGTGTTCGTATTGTCTGCAACCACCGCCTTAGCCGTCGCAAAATCTTTTCCACGGGAGTAGGAGTTAACGTTGCTTACAATAAACTGGTACTGTTGTGACCTTTGTGCTTGCTCATTTAACGGAATGCTTAACAAGCCTGGCATGCTTCCATCCGGTAACAGTGCGGGCTGAAGGCTTAAATTGGTCATAAAGGCTGTATTATCTTTATTATCTGCCGTAACGGTTACAGTATAAACGCCGTCCTGATTGTAATCGTTTACCAAAAAAGAGTAAACTCCGTCGTTTGCTATGTTATCAGGGTCTATCCCGTCGTCTCTGAACATAGCAGGCCGGACTGTGCCGTCCGGGTACTGAATAACGGCCGTTATATTAGCCCCTGCGATTGGGTAATCCTTTTCAAAATTAACTTCAAGCAGAATCTGTTCAGGAAATCTGATTGAATCTCCATTGATGTTATACACGGACAGGGTATAGGGGAAAATACCGTTTTTGTTTAAGCCATTTATCGAATATCCTAGATTAAGGGCCGAAAACGATACTGCAGAAAGCTGCCAATTACCGCTTTGTGGGGAATTCACACGCAAGATGCAGACAGTACCCGACGGTGAGGCGGTGCAGCTCGAAACGGACGATGTCATACCCTGTGGGTCTGTTACGTGTACGTCCGCTTTGCCGTCAAGCACGGCAGTAATCAATAGACTGCCCGTGGCGGGATCAACCGTGAAGTTCTGCGTTGTGAGCCTGCCTTGTGACAGAGTTAAAGTGCCTTCGGATATACCGTATGAAGAGGTTGCCTCTTTCAGTGAGTTGTTTAAATTAAATATCAATCGGTTAAACGTCCCGCCAGCGTTATAATAATTACCCTTTGTGCGCGTTGCAAGTGCAAACAAAGGCAGCGTATCGGCATTGGCAGGGCCATTGTCGTATGCAATGGTGAAAACGGGGAGACGCAGGTCTCTGAAATTGTACGCGGCAGCGGGCGTAATGCCTTTGTTGCCCATGTGTTTACCGGAAGTAATAAGAAAAACAGCCCTGATCTCGTTTTCAGGCCTGTTAAGGAGACTGTCTCCCGCCTGTCTCAGGGTATCGTACAAGGCCGGAGTGGACGATGGCGAGAGTGTTTTAATAAAGGCCTTAAGCCTCTCCCTGTCTGAATTTGTCTTAATATTGGTTACCGGATATGAGGCTTGCCCAGGCGCTGTTATTCCAATAGCGGCCTTGCCAATTTCAACCGTATCGACAAAATAAGCTGCGGCAGCTTTAAGGTCTTCAACAATGTCTGAGGTTGCATACGAGGTATCGATAACAAGCACGTAAGAGGATTGATTGTCGGACATCCAGTTAATCTTACAAATGCTTCTGGCTTTTCCCTGCTCCCCGGCTTTGGTCAGTAAGATTACTGGTTTGTTTTTAAGCACTTCCGGGGCTTTCTTCTTCAGGTCGTCAAAGACCTTCCTGCCTATTTCGTCATCATCGTGTGCCCATTTTGGTTTAGGATCTTCGGATTCACTTCTCCCAAGCGTTTCCCATGCACTCACCTTCAGGGTTCTGTGCTGTGCGGTTTTTCTTGTATTTCTGTACATGCCCGCCGTATCGCCTGAAACATAGGCAATAGAGAACTTGAGCCACTTGTAGTTATCCCCTCCACCTCTGGCATTGTCCTGGCTGTTCATTATAGAAGGCACAACGGGCTTATCGCCTGGCAATGGAAATCCGCTATTACGTTTTGGATTGTCCCCCTGATATTCATCATACAGACCGTAAGTATAATGACCCCACTCATGTCCGAACGTGTAACCGTTGTCTTCATCCGGTATGTCGGTTATGTTTCCCTCGTTATCTTTAAACTTATCGAACATGCCGATGTTCTTGGATTCTTTTCCCAGACCGTTAACGTTGGCCACAGGCCAGCCTTCTTGCTGCCATATAACGTCGGCCTTTTTGGAAAAAGTCCCTCCGGTATAAAACGTCAGGGTTCCAACTTTGTGAAGCCCCTCGGTGGATTCGTACATTGCGTCACAAAAGTAATTGAGCACTGTTTGATATTTGGTTTTCTCTGCTTCCGTAGGAGTTTTATATAGTGAACCAACGAGGTTGTGAACGGTGTAATTGTCGGCAGAGTTTTGTACTGCGGCATTGTGGCGTCCATATTCAGTGTAAGAATAACCTGACCAATGTTTTCCGGCGTTAATGTCCTGAGTAAGCAGCAATACGAAAGAAACACATACAACAGTTATTACTGAAAATAAATATCTCATGGCTTGACTCCTTTTGGTTCATTTTTAAGACCACAAACAAAATCCATCTTTCTATTTTCCTTTTATTTGCGGTTAAAACTACTCCTACTGCTGCTGCACCAGTTAAAAAATCTCTTATGTTCATCTTCCCTCTTTTTTTCGTTCACAGGACATCGGCCTTCCCTAACCCGTTTAGATTCTTTGATGCTTTCCAGTCATACCTCGCTGTATTTTATCAAACCGAACGTGTATTTTTCAAGATGAGTAATCGCACCTGAATCCACCATCAAAATCAGAGGTGGCAGCTTTGTTATGTTACACGGCCGTAGCGCTAAAGCAAAGGCTTGGGTACGACGATTCATTAGACGTAGCGGGCATTAATGGGGTAGGAGGCACATGGGGGATGATAGCTGCCGTGCTGTGAATAAATAAATCTGTCCCCTTTAATTCTTTAATTTCGGCATTGACAGACCGGCAGGGTTGAGGGTAGAATATAATAATGGAAACACTTACAATTGAAAGAGAATTAGACTTAACGGAGATAATTAACGGGGAGGAGGTTGTGTCACCAAGCCCTTTTAGTAAACATCAGATAATCAGTCAAAAAATACTGTGGGCAGTCCTGTCTCATGTCAAGAAAAACGATTTAGGTAATGTGCTTTACTCTCCACTTGACGTAATCCTTGAGGAAGGCTTAAACAGGCTTCAGCCTGACATATTATTTATCAGGAAAAATAACACGGCAATCATTCAGGATTGGATACGAGGTGTGCCGGATATGCTCTGTGAGATAGTTTCACAAGGGTCATTCCGATGGGATATCAATATAAAAAAAGAGATATACGAGAAATACGGTGTACCGGAATATTGGATAATCATACCGGAGCTTAAAATATTCGAAGTTTTTTCCATTGAGGAAGGCAAGTATAAGCTCTATTCCTATGCCGAAGGTGAGGGCGTGGTTACGTCAAAAGTCATTGATGGGCTTCAAATCAATATCAAAGACGTGTTCGAATAAGCGGATTAAGTATTATACCCCTTTAATTCATTATAATAATAGGAATGATAGTATGAGTGAAAATAATACTGACATAAGCAGTGAGACAGTCAAGAGCGCTCTCCTTTCTCTTGTCGTTGAAAGCTGGCGGTTTACGCGCGTGTATCTCAGATTAATATCGAAGTTAGACGCAGGTGAGCAGAATCGGTTTGTAAGCCAGTATCGTTATTTTCAAAAGCAAATGGAAGATAAGTTGGGCGATGTTGGCTATCAACTCGTAAATATTGAAGGACATCCGTTTGATTCGGGTACGGCGGCAACGGCTATTAATATAAACGATTTTCTTTCAGAGGATAGCCTCATTGTTGACCAGATGATTGAGCCGATAATTATGAGCGATACCGGCAGCATTGCCAAAATGGGCACTGTACTACTAAGAAAGGTGGGGGAATAATGGTTCACTTTGTGGGAATCGATTTAGGGACAACAAATAGTGCTATATGTACTTATGACGGTGAATCAGTCAGGATTTTTAAAAGTCCTGAACAAAATGATGTAACCCCCTCAGTCATATGTATTGACAGGCGGAGCAAATATTTTGGAAGACGTGCCTATGACATGGCTGCACGGGAACCTGAAAAGGTTGCTATGAATTTCAAACGGTTCATGGGTACAAGCACACCGATAAAGATACCCTCTGCCAATTTAATAATGACGCCGGAAGAGTGCAGCTCAGAGATCCTGAAGGTTTTATTCAGCTATCTTCCAGAGGAGCTTCGTAACAGTAATGACACTGGTACGGTTATAACTGTACCCGCCGCATTCAATCAGATGCAGCGTGATGCAACTCTTTCATCTGCCGAAATGTCCGGCATAGGTACAGTTGCGCTTATGCAAGAACCTGTTGCGGCTGTTATGAGCGTTATGAAAGCTCGCAGCTCAGATGGTATTTTTCTCATTTATGATCTGGGCGGAGGCACCTTCGATATAGCACTTGCTGAAAGTATATCCAAGAGTGTCAGTCTTCTTGGCCATGGCGGCATTGTTATGTGCGGTGGAAGAGATTTTGACCGGATTATCGTAGATAACATTGTAAAGCCATGGCTGATAAATAACTTCGACCTTCCAGAGGACTTTTCGTCAGACCGGCAATACTCAAAACTTCTCAACCTTGCTGCCTGGGCTTCCGAGAGAGCAAAGATTGAACTTTCCATGAAGACCGAGGGCTTGATTTCGCTGAATGAGGACGATGTAAGAATGAAAGATAAATCAGGCAAAGACATATACATGGACATTTCTATTATACAGACTGATATTGATCTGTTAATAAAGCCAAAGATTTTGGAGACAATTCATGCTACGAGAGAGGTTCTTGAGGCGGCATCCTTAACACCCAACCATATTGACAGGATTGTGTTTATCGGTGGGCCTACGCAGTATAAGCCGCTAAGGGATATGGTAGCTTTTGAACTTGGTATTAGTAGTGCTGATAAACAATCAGTAAATCCAATGACTGCGGTTGCCGAAGGCGCTGCAATCTTCGCTGAATCAATTGACTGGCAATCTTCAAAGAAAAATAGAAAATCGTCACGGGGTTCGGTTGCTGCCAGTAGTAAGTTTAATTTGAGCTTTGAATATTCAAGCAGAACCTCTGATGTCAGATCACTCATTGCCGTTAAATGTCGAGGTCAGATATTGCCTGGATCAATGTTCCAGATTGACAATATGGAGACTGGCTGGTCTTCAGGCCGCATTGATTTGAAGGATGGAACGACACTGAATGTTGATTTATCAAAGAATGGAGAAAACAGATTCAAGATATTTGTTTTCGACCCTTCAGGCGGGTCCATTTCCATTGAAAATGACTTGATTATAATCACAAGAACTGCCGCCACTATCGATGCAATACCCGCGTCCCATTCCATTGGCGTGCAAGTCTTAGAAAAAATGACAGGCAATAGTACTACACTGAAGTACTTAATAAAAAAAGGCGATCCATTGCCAAAGAAAGGTAAGGAGATATTCAAATCATCTGAGGCGCTAAGGGCAAGAGGTACAGGATCTCTCTATATTAAGCTCTGGGAAGGCGAAATTGAAAGTCCCATTGATGACAATGAGTTCATCGGTTGTCTTAAGATAACCGGGTCTGATTTCGATGTCGGCGTGATAGAGCCAGGCGCCGACCTCCTCTGTGAATACGAAGTATCCGATTCAGGGAGGGTTTCTATTTCCATATCCGTGCCAAGTGTATGTGGTATATTTACACGGAATGATTTTTACTCACGACAGGAAGGCCAGATTGATTACTCAAACATAGGTAATAGAGTTCTGAATGATAGTGAATCGCTAATGGGAAGGGCTGATAAGATTGCAGAAGAGGTGGAAGATAACCGGCTTGATACTGCTAAGGGCAAGCTGCTGGCGGCCCAGGAACTTGCACAAAATGAAAATGATCCAGAATCAGTAAAGCAAGCCATGCAAAATATCCAGGAAGCAAAGCGCTTAATTGCCAGCGTTCGAAAAGAGCATCTTCCAGGCATACGTCAGCTTGATTTGGACAGTGTTATGGATTTCTTTCAGAAAGATGTCCGTCAACATGCAAAATCCTCAGAGGCCACTGTTTTTGATAAGATGGCAAGAAGCGCAAAACATGCAATTGAATCCACTTCCTCAGAATTTGAGGACATTCTAAGTGAGATGAAAGGAATGAATTGGCAAATACTCTGGCGGCAGGATTGGTTCGTTGTGGACGAATTCAAACGATTCTCGACTGGCGGGTATTATGTTCCCGATAAGCTTGTGTTAAGCCAACTTGTTAAGGATGGAACAGATGCCATCAAAAGAGATGATATAAACAAACTTCGTGAGATAGTGGGGATGCTGTATGGCATAAGTATAAATACCCATACTGAGCAGGATCTCTATTTACCAACAAATATCTTGTAACCATGTTTACAGATCCTATATTCCCTCTCAAATATGAACTTGTTTCAGGGGTAAAGACAGGCCCCATTCTTTCAGCTGGGAGTAATTGGCAAATTATCAAAAGCACGGGGCTTGCAAAAAAAACTCTTGTCGTGTCACACGATCTTTCTGATAAATGGCTCGCTGTCGGGCTGCTTGATAATTCTCAGATTGAACATGTTCAATTCGGGGACAAGAGATATGATCTGCTTTTTAGTGATGACAGGATTCTATCCCCAACCTTTGCATGTCCAGAGCCTAACGATAAATTTGAGGCAATAGGGTTTGCAACCGCAATGCGAAGGACTCGACAGAAGGAGAAAACTGCAAATCTCAGCGGCGGCATTTATTGTGAAAAATATGTAGTAATACTACCCGTTCCATTTACAGAAGAAATTCTTGATGATGATATTCTACTAGGTTCTTATTTATCAGGTGGAGTATCGGTTTCTTGTTTTTCAGAACGTAGGTTGTTGTCGTTGGTGCGCTGGATGACAAAGAATTATCTCGTCGAATTATGTAGCGCCGCAAATCTTCGACCGCCGTCACGCATGGAAACTGAAGAGGGAAAACATAATTGCGATAAAAAGAAACCTTTTCGATTAATTGGCAGACTAGAACTTGAAACATTTTTCCAAGACCATATTATTGACATTATGGAAAATAATGACCGTTACAAAAAACTCGGCATTGAATTTCCTTCTGCTGTGATATTGCACGGCCCCCCTGGCTGCGGGAAAACATTTGCAGTTGAAGCGTTGGTTGAGTATCTGGATTTGCCTTCATTTACGATCAGTTCTGGAAGCATCGGTAGTCCATACATCCACCAAACGAGTATGAAAATTGCCAATGTCTTTGATGACGCTATAAACAACTCACCGTCAATAATCGTCATAGATGAAATGGAAGCATATCTTTCAGAGAGGGCAGGAGAGTTTCAAAGCCATAAGGTTGAAGAGGCAGCTGAATTCCTGCGCGTAATTCCCGAAGCACTTAAAAACAATGTTTTAATAATTGGAATGACCAACATGATTGAGAAAATCGACCCTGCAATTCTCAGGCGAGGTAGGTTTGACCATGTAATTAGGATTGATATGCCCACAGAAACAGAAGTCGAGTCGCTTCTTCGAGGATTATTTTCAGAAAGACCGTGCGAAGATAATATTAAGCTGCACGAGGCAATAGCGCTGTTAAGTGGACGACCATTATCCGATACTTCTTTTATGGTGCGGGAAGCCGCGAGAATCACAGCAAAATCCGGCAAGAGCAAGATTGACGATGAAAGCATAGAGCAAGCCCTAAAGCTGGTAGCCAGAGAAAAAGATGCGCCTGAAGAAAGAAAGATCGGCTTTGGAAGAGATAAATGAATCTTTTCCAGAATCCTTTTTATATTATCGGCATAAATACAAGGAATTCTAAGCAGACGATTGTTGAGATCTGTGATGCAAAAAGTCTTACCTTCGATGCCGATTTCTGTACGAGATATCGTTCGGTATTGACTCATCCGCGAAATCGTCTTTCAGCAGAACTTGCATGGCTGCCGGGCTTTTCTCCTGTCGGCGCTCAAGTGTTAATCGAAAAAATCGAAAAAGATCCAAATGCCCTCCTGAGTTCACTGGATGGTATAGCGCCTCTTGCAAGATGTAATGCGTTGATAACCTATATTGATTACCACAAGCCAAAAGAGGGGGGGCAAATCAGCAAACTATTTATAGAAATCGCGTTGAGTTTCGATCATATTGACCACGCAAACCTTCTAACCGTTATTAATGAAGACCGCCAAATAGCCAAAATCCCAGTGATACAAGACATCGAAAATATTAAACAGGAAATGAAAGCCCGACGTGAATACATTGTCGGCACAATGATAAATTGCCTGAATAATACAAATGCCCCTGACAAGGTTATGACGGAAGTAGTTGCCAAAACAACGTCTGATGGGACATATCATCCTTCGTTGCTTATTGAAGAGCTGACAGATAAATATCAAATTGAGGTTCAGAAATACTTAGATCAGCTAGCCGGGCAGATTAGAAATGTTATATCTACAATTAAAGAGCAGCCTAAAAAAACATTCGATTACCAGATGCCAAATCTATATAAATATTTGAAGACATGGTATCAAATAGCACAACCTATTCAACTCGTTCATCAGAGTAAAGGGAAAGAGACTCCCCATAGTAAAGAACTAGCGAAAGAACTGAGAGGCTTGACATTAGAAATTGCCAATTCATATAGTATGCACTCAGAGGCGAAACAAATAACAGTAATTATTTCGAAGATTTTCAAAGAGCTTCCTCAGGTTGCAGATAATTTTTCAGAGGACTTGACAGCTCTAGGAGATATTATAAATCAAAAAGCGAAAAGCAAAGAAGAGGATAGGAAATGGAGAGCTGAATGTTCGTTGGATATTGTCATTGGTAGAATATTTAAAAAAAGATTTATGATTAGTCCTGATATGATTCGATTCAAGGATGATCTAATACCAACCGACAAGGTCGATAGTGTAAGATGGGGCATCTTAGTTGACAACAACATATATAGTTACTCAGTGTGGATAGGATACAATCAGAAGACATTTCATGTCGAGCCTGCTGACAGAAATCAGTATAACATGATTATCGATAAACTATGGAAAGCAGTTTGTGTCAGATTAATCGGTGATACTTTAAAAATATTATCGGCCGGCGAATCTGTAGCTTATGGAAATTATGATGCCATTGTTAATAGGGATGGGGTAATGCTTAAGAAGCCCAAAATGTTTGGTTACGAACCATATTATTCAAAATGGGAAGATTTGAGAATTTCAAATGGTAACGGGACATTCATAATCTCGTCTGCCAGCGAAAAGGAAGCAAAAGCTGAATTATCATACATGGATATTAATAATGCTCATATCCTTGAAACAATTATGCGTTTTTTGTGGAAGGATGGAAATTTTGAAAAGTTGCGCAGAGGGGAATTATCATAATAGATTATGGTTGATACCAATAAGTATAATGATGATCCTGAAGAATCTGGTATTGGCTTTACAGGTATTGGAAAACGTATTAAGGCTCTGGATGCGGACGGCAGCATCGATGATGAATACTATGACCCAAACGCCAGCTATAACCTCATATTCACCGGCGAAATCCTATCAGGGTATAATTCAAACACCGCCAAAGAACAGCTTTGCGAATATCTAAATATTACCTATTATAGCCATAAAGGGGGAAAGATATTCTCTAATCAAAAGCTTATTTTATTCACAAATCTATCAATAGCTGAGGCAAAAGACCATATAGACAGAATAGCATGCTTTGGAATAGTTTGCCAGATTGAGGAAATAAAAACATATGACAATGAAGAAAAAGAAAGGAAACATGAAGAGACCAATAGCACAAGAATAAAGGAAACGAGTAGCAATCCTCAAACAGAATCAGAATCAACAACAGAAGAAGCCGAAAGCAATAAACAGTTATATGAAAATAAAAATCATTTTTCTGGTATTACAATTGCAATTATAATTATGCTTTCTATACTTGTAGCCGGTGGACTATTAACAATTACAAATAGTATAAATAAGACTACGCAGCCGCAAGCTCAATATGGGAATATACAACAGCAAGAAAGGATTACTCGTGAAAATGAAATTGAAAATGAGAGACTGCGAAGAGAAACACAATCAATAACTGATGAGATTAATAAAAGGACAAATTTTGAAGCAGAACAATATAAACGAGAACAAAAACAGCGGCGTGAAAAGGAAATAAAGCTGGCACAAGAAGAAGAGGCAAAACGGAAACAACAAGAAAGAAATGAAGTCAGATGGAAACAACAAGAAAGAAATAGAGCAGACGCAGAAAATGAAATCGCCGAAGGCCTACGAGATGAGGCAGAATATGTGATAGATTTCGTATATAAAAACGATTTCCCTGTCTTAGGAGTATCATATAAAATAGAAGATGTTACGATGGAAAAGAAGTACCAGGGAGTGATGATATGTTACATTAAAAAATTAAGTAATGATATTATGATTGTGGCTGACGCTAATGGCTATGTATATCTTAAATATTCAAATGGCAATGAGCGTAACAGCCTAAGACGATGGAAGTAAGAAGATTCTTGTATGGCTGTCTTTATGACGCCAGGATAGGGACAGATTTATTTTTTGTAGCAATTTATGTAGGACACATCACAATTTTATGAGAAAATTGTGACATAATTTACGAATGGGAGGATTTGCAGGTTATTTTTCCGCGGCAATATCTCGTCCATATTACGAATGTTATCAAATTTGTCTCAATAACGCCCTGTACTATTGACATATAGTACCTCTTATGCCATTATAGCTTGTTAACATCAAATAAAACATCCCCGACGCGGTGGATTAGGGGACAGAAAAGGTATAGGCTCATGCTCATAAGGAGGATACTCTAAGCCATAGACATGTCGGCCGGGAAATTCTATAGATATACGTCCATTCTGGCGTTGCTTGGCTTGTTTGGGTTTCTTAGCTTTAACGTGATGGAGCCGTTTCTTGCCGCCATCGCCTGGGCCGTCGTGCTTGGCATTGTGTTTTATCCCCTGTTCGTGTTTATTTGTAAGCACATCAAATGGAAGCCCGTTGCCTCGGCATTAACTATAATCGTTATCCTGTTTATTATTATTGTACCGTTTTTTTATTTCTCTACCCAACTGACAAAGGAGGTTAAACACCTGATTCAATACACGCAAGACAAGCAGTTCGGGCAATTTATGGATTTCTCCTCATATCGGCCCGTGAACTGGCTCATTGAGCACCTCCATATGAAAAACGGCGACGGACAGGTCGACTACGGCGCACTGATTACCGAGAATTTCTCTGAAATCGGCAAAAACATCATGCCTAAGCTGACCTATGGCGTTAAGAATATCCTTAACCTGGTGATTACATTCGTCCTGATGATGTTTACCATGCTTTTTATCTTCATTGACGGCCCCGCCTTTATTAATCAAATCAGGAATATGCTCCCGTTTTCCGAAAAGCAAAAAGACCGCTTAACCAAGGACGTTAAGGACATGGTCGTTACGGCGATATATGGAGGACTGGCCGTGGGGCTTACGCAGGGGATTCTCTCCGGGATTACGTTTTATCTGCTTGACCTGTGGTCTCCTGTGATTCTTGGCGCCCTGGCCGGGCTGATGTCTTTTGTCCCGCTTATGGGCGCCGTATCCGTTTGGGGAACAGTCGATGCCGTGTTGTTTCTTAACGGGTCATATAAAGAGGCCGTTATACTGTTTATTGTCGGCGCCGGGGTCATTAGCACCATAGACAACATTCTAAGGCCGATTATCACCAAAGGGCGCACTAATGTCCCTATACTTATTGTGTTTTTTACGATTATCGGCGGGATTAACTTCTTCGGATTTATTGGAATTGTCATGGGGCCGCTCGTGTTTGTGCTGTTTATCTCGCTCTTTGAGATTTTCAGGACATTCGAGGAGGCCGACGGAGTCGTAGCCGAAATGGAATACCCCGATGAGGCCGCCCAGTATGGAAAATAAACCTGCCACCAATAATAAGTTCTACATAATCACCCTGCTGCTGTTGTTGCTGCTCTTTGGCTATCTCATGTACAACGTCATCAAACCCTTCCTTAACCCTATCGCATGGGCCGTCGTGCTTGGAATCGTCTTCTATCCCGTCTATAATCTTTGCAATAAATACCTCCATTGGAGAAACGCCGCATCTTTAATTACCGTCCTGATTATCGTGTTTATCATTATCGGGCCATTTACCTATATCCTGATACTGATGGGTATGGAACTCCTTAGCCTGATACAATATGTCGAGGTGGGGAAGTTCGAACAATATACAGAGCTTCTGTCCTCGGGGCCGCTGCGGTGGCTTGATGAACATATGCACATTTATAAATATGTCGGGACAGAGGAAATCAAAGAGAAGATCTTAAGCGGTATAGCAACCTTTGGCCGAAGCGTCATGCCGCAGCTCACCATAGGCGTAAAGAATGTACTTGGTATAGTGGTGGATTTCGCACTGATGGTCATCACGCTTTACTTTTTCTTTCTCGACGGGCCGGTCTTCATACAAAGGGTGAGGGATTACCTGCCCTTTACCGATGCGCAAAAGGACAGGCTTGCCGCCCAGACAAAGGACATGGTCGTCTCGGCTATATACGGCGGCGTGGCCGTGGCACTCTCTCAGGGCATTGCCGCGGGGCTTGTGTTTTATTTCCTCGGCATACGCGCCCCACTGCTCCTTGGTGCGGCAACATATCTTATGTCCTTTATCCCCTTCGGAGGGGTAATTGTCTGGGGCGGCTGGGATATCTTTCTGTTTCTTAACGGGTCATATCTCAAGGGAGCAATCCTGCTGTTTCTCGGCATCTTTGGCATCAGCATGATTGATAACATCCTCCGGCCAATCATCGTAAGCGGACGAACTAAGATCTCGTTTTTACTGATATTTTTCACCGTCATCGGCGGACTTGGATACTTCGGCCTTATTGGCCTCATACTTGGCCCGCTCGTGGTAGTTATCTTTTTGTCGTTATTTGATATTTTTAAGACAATTGATGAGGATGACAATAACTCCTGCACTGAGGCGTAATCTATCTCTGCTCCTTCTGGCGGTTGCCTTAGCAGGTATATCCTCTTGCAGTGCATCCACCGGTAAGATTGAGGGCTATGTCTACTATCGCCTGGGCACTAACCCCACAAGCCTTGACCCGGCCTTCATCGTCGATGTTCAGGGCGGCGCCATTGCCGCAAAGATATATAACGGCCTTGTCCGCCTCGACACCAATCTCAATGTTACAGCAGATATTGCAGAGAGCTGGCAGATTAGCCAGGACGCCAGAACCTACACCTTTAAACTAAGGCACAACGTCAGCTTTCATAACGGAAAACCCCTCATGGCCGCTGACGCCGCCTATTCCCTTACGCGCATCCTCTCACCTGAGACACATTCGCCTAACGCCTGGGTGCTGAAAAATCTCGAAGGCGCCGGAGAATTTCTAAAGGGCAACACCAGCACACTTGCCGGCATCACCGTCCACGACAACTATACGCTTTCTATAACCCTGAAGGAGCCGTTTGAGCCGTTTCTGAAGCTCCTGACGATGCCGGCGGCATACATCGTGCCAAACGGGGGCACTGGCGTACTCGGCACAGGCCCCTTCATTCTCGACAAATGGGAGCCGGACAGGGAGCTGATTCTCAGGAGAAACGACAACCACTTCGAAGGCCCCGCAAGAGTTAACGGTATCTTCTACAAGATAATCCCCGAAGACCTTACGGCGGTAACCGAATTCCTGCTTGGCAATATCGACGTAATCGACATTACCGTGTCGTCATATTCGATGTTCACGAGGGACGCAAAATACAGGGATATGCTGCGCGGAGCGCCTGGGCTGAATGTCTACTATCTGGGGTTTAACACGTCGAGGCCGCCGCTTGACAATCCACTCCTTCGCCGCGCGATAGCCCACGCCATAGACAGACAGAAGATTCTTGATACCTATTTTCAGCATAGGGGAAAAATCGCCGCCGCACCCGTCCCTGATGAATTAAAAAAATATACGCTGAACTCACCCTACCCCTTCGATAGGGATAAGGCAAGGCAGCTCCTGAGGGAATCGGGATATAATCCATTGACTAAGCTACGCTTCTATGTTACAGCGGTGCAGGAATCAATAGATATAGCCGAGATAATCGCCTCCTATTTAAAGGATGTGGGAATTAACGTTGAGATAAAGACGCTCGAGTGGAGCGCCTATAAGTCGGCAATAAACAACGGCGAGACGGACATGTTCTGGCTTGGCTGGTGGGCGGACTACCCGGATAGTGAGAATTTCCTGTTCCCGCTATACCACTCGTCGAACTTTGGCGCGGGCGGCAACCGCACGAGATACAAAAACCCCGAAGCAGACGAATTAATAGACAAAGGCAGAAAGTCCACAAACGAGGCGCAACGACAAGGCCTCTATAAGGCGGCCGAGGAGCAAATACTAAAGGACGCCCCGGCAGTATACTTCTGGCAGCGCAGCGACTATTTCGCCGTGCAGCCCAGGATTAAAAACTTCAAAGTCTATCCGATATATAACATGGATAAGGGGAATTTACTGGAAATCCAAACCCAGAAAATTCCATTTCGCCCATTACAATAAAAATACCCTTTGAACCGGAACGCGTAACAAAAGAATTCCACGCGCCTTCGGTTCAGTTTCAATTGGTACAGTCGGCTGTTCCATGGTATTGCCTCTGGGAACTCAGCACTCACTGCAATCTGAGTTGTAAGACGTGTTACCTGCCGGATTGTAATTCAAAAGGCCCCATGCCCAGGGAAGTGGATACATGGAGGGAATCATTCCCCGATTTAATTATCGCCCAACCACAGGGATGCTCATGCGGCAGGACAAGCCTGGTCATCGGCAGCAACGGAGACCTCAGGCTATGCCCCTTTGATAGCAATACGATTGGCAATATTTACCTGAAACCACTTTTGCGGAATTGGGAATCCGTACAACTCTCAACACCGGCAGACGCTGCGCTTGGCATTTGCGGGAATCGTTTTTCTTTGCCAGACACACATTAATGTTGCCATAAGTTCCCTTGTCCGAATACTATACTCCCTGGCCGGCTACAAAATATTTTAAAACAGGCTCAGAAGACTATTTACTATAATTGAGATTATTGTTATACTACCGGCAATATGAAAACGAAGGCAATACTTATCGCAATGTTTTCGGTTGTTTTAGTAATCCTGGCGACCAGTGCCCTGTATGCCGACAGGACGCTGCCACGCCGCGGCGGCAAGGGATATGTCCAATGTGTGGAGGGGATTTATCATGTCAATAAAAAAAATGAAGTGATTGAGTGCATCCTTGCTCAACCCCTTACATACAATGTCTATGGTGGCACCGACGTATGTCCCCAGAATAATATAATCAGGTTCGACTATAATGGCGAAGTATCAGCCTGCAAACCAGTCAAAAGGCGCAAGAACTAGTGGGTATGATGGGATTTCTTTTCGGAAAAAAAGACAGCGGCGACTCTCAACCCCTTGAGGAGATTATCGAGAGGCTCGACGAGTGTACCGGACAGAAGAAGCTATATGTGAATACCATCAGGGCCTTGCTGGTGTTAATTAAAGAGTTCTCCTTCGACATAAGAGAAATCAACGCCGATAAGTTTAAAAAGCGTATGGACGAACTCATTGAGGATTTCACCGCTACCGATAAAATTAAAAAACTGGAGGCCGCATTTGACAACGGCAAAGATGCTATCATCGATTATATCAACAACAAAAGGAAATATATCAAGGAACGGGAAAGCGAACTCAAGACAATCATAGACCTCCTGACAAAGGGCCTCTCCGTAATCAACGAGGAAAATATAGACTTTAACCAGAAGATCTATAACCAGAGCATTTCCATTGGGAATATCACACTGCTTGACGATATAAAAAAAATAAAGGACAGCATAAAATCCGAAGTGGAACATATGCAGGTAGTCATAAGGGAAAAACAGGAGTACGACCAAAAGCACATAGAACACCTGTCAAAAGAGGTAACGACCCTGCGCGGCGACCTCGAAAAGGCCAAAACCGCCTCGATAACCGACGGCCTTACCGGTGCATACAATCGATTGGCCCTGGACAACCACCTGAAAAAACTCGTTGACAGGAGTGTCGTATCAGACGCCCCGTTTGCGCTATTGATGATAGACGTAGATAATTTCAAAAAGACCAACGACACCTATGGACATCAGGTAGGCGACGGCGTCCTTGTGGCGCTGGTAAACACATGCAAGGAACACATCAGAAAAGAGGATTTTCTGGCCAGATACGGTGGAGAGGAATTTACGCTGATACTGCCGAATGCCTCCCTGAAAAACGCCGTTAAAAAGGGAAATGAAATCTGCCGGGCAATCGAGCTGTCCCGCTATTCTCTAAGTGGGATATTCAAGGGCGAAGAACTCACCTTTACCGTCAGCATAGGCATAAGTACAATTCAAAAGGGCGATACGGTTAAGACCATAACCGAACGCGCTGACAGGGCACTGTATACAGCAAAAAATACTGGAAAGAACCGGGTAGTCACAGAAAAAGAACTAACATAGCGGAGGTACTCAGAGCTATGAATGCACGTGTTATAGCAATGGATGTACGGTTTATCAGGGCATTGGCCGCGGGATTAGCCCTGTTATGTTGCCTCTTCGGCGCCAGGGCCGCAATGCCGGCCTGTATGTCGGGGGATTGTATGAACGGCCCCGGCGTGTATGTCTTCCCTGACGGCAGCAAATATGAGGGCCAATTTAAGGACTCCAAGATGAATGGGGCCGCCACCGTAACCTGGCCCGACGGGCGCAAGTACACCGGTGACGTTAAAGACTCTAAGAAGCACGGCATGGGTACCTTTGTCTTTCCCGACGGCAAGCAGTACGAAGGCGAATATAAGGACGATAAGATGACAGGCAAGGGGATCTTTACCTGGCCGGATAAATCCAGATTCGAAGGGGAATTCGATGATGGTAAATTTGTAAAAGGCGTCTATATATGGCCTAACGGCAATAAATATGAGGGCCAGTTCAAAGACGATAAGCCAAACGGTTACGGCATCCTCTACACAATTGATGGACAGACATACTCCGGAGAGTTCAAAGACGGCAAACGAGACGGAAACGGATCAGTAAGCTATAAAGATGGCTCCACATTTATGGGAACCTTCAAAAGCGATAAGAAAAACGGCCCGGGCATTATGAGCTATCCAAACGGACAACAGAAGCAATTAATGTGGGAAGACGACAGGGTCGTTCAACCACCGGCACAACCAGCAAAATAAAGCAAAAAGGAGCTGTTGCCGATGTTGATAAAGTTATCTCTTTGGGCCGTCCTGCTTAATCTGATGATGGTGGCTGTAGGATATACCATTCAAAAGAGCAGGGAGGAGCTGATAGTCTCGGCTGCGATGAGCCTTAAGAATGTCCTTGAGGCAGCCGCGAAGGCCTTCGAGGCCGATAACTCCGCATATAAGGTTTTATTGAACTTCGGCGCATCCGGCAATCTGATTCGCCAGATACACGGCGGCGCCCCGGTAGACATAATCGCCACCGCATCGAAGGCCGATATGGACCAGATTGTGCAAAAGGGATTAGCCGTGCCTGCCTCAAGACGTGACATCGCACAGAACTCCCTCGTACTTATTGTACCAACGCAGTCTAAGCTTACATTCGGCACCTCCGGCAATCCAATTACCATACTTAACGACAAATCCATTAAACGCATAGCCATTGGCAACCCAATGAGCGCCCCTGTGGGCAAGTATGCAGAGGAGATGCTTCGCCACTACGGCATCTATGGCGACATTAAGGAGAAATTGATATTTTGTGAGACCGTCCGCCAAGTCCTCGATTACACTGCCAGAGAGGAAGTCGATGCCGGTATTGTGTATTCAACCGACGCGGCACTCATGCCAAGGACAGTCAGGGTGGTTGCCACGGCCTCGGAAGACAGCCATTCCCCTGTGGTATACTCTGTTGCGATGGTGCAGATGGCGGCCAATACGAAGGCGGCCCAGGCCTTTATTGAGTTCCTGGCCTCTGAAAAGGGCAGAAAAATCTTTATCTCTCACGGCTTTAAATGACCTTGTCCTCCTGCCCGGCGGCTGTCTGATATGAAATGAACGAGACGTTTTATGATGCAATGCGGTTGTCCATTCAGGTCTCGGTTACGGCTACCGTGCTGGTTGTTATCGCCGGGGGCGTGGCCGCTTATCTGCTTGCCATGTACCGTTTCAGGGGAAGGAACCTTATTGACATGCTCCTGACGCTGCCTCTTGTGCTGCCTCCTACGGTGACGGGTTATTATCTGGTTGTGGTGTTTGGGAAAAACGGCTATATTGGCAGGTATGTATATGAGCTGACCGGCTGGTCGGTGATGTTTACGTGGTATGGGGCGGTACTGGCGTCCTTTACGGTGTCACTTCCCCTGATGGTGAAGATAGCTCGCGCGGCAATAGAGTCAGTCGATAAAAACCTGATAGATGCCTCCCGCACACTGGGGCACACGGAGCTTACAACTACATTCAGGGTGATATTGCCGCTGGCTGGGCGTGGGATAACGGCCGCCGTGGTGCTGTCCTTTGCGCGGGCAATGGGGGAGTTTGGAGCGACACTTATGGTAGCCGGCAATCTGCCCGGTAAGACCGCTACGATGTCTCTTGCCATATACTCACTCTCAAGCAACGGGCAGTGGCCGGAGGCCAATCTGATGGTTGTCTTTCTGACGGCGTTATCGGGGATATTCCTCTATCTGGCCAATCGCTACGGGGGGAAGTTAATATGACAGGGCTTGAGGTCTCCATAGAGAAACGTACCGACACGTTTCATCTCTGTGTTGATTGGAAGATAGGCAACGAGCTGGTGGTTATACTTGGGGAGTCCGGGGCCGGCAAGTCCATGACACTGAAGATGATAGCCGGGCTGATGAGGCCGGACAAGGGGGTTATCAGGATAAACGGCAAGACGGTCTATGACTCCGGGGACGGGACGTTCATCCCCGCGCGAATGCGCCGCATAGGGTATGTGTTTCAGAGCATGGCGCTATTTCCCCACATGACCGCTTATGAAAATATCAAATATGGGGCGCCGAGGGGCAATGCGCACCGCACAAGGGATGCCGTCATGGGAATGCTCAAATTATTCCAGATAGAGGCGCTTGCAGACAAGTATCCGAGTGAGACATCGGGTGGGCAGAGGCAGCGTGTGGCGCTGGCAAGGGCACTAATCGGGTGGCCGGAGCTGTTGCTGCTTGACGAGCCGTTCTCGGCCCTGGACACCCCGCTAAAGGGGCAGATGCGCGAGCTGATTAAAAACATCAAACAGGAGTTTAGTGTACCGGTAATCCTGGTAACACACGACCTGATAGACGCCTCAGCAACGGCCGACCGGGTCATAGTCTACAGCGCAGGCAGTGTAGCCGGAGTTGGAAGTTTTAACGAGCTTATGAAAAACCCCGCATCGCCCGAAGTAAAGAGACTCCTCGACATCACTCCCTACATATCCATCATAGAAAACGCAGGCAAGAATTTAACTGCCTAACCAGACACGTAACCCTTAACGCATAAATAACAGCTGCCACCACGAAGTCCGATAGCGGTTAAAACTCATAGTCTATGCTGAAAGAGGTAAACACGCCTTGGAGGCGGTTGACGTTGTACCAGTAGTTTATGTAGCTGTTAGGGGATGTCCAGTAGTAGTTGACGGACCCCTTGATCTTCATCTTGTTGAAGTCAATCAGGCCAGTCTCCGTGGTCTTAGGTTTTATCATGGCCATTATGCCTACTGTGTTTGAGTTAAAGGCGCTCTGCCTGTAATCTACCGAGATGTACTGGTCGTTTCTTGAGTAATCGCCGAGGGATTTCGTAAAATCTGCCTTTGTCTGGGTATAGAATCTGTACTTTGCCCCGATTGTGAAGATACTGGACAGGTCTCTGTATAGCTCAACGTTAAACGTATGTGAGGAGATTGCCCAACTGTCTTTAAAGAACCTGTAGGAGAAATGTACTGCCGTCGGGTCGTCGATGAGTTTGACCAGCTTCAGGGTAGCCGCGTTGCCGGTGCGGCTTGAGGGATAGCGTTCATAGGTTGTAAAGGTGTCCGTCTCCAGATATTCGTATGGGGAGGCGAGGAAGCCGTTTGTGTTCATAAACGTGTAGATAAGCTGTGCCGTGAAGGTTTGTGAGAGGATTTGCGTGGCCGATAGGTCTATTTTTGTCTCCTCTTTGTCATTGCGCGAGAGTTTTCTGTTCATAGCCGGCCGCCATTTATCGAACGACTGGGATATACCCACACCAATGGAGGTGTTTTGTTCGTTAAGCTGGCGCACATAGTTTGCATAAAGGGAGCGCCCGGTGTAGTCGCGCTCGGTTGAGTAGTATCCGCCTAAGGTAGCGGCGTTGTCGCCGTCGTTATATGTGCCAAAGACAGAGGGGGCATAGCGCACATCGTCTAAGAGCCTCAGAGGGGTTGCACTTGTGACGGCATCGACATGTCCCCTTCTGCTGCCTTGCGATATGGTTGCCGCCGTAACGGCGTCGATGTTCATCTTAGTGCCTATTAAGAATCTCTCAGAGATTTTCTTGTATATCGCTATGCCGGGTGAGTAGACCCTGACATCGCCGTTGTCTCCGTAGAAATCATAGGAAAAGGTAACCTTATCCTTGAGGCCTTCGGCGTAGAGAAGGGCGCAAGGTATGAGTATAATTGCAACGGCGATAAGAATGTGCCTGATTCTTACTTGCAACCACACCCCCCCTGGAATCCACCTTCACCGCCTTGCGATGCCTCTCTGATTAGAAACACGTGAGTCTCGAACTCCGATGCCGCCTCCATTGGCGAAAATAGCATCTTATCTGAGGCAAGGTGCTCGCGCTCATATGGTTTCACAATGGCAAGGTGTTCAGAACAGGCCGTGAGCGTAAACAACATAACGCAAAACAGGATGCACCACCTCACTTAAGGGCCTCTTCTATGGCCGACTTGAGCGCCCCGATGTTTGAGGCGTTGAATGAACCCATGAATATTCGTGTGAGCTTGCCATTTTTGTCTATCAGATAGGAGGCAGGCATTCCGCGGGGCTTGTAGTCCTTTGGCGTTGCCTTGTCCTTGTCATAGAGGATTGTGAAGTTCACCTTCTTCTTTGCCGTTTGCTCAAGGGCCTTGAGGAAATCGACTGCTTTGTCCTTTGCGTTATCCACGCTTATGGCGACGATTATAAATGGTTTTTCCTTGTATTCATCCTGCAGATTTATAAATTCAGGCATCTCGTCCTTGCAGCCCGTACACCAGCTTGCCCATATGTTCAGCAAGACTACCTTGCCTCTTAGATCCTTTAAGGCCACCGTCTTAGAGGCGTCGTTGATGTCTGGAAGTGAGAACTCTATGGCCGGTTGCCCCTCCATCGGGATGGCAAGCGCTGCTGAGGGGATTATTAACAGTGTGGCAAGTGCCGCTATGATAATCAGTTTCATGTTGTTGAGTCCTCCTTTTGCGAGGGGTCGCTGACCCCCTTAGTCTATAGACATTTTGCGCTGTTGACGTTTGGGTATAAAAGGCCCGGGGCGTTATTTGCCGGTGTGGTACTGTGGCATGTGTTACAGGAGTATCTGTTTTGCGGGTCGGACGGGTTGCCGCTGTTATATGATGATGTAAATTCATGCCTGGTTGAGCTTGAGGCCAGTACCGTCCCGTCCACAGACAGGATGTTTATGTAGTAACTGCCGTTAAGCGATGGGAGGCTTAGGGCCATAATAGAGAAATTGCCTTTTCCGTAGTTGCCGCTTATGCCGGCGTTCATGTAGGTGGCTGTGTCATAGACAACGGTGGAGTTGTCGCCGATGAGCTGAAGCCGGAGCGATGTGCCGCATATGTTGTTGGAGTCGGTGGTGCTTAGATACAGGGTTGCGCCCACGGTGAGAACTTTGCCGGATGACGGGTCAGCGTTGTGGCAGAGGAGGCAGTCCCTGCCCTGGTTGTGGCTTACGTTTGGATAGATGAGTCCTGGGGCCCCGCCAGAGGGTATGGACAAGTGGCAGGCGTTACAGGAGTACATGTTATTGGGATCTATAGGGTTTGCGCTGTTATAGGCATAGGTAAACTTGTGCATCCGGTTGCTTTTGGCGATTTGTGTACCGGTTGTATCCAGCAGTTTGATGTAATAATTTCCCAGGAGGGCGGGCATCATCCTGCCTAAGATAAAGAGATTGCCCTTGGCGTTATAGCCCTTTGACGAGGGGTCGGTGTAGTAAACTGAGTCCGCCACGACATTGGTATTGTTGTCCAAAAACTGGATGCGCACGATGCCGCTATAGGCATTATTCAAATCACCGGTATTTGTAACTGAGGATGCCAGATACATAGTGCCGCCAATGATGAGGCGGCTTGAGGACTGAAGGTCGGCGTTGTGGCAGTAGAGGCAGTCCTTTGCCTGGTTATGCACATTGTTGGTTGAGGGAACAGTGCCAGGGTTAATAGTGGAGGAGCCACCACCGGAAGAGCTTACGGGGTAGTAATAGCCGGTGGAGGAGCTGCCGCTGCTGCCGCTGTCGTTACCGCTGCCGCCGCCGCACGCAGCGATTAGCGTTAACAGTAAAATGGCTAATGTGGTATTTATTAGTATTTTCATTACCATGATGATATTAAGGAGAGCTTGCCTGTTAATAATAACAGTCCCATAGTTATAAGAAGGAGCCCGCCGCTGAATTCGACGATGGCAAAGAACTTTCCGAACTTTCGAACGAAGCCTATGAATCCGGTCCAGAATAATCCGGCGATGAAAAAAGGGATTCCAAGCCCGGCGGAAAAAAGGGCAAGAAAAGCCATTCCCTGATAGACGGTCTCCTGCCTGGAGGCCAGGAGCAGTATAGCCCCAAGCACTGGCCCGATGCATGGGCTCCAGCCCGCCCCAAACGTAAGGCCGACGATAAAGGCGCTGAACATGCTTGCCCCGGTGCTTCGTTGTGCCTTAAGCTGCCGGTATAAGAGCAAGTGTGCCTGGAATAGATATAAGGCCACGATGAAGGCCCAAGCCCCGGCAATCGTAAGGAATGCCTCTTTCCCCATCAGCTCGAAACAAAAGGCAGTAACAAAGAGCAACCCGGCGCCCGCGAATATCTTCAGAAAGTCATCCCTAAGAAAGAGGTTGGTAAAGTGAAGGCCGAAAAATATGACTAAAGCGCCGCCAATTCTCGAAATAATCAACTGATAATCGGCAAACAACTGTCCAAGCGCGGTGGCCGTAGCCCCCATTATGATAAATACGAGCGAAAATCCTCCGATGAAAAACAATATTGGAATCACAGACTTAAACGGTTGTATTTTAACCTGAGTACCAGCGGCATCGGCCTCAACGCCGGTGATAAACGACAGATAAGCGGGCACTATCGGAAGGACGCACGGGGCCAGAAACGTAACGATGCCTGCAGTAAAAGCTGATATATGAGTTATTTCCAACCTGTTCTCATTATGTTTGAGGCATTATTCACAGATATATTATCTTGCATCAGGCGTTGTTTTGTCAAGTAGAAAAAATTTTTCCTAAAACCGAAAATTTACGCCTGTGGGGTTATGGCCTCCTCAAGGATCTCTATTAAATGGTAGATGGGTCTGTCCTGAATGGCCTTGCTAAGCTGAAATATGCAGTTTGGGCATGTGGTTATGACTGCCTCGGCGCCTTTTTTACCAAGCTCCTGAACTTTTTCTTTAAGTATGTGGTTAGAGATGTCCTGAAAAAACACGCTGAACGTCCCCCCAAACCCGCAGCACGACTGTTGGCCTGGCTCAAGCAGCTCTACCTCAAACGGGACTGCCAGCTCACTATGGAGCGCGCTTATGTGTTGCCTTGTCAGGGCAGAGTTTTTGAGTTCATTACGCTGATGGCATGGTTCATGGAAGATGGCCCTCAGGTTAACCGCACCACGCCTGGGGCCTTCGGGCACATTAACCGAATCTGCATTTATCTTACCCTGCAGAAAGTCCGTTATGTCATAGATGTTATCAAAGGCCTTGTTTATTAGTATGGGATAGTGTTTCTTTAGTGAGACCACGCATGTCGGGCAGAGGGATATAATGGCGTCGACCTTGAGTTTACTGAAGATCTCATAGTTCTTCTGCGCATAATCCGCAGCCGTTGCCTCCATGCCAAGCGACCTGAATGGCGCACCGCAGCAGACCTCAGTCGTCGGGAAAACCACCTCATAGCGCAGGGCATTGAAGACCCTTGCCGCAGAGTACATCAGCTCAGGATAGACATGCCTTATCGTGCAGCCCGTGAATATGGCCACGCGCCCGATTTTATCGTTTACCATGACACGGCCGGTCTTTTTGAACTGGTTTTCAGTGAACCGGACGTTCGCCGGGATCAGCTTTCTCTTTGCAAGTCTCTTATTAACTAATTTCTGGAACGGTTTAAACAGGTTAATCGTTAAATCCGTGTTTTTAAAGGCAATCTTGCTTAAAAATCCGGCAATCGCCAGCGGCGTGTCATGGTCTCTCAGTACAGTCCTGGCGTGGTAGAACGCCTCCATCAGATCAATATTCAGTGGGCAGTGGCTTGAGCACTCACCACAGAGGATGCAGCTTCTGAGTTTTTCGTTAAACTTCTTAGATGGCTTTATCTGGCCCTCAATAAGGGCCTTCAACAGCCGGACGCGGCCACGGGCAGACTCAGCCTCCGCATAGCCCGCCAGGTACGTAGGGCAGTGGGACTTACAGCCTCCACACTTTACACAGAGGCGAATGAGATTTCCGAACTCCTTCTCGTTCATACGTCTTACCCTGAGGCGGCGCTGAGCGCGTTTAGCGCCCTGTTGAGGCTTCCGCTTCGGAAACCCTCCATGTCAAGGGTTACGTACAGAAAGCCGATTTCCCTGAGCCTCTGCGTTATTGCCTCTCTGACTTCAGGTTCGGCAGCCTTTTGTATGTCCTTGTCCGGGAGTTCTATACGTGCCATGTCGCCATGTTTCCTCACACGCAGTTCCCCAAAGAGGCCAAGGCCCTTTAGTGCCGACTCTGCCTGCTCAACCATGCTCAGAGACTCTGCCGTTATGTGCTCCCCATACGGGAACCTCGAACTAAGACATGGGGATGAGGGCCTGTCCCAGGTCTTTAGCCCCTTCAGCCTTGAAAGCTCCCGAATATCGCCTTTTGTTAAACCAACCTCGGCTAGCGGACTTTTCACACCGTGCTGTGCCTTTGCCTTCAGACCAGGCCTGTAGTCGTCAAGGTCGCCAAGGTTGCTTCCGTCTATTACATGGGGCAGGCCATTGGACTCAGCAATGAGCCTTAACTTTTTAAAGAGTTCGCTCTTACAGTAAAAACACCTGTCAGGGGGATTGCTATAGTAGTTTTCATCCTTAAGCTCATCGGTCTGGATGACCTCGTGCCTGACGCCGATAGAGTTAACCATCTCAAGGGCGGCCGCCATATCAGAGGCGGGCATCGATGGCGAAGCCCCCGTTACTGCCAGTACCGGCACGCCGGAGTCACTGGCCGCCATAAGTAAGAACGTGCTGTCCACGCCGCCCGAGTAGGCAAGCACCACGCCCTCTAAATCCCTTAAATACGACAGCAGGGCCTCGTATTTGCCTTGGAGTACCTGCATGTAATTAAATAACCGTGATTTCGACCTTTTCGCGATGAAAGCGCGAATCGGCCTTTACTATAATGACAATATCATAAGTAACCTCGAACTCCTCAAGGCCGGCACGCTGTTCGTCCGACAGATAGTCGGCCACTATGGGGTTGGCTGAGATGATTACCTTGGCACCTTTGTGAAGCGGGATTTTTTTCATTCTCCTGAAGATCTCATAGCTTATAGTCTTTGGAGATTTAACAAACCCCTTGCCCTCGCACATCGGGCAGCTCTCACAGAGCGTCCTGCCGAGGCTCTCCCTGATACGTTTTCTCGTCATCTGAATCAGGCCAATCTCCGAGACATTGAATATGGTGTTTTTGGCCCTGTCCTTTTTCATTGTCTCAACGAAGGCGCTGTAGAGTTTATCTCTGTTTTCGGAGAGTTCCATGTCGATGAAATCTATGATGATGATGCCGCCGAGGTTTCTCAGGCGTATCTGGTAGGCGATTTCTTTGACCGCCTCAAGGTTTGTCTTTAAAATGGTGTCCTCAAGGTCTTTTTTCCCGACATACTTACCCGTGTTTACGTCTATAACGGTCATGGCCTCAGTCTGATCTATGACGATGTAGCCGCCGGACTTAAGCCATACCTTTCTGTCCAGGCCTTTGTATATGTCTATCTCTATGCCGAATGCCTCGAATATCGGTTCGCGCCGGTCATATAGCTCTATTTTTTTCAGCAGTTTCGGAAAGAAATTCTTGACGAAATCCTGGATATTCTCATACTCCTCTCTGCCGTCGATGACGAGGCGCTCAACGTCGTCATTAAGCAGGTCGCGCACGCTGCGGAAGGTGAGGTCAAGATCGCTATAAAGCAGCGAGGGGGCTGAGACCTTCTCCTTTTTCTTTTGAATATTGTCCCAGATGAGAAGCAGAAACTGTGTGTCCTTTCTGAGTTCCTCTATGTCGGAGTGTTCGCTTGCGGTTCTGACAATAAGGCCGTAGCCCTTGGGCTTTATCTCGTCGATGATTGCCCTGAGGCGCTGGCGTTCCTCGACATTTACAATACGCCTTGATATGCCTATGTGCTCTATTGTCGGCATCAGGACGAGGTATCTGCCCGGGATGGTTATGTAGGACGTACCTCTTGCACCCTTTGTGCCGATTGGGTCTTTTGATACCTGGACCAAGACCTCCTGTCCCTCCTGAATCAGCTCACTAATCGTAAGGTCGCTCCTGGCGCGCCTGTTGGGGATCTCCAGAGGCACGTCGGTATCCTCAAGGAACTCGGAAAAATCATCGACCTCGGTCTTTATATCGGCAACATAGAGAAACGCCGCCTTCTCAAGCCCGATGTCAACAAAGGCGGACTGCATTCCGGGCAGGATCTTTACCACCTTTCCCTTGAATATGTTGCCAACAAGGCTTGCCTCCTTCTTTCTCTCTACGTAGAACTCTACGAGCTGCCCACCCTCAAGCACCCCTACGCGAACCTCATCCAGGGTAGTATTAATTATTATCTCATTTGCCAATTTCTATCGCCTCGCTATACCTGGTACTTGCTGCCTCACAGGGCATTAGCCATCTGCCGCCACCGGAACCGCTGCCGCCGTTTACCCACCCATAGAGGGCCAGCCTTTTTATCCCGGCCTCAGCGGCGCTATACCCCGTCAGGGCCTCCGCTATCTCCGAGATCTTTACCTTTTTTTCATGCGTGTCCTTAACTATTATCACAAGTCTCCCATTAATTATATCAAAATTCACCATAATTGGTGTCAACCATTGCAGTTGTTCAGAGATTAATTTATCTTTGAGTCCATCAAGCGTCTCCGAGGGCTGTATCCTGAGTTCATACTTATAGGCCGTAACGAATTTACTAAGTGCCGTGGCGTCTTTCGGAATAAAGAACATGTCCAGGATATCGAAAGGGACCGCCGCGGATATGGCCTCCCTGAACCTTACAATATCAAAGGGCGGCGTAACCTCCATGTCGAAATACTCCCGCAGTCCCTCAACTCCTACGCCAAGGGCCGGAGAAAACGCAACCGCCGGCATGGGATGAAACCCCCTCGAATACACAAGCGGCACCTGCGCCCGCCGAAGCCCCTTCAGCACCGCAGACATCATCTCAAG
>PEAC01000193.1 GCA_002753305.1 Nitrospirae bacterium MYbin6
ACCCTTTAGCGTAAGTGTCTTGCCCACTACCGTGATATCGATGTCTTGTGCCTCTACACCCGGCAGCTCAGCCGTCACCAGCACCCCGTCCTCGTTTGTCCACAGGTTTACCGAGGGATACTCCTGCGCCACCGGGCGCTCGGATAAGCCTGAGACAAGCCTCTGCATCTCGTTCTGCATATGGCGCAGCCTGTTTTGAACCGCATCGTAGCCGAGCCACCTGTAGGGGCCGTCTAACCCCCTTTTGCCTAGTCCTGCCAGCTCTGAAAGTAACATGTTTGCTAACCTCCTTTGTCGTATTATATTTGTGGGGTTTGTAACCCCGTTGTTTAGATATATAATGTCAAAAATCGTGCCAGGAGATAAAATTATTAATTTACGGGTAGTTAGAGGAAGTGAGGAGAGATACTGGGTGGAGTGTATAGGCCAGAATGGCCTACTGCGTGACAGGGGAATAGCATAAGGATGGCAGAATAGTATGGATTTTAAAGGATAAATCGGAAACCAGGCCATTATGGCCTATGGGCCATTATGGCCTATCGTCCCCAGCCTCCGGCGCAACGTCCGTATCCCTATCTTTAGTATCCTCGCAGCCTGCGTACGGTTGTTGCCCGTATATCTTAGTGTTTCTCTTATGATTGTATTTTCTGCCTCAACCAGGGGCATCCCTATTGGGATGGATATCCCCCCTTCGTGTTTCCCTCCTATAAGGATATGCTCATGGGGTTGTGTGTCCTCAAGGTGTGGTACGATATCTGAGGGCAGCACCTGTGTTGTGCCCTGAGGCAGGACGGTTGCCACTCTGGTCATAACGTTTCTGAGTTCACGGACGTTGCCCCTCCACGGCAGCCCCTCGATGAGGCCGACAGTTGCCGGTGACAGGGTAGGGTATGGCGGAGGTACGCCCATCTCGGCAAAGGCCCTGCCGAGAAAATGAAACGCCAGATATGCAATGTCCTCCACGCGCTCTCTCAGCGGGGGCAGATGGATGCGTAATATGTTCAGGCGATAATAGAGGTCTTCACGAAACAACCCGTCCTCGACGGCCTTTTTCAGGCCGGCCCTGGTAGCGGCAATGACGCGCACGTTTATAGGGATTGGACGCTCGCCACCCACTCTGTATATATGGTGCTCCTCAAGGACGCGCAGGAGGCGCACCTGCAGGAGGAGCGGCATATCGCCGATTTCATCTAAGAACAGAGTGCCGTTGTTGGCGGCCTCGAACTTCCCCTTGCGTGCCTTGGCGGCCCCGGTAAAGGCCCCTTTTTCGTGGCCGAAGAGTTCGCCCTCAATAAGCCCCTCTGGTATGGCGCCACAGTTGACGGCCATAAACGGCCCGCTTGCCCTTTTGCTTAATACGTGGATTGCTCGGGCGACTATCTCCTTTCCTGTGCCGGTCTCACCGGAAATCAGTACGGTCTGAGCCGAGGCGGCTACGGCTGGAAGGTTCTTAAGGGCATGGCGCATCGCGGGGGAGCGAAACAAAAAGTAAGGCCGCAGCTTACTTATCAGCGGGTCTGTTACTGTGAGGGCGGTACTGTCGCCCTGGTTTGTCCCGATGTGCTTCACTGTGCCTCTACTTGTCGGACGTACCTGCCAGAAACGGCTTGATAAGCTCTATAGGCAGTGGGAATACGATTGTCGAGTTTTTATCCACCGATATCTCGGCCAGGGTCTGTAGGTATCTTAACTGCAGGGCAGATGGCACGGCGGAGAGTGTCCTGGCCGCTTCGGTGAGTTTTTCCGAGGCCTGAAGCTCGCCTTCGGCATGGATTACCTTTGCCCTTCGTTCTCTTTCGGCCTCGGCCTGCTTTGCGATAGCCCTTTGCATCTCAACGGGCAGGTCGACGTTTTTAGTCTCTACGGCGGTTACTTTTATGCCCCACGGTTCGGTCTGGGCGTCTATTATGCGCTGGAGGTCGGCGTTTATCTCGTCTCTTTTGGAGAGGAGGTCATCAAGGTGCCCCTGGCCCAGGACGCTTCTCAGCGTTGTCTGGGCTATCTGGCTTGTGGCGAAATAATAATCCTCTATCTCCGTTACGGCCTTTATCGGGTCTACCACCTTGAAATACACGACGGCATTCACCTTGACTGTTACATTGTCTCGTGTGATTATGTCTTGCGAGGGTACATCCATTGTTATCGTTCGCAGGCTGATTCTGACGAGCCTGTCTATGCCTGGCAGGATTATTACCAGCCCAGGCCCTTTTAAGGGTATTACCCTGCCAAGCCTGAACACCACGCCCCTTTCGTACTCGTTCAGGATTTTTATGGCGCTCCATAAGAAAATCACTACTGCCATTAGTACAAATAAACCAGATGACCCTGCTTGTATCATAATTTATAGTCCTCCCGGCCGCACAGGCCTTTGTTTTAGAATTGGGGGTGTTATTATCTCACCCTCCAGGTTTATAGTTAATCATGCCTTTGCGTTACCTTAAGGCGCAGCCTTGAGATCTCCACGACGACGACCTCTTTTCCTTTTTCGATTTTGGTGTCGCTTCTGCACTGCCACAGCGCCCCGTTTACCATAGCCATGCCTTTTTCTGCGTCTATGGTCTCGGTTGCCGTCCCTGCCGCGCCAATAATGCCTTCCATGCCCGTAATTGGTTTTCTCTTCCACGCCTTATACGCTAGCCCGACAATCACGGTAAAAAACACTGCCGTTACTATAACCGATACGGCGATTATATACAAGGACAGTCTGAAAAACGGCGACACCTCCTCAAACAGCATCAACGACCCAATGCCCATGGAGATAATCCCTCCTATAGTCAGCGCCCCGTGTGAGACAACCTTTATCTCCAGGATAAACATTACAATGGCAAGCGCAATCAGAAAAAGCGTCTCCATTACGGCCACAGAGGCCCTCAAACTCGGAGTTATCGACCTGATTGCCAGTGACCTGGGCGACCTGCTAAAGAAAATCGACGGCAAGGCCGTTAAAATTGATAACACCACCATTACGCTCAGTACGTCAAAGGCAAAGGTGGTGCATCAGGAGATGGGATGGCGCCTGGCCATATTAAATCTAATATCCGACCCTAACGTGGCATATATATTAATGTTAATAGGGATGTATGGCCTGTTCTTTGAGTTGTCAAACCCGGGGGCCATGTTTCCCGGCATCGCCGGAGGGATCTCCCTGATC
>PEAC01000194.1 GCA_002753305.1 Nitrospirae bacterium MYbin6
GTAACCGACAGCCGCGAAAAGTTGAAAACATACCGCCGATTATGTTAGATTTGTATTTACTTATGGAGGAATGTCAGGACAATGAAAATAACCCTCATCAGCCCGTACCCCGATATAACCACCTTCGGGTTAAGGACAATATCGGCGTATCTTAAAAAACACGGGTTTCAGACACAGCTTTTATTCCTGCCAGACCCGCACGGCGACAACATTGTCTTTGGCAAGGACAGATATGAGCCTTACACCATGGACGAGATGGTTGATATATGCAGAGACTCAGATTTAATCGGCATAACACTGATGACAAATCACTATGACTGCGCCGTTCAGATTACAAAGAAAATAAAATCTGCTTTAAATACCCCTGTGATATGGGGCGGCATACACCCCACTATCAGGCCGGAAGAGTGTCTTGAGTTCGCCGACATGGTCTGCATTGGCGATGGCGAGGAGGCGATGCTTGACGTTGCTAACGCTGTTGCCGAAGGCAGGGACTGCACTAATTGCGGCAGCATATGGGTTAAATCCAACGGCACAATTACTAAAAACCCCGTCAGGGCACTTGGCGGCAGCCTTGATGACTATCCCATGCCGGATTACTCATTTTCTGACCACTATGCCATGTCAGACGGGCGTATTTTGCCTTTGACATATGACCTCACAAAGAAATTCCTTGAGCGCGGGACAGTATCTGCCTATCTGAAGAAAATCGGCTATCAGACAATGACCGGCAGAGGTTGTCCGCATAAATGCACCTACTGCATCAACGACACTATTAAAAACCTCTACAGCGGCAAAGGCTATCTCAGATGGAGAACCACTGCTCATGTTATCGATGAACTCCTGTGGGTGAAGGAACATATGCCCTATGTCGGCTTTATCTGGATATCAGACGATGCGTTTTTTGCCCGGGGGCTGAAAAATATCGAGGAATTTTGTAAGGAATACAAAGAGAAGATTGCCCTGCCATTTTCGTGTCTGGCAAGCCCGCTGACGTTGACAGAGGAGAAATTGGAGATACTTGTCGATGCTGGCCTGCTGTACCTTCAAATGGGGGTTGAGAGCGCCAGCAAGAGGATTCAGGACCTCTTTAACCGCTCTACGATGTCAAACGACAGGATGATGAAGGCAATACAGATAATCAATAAGTACAAGGATAAGATGTACCCGCCCAGTTATGATTTCATTCTTGATGTCCCCTATGAGACAGACGAAGATAAAATCGAAAGCCTGAGATTTATATCAGAGATCCCAAAACCATTCCGCTTGCAGCCATTTTCCCTCGTCCTCTATCCAGAGACAAAGCTCTACAACATGGCCAAGGACGACGGCCTTATCGCAGATGACAAACGGGACATTTACGCAAAGTCCTACACGATGAGAGAGCCTAGCTACTTAAATCTCCTGATGACGCTCTCCAAGGGCGGCAGGCTGCCTGGTGCCATGTTAAAACTCCTCACAGCCCCCGGTGTTGTCGATGTCCTAAACAGCAAGGCGTTAAAACCAATGTTTAAAAATGTCTATCTCGGTTTGCAAAAGGCCTACCGACTGACAAAGGGTCTTGGGGGCAGACAATAAGAATCCTGCTCATTCAATCCTACCTCGGCGGCAGCGAATGTCTGGTCTTCCCGCTTGGTCTGGCCTGCCTTAAGGCGCAACTAACTGCCCATGACGTTAAGGTCATAGACCTCAATATCTGCCGCTTACCGTTTGACAAGCTAAGAGAAACCATCCAAACCTTTTCTCCTGAAATCATAGGGATTTCTATCAGGAATATTGATTCAACCAATAAACGCCAGGTGGTGTTTTATTATAAATATCTCAAAGACACGCTGGATGTGATTAAGGCTGTATCCGGGGCAGTAATAGTGGCAGGCGGTTCAGGGTTTTCGATGTTTGCTGCCGAGATAATGAAAGACGAACCAAGAATTGACTTCGGCGTATTTCTCGAAGGGGAGGTAACACTCCCCCTGCTTATCGAAAACATATCAACCCCTGAGAAGGTTGCATCTGTCTATTATCGAAAAGACGGCGAACTAATATTTACAGGCAAGGGGGCGTCCACTGATGTAAATCTCTTAAATGCCCCACTAAGGGCAGGGATGAATGTTGGCGGCTACAAGAAGGCAAGGGATGCCATCGGGGTGGAGACTAAGAGGGGCTGCGGCTTAACCTGTATATATTGTGTTTATGGTTTTTTAAACGGCAAGTCCCTGAGATTAAGACGCCCCGCAGTTGTAGCCGATGAGATTGAAGCACTCGCCTCAGAAAACGGCGTAACAGAATTTACCTTTGTCGATTCCATGTTCAACGTACCCAAAAGACATGCCGAGGAGATATGTACGGAGTTGATTCACCGCAATATTAAGGGACTGTCCTGGTCGGCATGGTTTAGTGAAAAGAATCTGGACAAGGAATTTATCGAACTTATAAAACGTGCCGGTTGTAAGACCGTGATACTGTCGCCTGATGGTTTTTCAGACGCAGTACTTGAAAAACTTGGCAAACACATAACCAAAGGCGATATACTCCGGACACATGACCTGCTCAGGGCCGAAGGTGGTCTTGAGGTAAGCTATAATTTTTTCAAAAACCCGCCAGGACAGTCTGTTAAGACATTTTTAGAGTTGATGGCCTTTTTCGCGGCGGCTAAAGCGCAGATGGGCAGCAGAGTACACTTCGAGTTTAACTCAATGAGAATAGAACCCCACACAGGGCTATACAACACAGCCCTGGCCGAGGGCGTCATTACCGAAGCTGATGACCTGCTCTATCCAAAATACTACACCAACCCGAAGACGCCCTATATCGAGACAATATTTAACACCCTCCTGAGACTGAAAGAGCTGAGGCGCTGACACATATGGAAAGACAATCTACAGCCGCCGTCGTGGTAACGTACAACAGAAAGGAACTCCTGCTTGAGTGCCTTGAGGCCCTGAAGTGTCAGACCATTACCATAGACGCCATATATTTAATCGACAATGCCTCAACCGATGAAACACCCAGGCTGCTTGCAGAGGCAGGATTCATAGACACCCCTCCGGCTGACGGCCTGAGAGAACCCCTTGAGCTTCACAAGAAAATAAACACCGGG
>PEAC01000024.1 GCA_002753305.1 Nitrospirae bacterium MYbin6
TAACGAAGATAGGGAGGGAGTTGGAAGAGGATATTACAATAAAGAAAGTAGAGGAGCGGTTATCGAACCAGTTAGGGCGTAAAGGGTTGTGTGAAAAGGTACAGGATAACCTATTGGAGTTGGCCTCTGGCCATATAGGCAGAGATACACTGTTGATTTTGGATTTAAGCGATATAAGGAAGAAGTATGCCGAGAAAATGGAATATCTTACGGTGGTCAGAGATGGCAGTGAAAATGAGTTAGGGAATGGTTATTCGATTTGTGAGGTAGTGGCAGCGGAAATCGATGGAGATAAGATGGTCCCCTTGGTAAACTATCTGTATTCGACGATAGCGCCCGGGTTTTTAAGTGAGAATCGAGAAATACTCGACGTGATAGAAACGGTATCTGGGAAGATAGGCGAAAAAGGGATATGGGTAATGGATAGGGGCGGAGACAGAAAGCACTTGTTTGTGCCGCTGTTAGAAAGCGGTCATCGTTTTTTAGTGCGTATGGTAGGAAGTCGCAATCTTGTGTATGGCAGAAATACCGTGCTTGCAAATGAAATAGCCAAAACCTGTCCATGCCCTTATGCAGAAACTATAGTAAAGATAGATGATGGCAATAGAAAAGTATATCATCTGGAGTTTGGCTTTAGAGTTGTAAGCTTGCCGGACAGACCTGAGCAATTAGGAATGGTGGTTATAAGGGGTTTTGGAAAGGAACCAATGATGCTGTTAACCACAGAGCCGGTTATGAAAAACCGAAAGGTGCTATGGCGTCTTGTGAGGGCATACATGCGCCGGTGGGCCATTGAGGAGACTATTCGATTTATTAAGCAGAGCTACGACTTGGAAGATGTTCGGGTGCTTGGCTACAGAAGCCTTCAAAATCTGATGCAATTGGTACTGACCGCCGCTTACTTTGCCTCTGTAGTGCTGGATATGAAGGTGAAACTCCGTGTAATGGCAGGACATATCCTGAATGCCGCTAAGCGTGTATTTGGAATACCCGACTTCCACTATTACGCTATCGCTGATGGTTTAACAAATATCTTTAAGCGCCATCCAGGCAGGATTGTTATTACCGCTCCAGACAGGGCAAACCAACTACCCCTCTTCCCCGACTAACCGCCACTGAATTTTTCGGGGGAACTCCTGACGAATGTAAATATTGACTCAGGCCGGCCACTAAATGTATGATTATACCATTCGGTGCCAATATGCCATGATTATATTGATTATACGTTAAGAAAAAGTCTGAATGGCTAAACAAAACAAACAGCAATATAAGAGGACAAAACTGATTGACGACATAAAGTCGATTCATGGCTACATGGTTTCATCGCTCGTCTTTAACGCTGCCATCCATGTCAAGACCCAGGAAGGGTTGACATACTTAAAGGACTCCACCATCAGCGAAATCCACTATGACAAGAAGTACTTGATGGTCAAACACGCGGGGGACAACGGCTTTCCTCAGCAGAGTGAGGCCGAGTGCATGTTTCTCCTTGATAGCTATTATGTAAGTTTTGAAACAGTACAGATTGCCTGCACTGAGGGTAAAGAGCAATATACTAAACTGATGTTCCCTCGTAAAATCGCCGTCGGCTATGACAGAGAGCTTCACCGCGTGGAGCCTTCCGATGAAAACCCCATTATACTTGAGTGTTACACGGAGGGACTTGGCCTGTTAACCGGCCTTGGTATTAACGACATCAGCCTTGGTGGCATTGGGATTAAAATAAACAAGGCCGCAGCTCCAATCGCCCCACAGATAACCATAGGGATGTACATCGACGCAATCGACATATATTTCCCTGACGGCGGCGTTCATACGTTTTGCGGCAGGGTAAGAAATATTCACGGGATGAACTTTGGCGTGAAATTCACAAACTTCGACTCACTTGACTATAAAGTGCTCTCGCGCTATCTGCTGCAAAGAAAAGGCGAGATAATCGGAAAGGCCAAACTCGAATCAATCGAGACTCCGCTGCCCAAAAAAGTACCCGCAAAGGCCCCCGTGGAGGTAAAACCTCAACAGGCTGCCGTTAAAGAGATTAAAAAGCCCCCGCCCGTTGAGCACGAACCAGACAAAGACGCACAACTCATCGGGGACGATACGCCCTTTCATCTCATGGATTTAATTGAGATGAAACTGTCAACCTTGTTCAGGACCTTAGGCAATGAAACCAAGTATCTGGAGATGTGCAATGAAAAGACATTTCAGCCTAAAGTCGAGTTCATAGCCAAGGCGATAAGAAAACTCTGCGCCGACGATGAAGACGCCGCTCTGGGGTCAATCCTGTTAAACCAAAGCACTCTCTATTCAATAAGACATCCAATACATACCGCGATAATTTGCGAAGTCATGGGAAAGTTCTTCGATTGGGACTCGGCACGAATACTGCCACTGCTTTCAGCCGCACTGACAATGAACATATCTATTATCGGGTTGCAGGAGCGCCTGTATGCGAAAGAACCGCCACTGTCGAAAGAACAGGTCTCAGAGATACGCCGCCACCCCGCAGACGGCGTAAACCAACTTCGAACCCTTGGAGTAACAAACGGTGATTGGCTGGATATCGTAGTTAAACATCACGAATTAATCGACGGCAGCGGTTACCCTTCGGGCATCGATACACTGAAGCCTGAGATCAGGATACTTTCTATGGCGGATGTATTTGCCACAAGGCTTTCATGCCGCTCTTACCGCCCCCCTTTGATGCCCGATGCCGCCGTTAAGATGATTGTCAAGGACATTGAGGCCGGTATTGATACTGAGCTTAACATGGCATTTGTGAAAAACCTCGGCATGTTTGTCCCCGGTACATATGTACGGCTTAAAAACAAGGAGTTTGGGGTAGTCACCCATAGGGGCGCAAAGGTCTACAGGCCCATCGTAGGCACGGTCATTGGCTCTGACGGGTTTCCGCTTACGCTCCCTGGTAAGCGCGATACGGCCCATGAAGACTTTCATATCGTCGAGGTAATTCCACCTGAGAAATTTAACATAACCGTCAACAGATACCAGTTGTGGGGCTATCAGTTGTCAAGCAAGGCCAAGTCTGCTCGAAGAAAGTGTACCAGAGTCCAAACTAATATTGAGGCCAGGCTCCTTGATACCGAGCAGATGAAGACCGCAGAGGCCGTCATCACAGACCTGAGTGAAGGCGGCTGCCAGTTCAGGGTGCTGAAGAAGGCCGCCGTCGAGCTTACCCTCAACAGACGTTACTCGGCTTCGTTTCTCCTGTCAGGTAAAAACTTTGGATACATCCACTGTGTTATCAAAACCCGGAAAGAACAATTAGAGCACTCTTACTACGGGGCGGCGTTTGTAGACCAAAGCGAAAAGTGGGTAGAAGCCCTCAAGTCTTATATCGAAACGCACTGCAACAGCACGGACAGCCCTTCTTAGCCGTCTGCGGGCAGGACTGCCAAGGCGTTTAAGAGGGCAGACCTTCGTGCGCGTGAGGTATCGGGCCTGAACACCGTATCGTTTAATTTAAGCCCCACGGGGATATTTCTTTTTGACAGGGCCAGGATTGTATATGTTACGCAGGAGATTCGCTGCTCTCTGTCGGCAATGCCGGTCTTGTCGAAGTCTATCAGCACAGGGTCGAAGGCCAGTGAGGAAAGCTCTTTGGTCTTTAGCTTGCCAGACCTTGCCGTTGCCTTCCAGCTAATGTATTTTAATGGGTCGCCGTGAATGTAGTTTCTTATGGAGACTATATCTGAGTCAAAGCCGGAGTTGCCGGAGGGTTTTTCACCTCCCGATTTTGTATCCCACTCGTTCGTCCCGGTGAGGCTGCATTTTTTTGGTTCGGGAAATACGACAAACTCCCCGGAATCACTTACCGGTGTGCATCTCATAAAGAAATTAAAGGGAAACACCGAGCAGACGTAAATATCGCTGACTGGATGTGCTCCACGGGCGGGAAATGTGAATGGGATATATTTATATTGTGATGTCTTTGGGTCAATAAACGGGAAAATGGTCTCCGCCCCGGCCGCGGATACCTTAAGCAGAAAGCCCGGCAGAAAGCCCCGCTTATTAGTAAGCGTAATTTTCATCAGGAACTCGACCCCGGCAAAGACCTCGGCTGGTGATTCAACTGAGACCTCGATTTTGTGGAGGTTGCGCTTGCCAAATATGCCCGATACGCCCATAAAGCCAAGCATCGCGGCCGCAATAAGATAAATAAGGTTGTTGCCAGTATTAGCGGCCGAAAACCCAAGAAATATGGACAGTGCTATGTATATCCAGCCGGCCTTGTTTATTCTGATTATGCCGGGGTAGGGAGTTCTTCGATTATGGATCTTACGATCTCCTTCTTTGCATTCGTATCGATGTCTTCCTTAAACAATACGCGATGGGAGATGGTGTAGGGGGCGAGGGACTTGATGTCTTCCGGGATGACAAAATCGCGCCCACAGAAGTAGGCGTGAGTCTTTGCGGTATTGGTAATGGCCAGCGCCCCGCGCGTTGAAAGCCCCGCGTGCATGTGTTTATGTGTCCGGGTCTTCTCTATAAGGGCCATTGTGTAGTCGAGAATCTTCTCCGATACGAAGATATTATCTTTGATATGGTTTTGTATGCCGACAGATTCGTCCTTGTGCATAATTGGCTCTATGGAGTAGAGTTCCTCGCGCCTGCTGCCTCCTCTGAGGATTTGCATCTCGGCCTCTTTGGGTGGATAGCCCAGGCCGATTTTCAGCATGAACCTGTCAAGCTGCGACTCGGGCAGCGGAAATGTGCCGTACTGCTCAACGGGATTTTGCGTTGCAAGGACAAAGAAGGGTTTTGTGAGCCTATATGTCTGTTCCTCAATTGTGACCTGCTTTTCACCCATGGCCTCAAGCAGCGCGCTCTGGGTCTTTGGCGTGGCCCTGTTTATTTCATCGACGAGGACGATGTTACTGAAGATCGGGCCTTTGTGAAACTCGAACTCCCCCTTGTTTTTATTGTAAATGGAGAGGCCGGTGATGTCCGATGGCAGGAGGTCGCTCGTGCACTGGATACGTCCGAAATCCAGGCCAAGCACCCTGGCAATGCCAATGGCAAGGGTCGTCTTGCCGAGGCCTGGCACATCTTCTATTAACAGATGCCCGCGTGAGAAGAAGGCTATCAGCGACAACTTTATGGCGTTGTCTTTGCCATGCAGAAACGGCGCGAGGCTATTGATTATCTTCAGTATTAACTCGTTTTTTATTTCCATTTTCATAAAAGCACTCACACACCACGCCTCAAAGCTGCGTCAATAATAACATGTACGGCCAAATATGTCAAATGTCATAAAGGGGACAGATTTATTTAATTGTTTGGTTGTAGATTATTTTATATTTAGGGTACAATAGTAATATGAGTGTGATAACGATACCGAGGGTGTTAAGAGAAAAACTGGGAGAAGAGGCTGCTGAGGCTTTAGTTGATGTATTTAATAAGGTTGAACCTGCTCCCGCAAAAATTAAAGCTGAGCTCTCGAAAGAACTGGCTACAAAAGCAGATTTATCGCTTGAAATAGGTAAAGTCAATGAGCGTATCACCCTTGAGATAGGTAAAGTCAATGAGCGTATCACCCTTGAAATAGGTAAAGTCAATGAGCGTATCACAGAGGAAAGTGGCAAGCTGCGAGTTGATATAGAGAAAGTACGTTCTGAGGTAGAAAAATCCAGCAAAGAAAATATCAAGTGGATGTTCCTTTTCTGGATAGGCCAAATAGCCGTCATGTTTGCGATTATTAAATTTTTGTTAGTTAAGTAGCCCATTGGGGCGGAAAAGGGGACATGCTACAAATGGACCAGGCCCCATGGTTGCCTCTGCGTTGATTATCTCCGTTAGATCGAAATCTCATTCAAGTATAAGTGTTTCCATAATGATGTTCTACCCTCAGGCATACTGATTTGTCTGCGCAATATGCGGGGTATAATTATTCTGGCTGATTACGTTGGAAGACAGGCCATATTATTGACCGGACAGGCATATTTATTGTAATTTACACATGTGTAAATTGATCTGTGCTGTTATAATTTAAGTATAAGTTCGCTGTGAACGATATTATAAGTAAACAAGGAGGGCAGGTGCCACAGGATAGGGGGGTGTACTGATGCCGTTTACTGCGATAATAATACTGTTTGTTTCTTTGATTTTTTCCTCTGCCGTTTTACAGGCCGCCACAATTACAGAGTATTCCGCGCCGCCAACGTCAACCAGCACACCGGTTGGCATCACAAAGGGGCCGGACGGCAACGTCTGGTTCGTAGAATATTATGGGAACAAAATAGGGAAGATTACCCCCTCCGGCGTTATTACAGAGTACCCCCTGCCTACGGCAAACAGCACGCCCATTGGGATAACAGCAGGGCCGGATGGAAATCTCTGGTTTACCGAAAACGATGGCAACAACATCGGAAAGATAACTCCAGACGGAGTTATTACCGAATACCCGATACCGTCGTCGTTTAGCCGTGCAACTGGTATCATATCGGGGCCGGATGGAAATCTCTGGTTTACCTCTCCTGGTATCGGTAAGATAGGGAAGATTACCACGGCCGGCGTCGTTACAGAATATATTCTGCCTTCATCGGATAGCTGGCCTGCTGATATAGTCTCCGGGCCGGACGGCAACCTCTGGTTTACCGAAGAGTTTGCCAACAAGATAGGGAAGATTACCACGGCTGGCGTTATTACCGAATATGCCCTGCCTGTGTCAAAAAGCTATCCAAACGGTATCGTATTGGGGCCTGACGGCAATCTCTGGTTTGCCGATTATCATAACGATTCAATCTGGAAGTTAACGGCATCTGGCGTCTTTACAGGGTATGCCTTGCCTGAGGTTGGCAGCATGCCTCATGGCATCACAGTGGGGCCAGACGGCAATATCTGGTTTACCGAGACGAGAACTAATAAAATAGGGAAGATTACCACGGCTGGCGTTATTACCGAATATCCCATCGCCACGGCGAAAAGCAACCCTATGGGTATCACTCCGGGGCCGGACGGCAACCTCTGGTTTACCGAAAAACATGGCAACAAGATAGGAAAGATTACCCCATCGGGCACAATTACCGAATATCTCTTATCTAAAGTTGGCGGCGCACCTTATGATATAACAAAAGGGCCGGACGGAAATGTCTGGTTTTCAGAGACAAACGGCAACAAGATAGGGAAGATTACCCCATCCGGCGTTATTACCGAGTATCCGATAACCACTGAGGAGACGTTTCCCTGGGGCATCGCCCTGGGGCCGGACGGCAACCTCTGGTTTACCGAATCGGACGTTAATAAGATAGGGAAGATTACCCCGTCCGGCGTTATTACCGAGTATGACCTGCCAGAGACTCCATATGCCTCGGCGACCAGGAATTGGCCTAACGGTATCACGGCAGGGCCGGACGGCAATCTCTGGTTTACCGAATCCGGCGGCAGTAAGATTGGCAGGATTACCACATCGGGTGTTGTAACGGAGTATGCCCTGCCTGAGACGGGCCGCTGGCCTAACCGTATCACAGCGGGCCCGGACGGCAATCTCTGGTTTACGCAATCGCATGGCAACAGGATAGGAAAGATAAGCATCTCTGGTGTTATTACTGAATATTCTTTATCGGCGGGCAGTTATCCGGTCGGAATAACAGCGGGGCCGGACGGAAATCTCTGGTTCACCGAATTGAGCCGCAACAATATCGGCATGATTACGCCATCTGGCGTTATTACCGAATATGCCCTGCCTCAGGGGGATTATCCATCAGGTATTACCACAGGGCCGGACGGCAATATCTGGTTTACGGCAACCGGCGGCAACAGCGCCCAGGCAGGCGGCAACACTATAGGCCGAATAACGGCATCCGGTGTTATTACCGAATATCCAATCCCAACATCTGGCGGCTGGCCTATGAATATAACCACCGGGCAGGACGGCAATCTCTGGTTTACCGAATACGGCACTAACAAGATAGGGAAGCTGGCAATCGGATCGGCAGCGGCTACGAAAATCTCGCTTGGGTCGTCACTGAATCCCTCAGTCGAGGGCACACAGGTGACATTCACAGCGACGGTTGCCGGGCAATCCCCCACTGGCACCGTTGTCTTTAAGTCCGGCTGGGAAAGGATTGGCAGTGCATCGCTCGACGCAAACGGACAGGCCTCCTTTACCACGTCATTGCTTATGGCCGGTGGCCACACGATTACGGCAATCTACGGCGGCGATTCCGTCAACGATGCCTCAAGCTCGAATGAAATCATTCAGGACGTTCGCTCCACACAGCCGCAAACCCTGAGCGTGAGTAAAACCGGAAACGGCACTGTAACCTCCAGCCAATCGGGCATATACTGCGGGGCTTCATGTTCGGCAACCTATGCCGACGGCACTTACGTTATACTGACGGCAACGCCGGAGCCGGGCTGGAGTGTATCGGGCTGGAGCGGATGTTATTATGCTTCTGGCGGCGTGTGCGGGGCGCTGATGTCATACTCCGCCGGGTCTCCGGGCAAACAGGTTACAGTAACATTTACCAATACAGATTATCAGGATGCCGTATCGGCTATGACAAACATTTATGCTCAAAACAGCGCCTTTTTCGGAACGACATCCGGTGAGGTTGCTGCCGGCACCAGCACAAACGGCGGCACGTTTTATGTCCAGTGGTACGCTAACTCCACTGCTATCATAGCATGGAGTGACGGCTCTGTGTATTGGTACTATAACGGTGCCACTACCTCAACCGGCGCTCAATGGCGTACGTATCTGAGCCGGGCATCAGCCGCGATACACTCCATATACATTCAATACTACACATTTTTCGGCACCCCATCAGGCAGCATATACTCAGAAACTACCACTAACGGCACGTTCTACGTCCAATGGTATTACAACAACACTGCCCTCTTAGCCTGGACGGACGGCTACATGTACTACAATTATAACGGCATGTGGAACTATACGGGGTCCGCGTGGAGGTAGCGTCCGTTGCATTAAAATTTTATATGCCAAATAGCGGCTTTGCCAGGATCTCCTGTACCTTCAGGTCTAAAAACCTCTTTGACGCCGAGCAGCGTATGACCATGACTGTGTCCGCCCCTCTGCCCGTACCGGCTACTGTTACTATATCCCGCCCCTCGGGGACAAGTCCCGCATCGACTGCCATCATGGCTATCTCGCAACACACCTTCGGGCCTTCGCCAAATCGCCTCAGCGTCTGCGCCACAATAAGTGTTGGATAGAGGCCGTTGAATTGCTTTGCAAAGGCGCTCTCAAGCGAATGCGTGACCATTGTGCCCGTGTATAAAACCGCGCCGTTTGCCCTGATTTTATTAGCCATATCGGGGTCAAGCTCTATCGTGTTTGGCTCCTTAAATCCATAAGAATGTGTTATAGCGGCTAATTTTACGCCCGTGCCCTTAAAGGCCTCTGAAAACAACAGGCCCGTGTCGCCTCCGGTTGTGGCCACGACAATGTATTCGTAGCCGTAGTCCCTGACGGCGGATTGTACTATTGAAAGACAGTCGCCAGTGTTGGCCTTGCCGGGTTTCTCAAAGTAATATGTCTTTTTCTCTATCATGCCCTCTCCTGCTCAGTATTACGAGGCCCGTCTAGTTTAACCGCCTCCGGGCGCTTGTTAAATTTATTCATGGCCGCTTCGATACCATTGTTGATAACAAAGGCCGCGGCCTCAACCGCCAGTAAGACTGCCTCCCCTACAAGTCGCGCCTCTGACGGGGGAAACCTTGACAAGACGTATTCATCAACTGGAATCAGGGAATCCTTCCCAACGCCGATTTTAATCCTGGTGAAATCCCTCGTCCCCGAGACCTCAATTATTGATTGTATCCCCTTGTGCCCGCCTGCCCCTCCGCCGGATTTAATCTTCAGCCTGCCGGGTGCCATGTCAATGTCGTCCTGGGCTACTATCACCTGAGCACTATTTGCCCGAACCTGGGAATAGACCGCCAAGCCGCTCCTGTTCATGTACGTAAGGGGTTTTATCAGTGTTACCGGTGTTGCGTCGATCGCGCCTTCGCCCTTTTCCACTTCGCCACGCACCTTTAGAGCTATCCCATATGCGCGGGCAATCTCGTCTATAACGGCAAAGCCTGCGTTGTGCCTGGTGTTTTTATATTTAGCGCCGGGATTTCCCAGCCCTATTATATACCACACAAGGTTACTTGTCCTTGTCTTCCTGCTTGCCCTTTTTTATGACCTCAGGCTCTTTAACGGCCGGAGCGCCTTCCTCGGCGGTATGTTCTGATGTCGCGCTTGCCGAGGCCGTAATCGTTGCTATCACCTCGTCCGGTTCAGACAGTATCTTTATCCCATCTGCAACCTTTATGTCGCTTACATGGTATGAGTGCCCTATCTCAAGCGCCCTGACATCGTGCTCGACATGTGCCGGTATGTCATCGGGCAGACATTCTATCTCGATTTCCCTGAGGCCAGCCTGCAAAATCCCACCGTCGCGTTTCACGCCTATCGGTGTGCCGACGAGGAGTACGGAAACGTTTACCCTGATTGTCTCCTTAAGCGATACCTCGTAGAAATCCGCGTGAAGCAGCTCACCCTTTATCGGGTCGGTCTGGTAATCCCTCATAATTGCGAGTTTTGCGGAGCCGTCGCCGAATTGTAAATTAACCAGTACCTGCTCGCCGGCCAGCGAATTAATAAAGGTTACCAGCTCCTTGCGCGGTAGTGAAATCGCCTGCGAAACACCCTTACGGTAAATGACCGATGGGATAAAGTCCCGGCGCCTCATCGTGCGTGCCGCCCCTTTGCCCCTGGTCTGCCTCACTTCTGCTGTTAACGTCTTCTTTTCCACTTATTGATCCTCCAAATCTCTTATTTGAATTATTATATTTTTATTTAAATAGCGAACTGATTGACGACTCCTCGTGTATCCTCTTAATGGCCTCACCTAGCAAAGAGGCAACGCTCAGGACGACGAGTTTTTTACATTTACTTTTTTTATCATCCACTGGAATCGTGTTTGTGACGATTACCTGCTCAATTACCGAGTTTTCGATTCTCTCTATGGCAGGGCCTGAGAGCACCGGGTGCGTACACGCGGCATATACCTTCAGGGCGCCGTTTTCCTTCAGAATCTGCGCGGCCTGTACCGTCGTGCCCGCGGTGTCTATCATGTCGTCAAGGATGAGGACGTCTTTGCCCTTTACCTCGCCGATGACATTTTCCGCTTTACATTCGTTTGCCTGTTCTCTGCGCTTGTCGATGATGGCCATAGAGCAGTTCAGCTTTCCGGCAACTGACCGTGCCCTCTCCACTGCCCCCGCGTCCGGGGCCACAATCACCAGATTGTCCACAGGGTATGACAGCTTTATGTAATCCAGAATCAGCAGGACTGCATAGAGGTGGTCAACCGGAATATTAAAAAACCCCTGTATCTGCCCCGCGTGCAAATCAATGGTCAACACCCTGTGCGTCCCTGCAACGGCAATCAGGTCGGCCACCAGTTTTGCGGAAATCGGCACACGCGGCTGGACCTTTCTGTCCTGGCGCGCATATCCGTAGTATGGGATTACGGCAGTTATCCTTCCGGCTGAGGCCCTCTTCAAGGCGTCTACCAGCAACAAAAACTCCAACATATTATCGTTGACCGGGGCACATGTGGACTGAATGACAAATATGTCATACCCCCTGACGTTGTCATCGACCTGAATGGAGATCTCACCGTCTCCGAATCTCTTTATAACGGTGTCAACTAATTTAAGGTTGAGATATTGAGATACCTCCTCGGCAAGCGATACGTTCGAGTTTCCCGTTATCAGCTTAATGTCCTTGAGCATAATGAGTTCTCCTTATATCTTATCTATAACAATCAGGGCCGGCCACTTTAAATTGTGCCGGGCACACTGGCTGGGGTGGGAGGATTCGAACCTCCAGATGGGAGATCCAAAGTCTCCTGACTTGCCGTTTGTCGACACCCCATCGCTTCATTGCGAATTTAAAGATGGTATTGTAAAATAAATATTGCCGGCTTGTCAAAAGGACATTGACAACATTGCCGTATTTATTTTATTTTATTACACATCGGAGCTGCCGGCCAATAGCCGGACAGGCTACAATCGGTGAAAAGAGTGCATTTAAGGAAGAAGGTGAGCGGCTAATGAAGACGAAATTTATGAAGAAAGACGAATTCGAGAGGAAATGGTACGTAGTCGACGCGCACGGTAAGGTACTTGGCAGGTTGGCCACAAGGATTGCCGTATATCTAAGGGGCAAAAACAAGGCAATTTTTACGCCTAACGTCGACACGGGCGATTTCATTATCGTCGTCAACGCTGAAAAAGTAAAAGTGACGGGCAATAAGCTCGAAGACAAGGTCTACTACCACCATACCGGCTACATCGGCAACATTAAGCATGAGGTACTGAAGGACAGGCTTCGCAGGCAACCCGACAAGGTAGTAAGGGCTGCCGTCTGGGGTATGCTCCCAAAGAACAGACTTGGCAGGGCTATTATAAAAAAACTCAAGATCTACAGAGGAGGGCAGCACCCTCACGCGGCACAAAAACCGGCAGTCCTGGACATTAAATAATAAGGAGACTTCAATGGTAGAGATAAGATATACGGCAACCGGCAAGCGAAAGACCTCGGTGGCCCGTATAATAATGAAAAAAGGCAAGGGAGACATAACCGTTAACAGCAAGCCTATTGAGGCGTACTTCCCTCGGGAGACGCTCCGCATGATGATAAATCAGCCGCTCGAAGTTACCGGCATGGTAGGCAAGCTCGACGTTACGGCAAGCGTACGCGGTGGCGGCCCGGCAGGGCAGGCCGGGGCAGTCAGGCATGGTATCTCCAGGGCGCTTATCAACTCGGACTCCGACCTCAGGCCGAAGCTCAAGAAAGAAGGCCTGATTACACGAGACCCCAGAGAGAAAGAACGTAAGAAGTACGGCCAGAAAGGCGCCAGAAAACGCTTCCAGTTCTCTAAGAGATAGCACGCACATAATTCGCACCCAGAGTGTGGTTCACGCAGCCCAGCGCCTGATGCGGGCGGGTGGGGGTGGAGTTTGCGTAATTCATGCCTTTAGTTAACTATGTTGCCGGAGCAGATATATGATTAATGCAGTTATTTGTGGAGCAAGTGGTTACACCGGAAGTGAACTTCTGAGAATTCTGGCGTCGATTCCAGAAGTAGAGGTTACTGCCCTGACGTCCGAACAATCTGCCGGTAAAGAAATCACTGAACTATTCCCACATCTTAGCGCATATAAGGGTGTCAGGTTTGAACCCCTGAACATGAATGTGCTTGTTGGCAGGGGAGATATTTTTTTCCTTGCATTACCTCATTCGGCCTCACAGGAGGCGGTTGAGTATTTCCACAGCCACGGGAAAAAGGCCATTGACCTCTCTGCCGACTACCGGCTCAAGGACCCGCTCGTCTATGAGCGGTGGTATAAGACAAAGCACCATTTTCCCCATACGCTTAGCCATGCGGTTTACGGCCTCCCCGAGCTGTACAGGCAGTATATTAAAAACTCATCGTTAATTGCCAACCCAGGCTGTTACCCTACGACGGCGATACTTGCCCTGTATCCTGCCCTGAAGCAGAAAATCATAGAGACTGAGCATATAGTTATAGACTCGAAATCCGGCGTCTCCGGCGCTGGTAGGAAGAGCGATGTTACGTATTCATTTTGCGAAATTGCCGATGGCTTTAAGGCCTATGGCGTTGCCTCACACAGGCACACGCCGGAGATAGATCAGGAACTCTCCCTCATCGCTGAAAGCCCCGTTAAGGTTACCTTCACACCACACCTGCTGCCCGTAACCCGCGGCATGTTAAGCACCGTCTACGCCCAGCTTAAAGGCGGCACGAGTTTGGACGCAGTCCACTCAATATACAAAGAGGCCTATGAAGGCGAACCCTTTGTTGATGTGCTGCCGATAGGGAAATACCCGGATATACGAAACGTCCGGGGCACAAACATATGCCAAATAGGTATGGCAATCTCAGAAAACGGTACGCTTATTATAATCAGCGCCATAGATAACCTCGTCAAGGGTGCATCGGGGCAGGCCGTCCAAAACATGAACGTCATGTTCGGGCTTGACGAGACCACAGGACTTGGCTTACTGCCCGTGCTGCCTTAGCCTTTTACGGCCTGTTGGCGTCTTTTAGTTTATAGAGATTTCTCTCTACAAGTTCAGTCATAACAATGTCGGGCTGTTCTTTTTCGATAATATCGGTATCGAAATTCATAGTCCAAACAAAGACGCTGCGCCTGAAATGCTCGGCAAAGAAGTTCAACGGATGCATGAAAAAAGAGTCTCTGAAGACGACTATCTTAGGCAGCCTGGCATCATCCACCTCTCTGACTATTAAGGGATTTACGGGGGTTCGATAGGTGTGGATGTAGTTGCCGGGCTTGCCGTCTCTGCTTCTATATGGATTAACGGGCAGGAGTTTCAGTTCGTCGTCCGTAAAGAGGTCAGAAACGGATAAAAGCCTGTAGAGATCTCCACCGCTTTTAATCCCGTTGTGGACTCTGAACCCGGAAATATCCATCGGTTGTAGCCGCGGATAGTCCTTCCCCAGCGTGTTTATGACCTTTTGGTAGCCTAAAAAGGCCCCAAGATAATTCCAGTGCGTGTCGGTCTTGTAGTACAGCCTGCCCTTGTTCTTTGCCTTAATGAGCGTATCTCTTAAGTCGATTATTTTAAATGTCGTATTGTCGCCAAGAAAATCAATAATCTGGTCGATTTTTGTTTTAGCGCCAACCTTATTTATATAATCAGGCAGATATTCCTGGTAAATCGTCTCCTTATTAGGGGGGATTAAGAGGTAGTAGTTTATGCCTCTTTCAAGCAGCCACTTCTGCCTGGCCATAAGGGTGCTTTTAATCCCGATGAGTTCCTCCTTAGCATAGGGCGAGTTGCCTCTGTAGTCCTCAAGGGTCTTTATAGCGGACATATAAAGCCAGCCGTCGCGTCCAAATATCACCTGGTCATGGATAGGGGAGCTTTTAATTATGGTTGCCTTAAAGCGGTTATTCCAGCGTATCAACATATCTCTGAAGCCGAAATTGTCGTCAAAGTACTGGGTGTATTCCGCAGGGAATTTGTCTATATTTTTAAGAGAGAGTTTAGGATTTGGGGCGAGGGACCTCTGTTCGCTGATATTTACATTATAGGTAATCATAAGAAAGCAGCTTAACAGCGGCAGGCTGATAAACAGGATGAAAAGCAAAGAAATAAATACATTAGGGTTACAGTATAACTCTACCTGTGGAAAACGCACAAACATCAAACCCACAAGGCACAATAAGGCCATGAGCAACACACATACCATAGACAAGTATCGTTTATCCATGGAGCTGACAAGGGAGTCAAATACATCGGCAATCTGCCAGTTTGTTAAATAAGGTGGATAGTTAATCGAGTAGACGTACAAGGCCCCTTGGGTGACTTTACGGTCGACGATGTTGCTGTTAGGGGTAAAGAGTCTGAAAATCTCCTCTGGCGGCCACTCATACTCTTTAAATAATGTCTTCATTCGTATGCGTTTAATTGCGACGACGCCTTCCCCTTCCCCTACTAACAGGCTTAACGCCGTAGCTTTAGTAATTGTTTTGGGGACTTTAAACTTAACGGTTCTAAGTCCATCCGTGCCCTTAAGGGTTGCCGAGACGGAGTTTTCCTCTGTGATATTACCTTTTTCATCGTGAAAATAGAGTGTTGGCGTGATGTTGTGAGAGGCCGTCATATCAATGAGTACACGGATAATTAAATAGCTGTTGAGTTTCTCGAAAAACAACCATGACGAGGCAAAAACGATCAATACAATAAATAACTTCAATACCAGGCTGCTACAAAGGCGCCTGGCAATGGAGGCCTTAATCTTAGGCCACGAGTTATTGTCAATAATCATACCTGTTTAGCGGCGTACCACTTTCATTCCAACTATTTCAATAATTACATACAATATCACAGAGCGGTAGTTATGGGCAACACCTGACGCGCTGTGAGACGCGCTGTGAGGCAAGGTATACATGTTTTCTCCGGCAACTACTCTGGTTCCGAAGGACGAACAAGAACGGGAACGATTTAGGGAAGTGGCGGTGCAGGGATTTGAACCCCGGACACTGCGGATATGAGCCGCATGCTCTGACCACCTGAGCTACACCGCCAGCGGCCTTGCTCAGCCATTATAGCATATAATAAGAGGCTAATAACAGAGGGCCAATCGCCTCATTCTGATATTTATTAATATCCCTATCGCTACGTAATTTGTTATCAGCGTTGTCCCCCCGTAACTCATAAACGGTATCGGCACTCCAACAACTGGCATCATCCCCAGCACCATCCCCATGTTTATAAAGAAATACATGAACAGCATAAACGTTAACCCCAGTGCCAGGTATCTGCCAAACTCGTCTTTTGACTTCAATGCCGTCGTTATCCCGCGTACAAACAACAACAGGTATAAGGAGATTATTGCTGTGCTTCCAACAAAACCCCATTCCTCGGCAAACACGCAGAATATAAAATCCGTATGTTTCTCCGGCAAAAACCTCAGCGGCCCCTGTGTGCCTTTTAAATATCCACGCCCAGTGGCCATTCCGGAGCCTATCGTTATTTTTGATTGTTCTATCTGATAGCCTATTCCTTTTGGGTCGGCATCGGGCTCGATGAAGGCGACTATTCTGTTTTTTTGATAATCTTTCAGGTGCCGCCAGATTAGCTTACCAGCAATAGGTGGCACCACCAGTGCAAATACTATCAGCGTTATCAGTATTTTCTTCTCTATTTTCTTTGCTATGGCAAGGAAAAAAAATGTTGCCAACAAGACCAACGCCGTTCCCAGATGAGGCTGCTTCAGGATGATCATAAAGGGCAGCAGGCCAAATGCCGCTAATGATATTAAAAAAGGCCATTTTGTCAACGGCCCCTTTATTGAGCTTAAGTACCTTGACATGCCTATTATTAATAAAATCCTGAACAGCTCCGACGGTTGAAATGAAATCGGCCCCAACTCCAGCCACCTCTGCGCCCCCATTCCACTCTTACCTATAAACAATACTAAGACCAACATTGCCAAGCCCATAGAATACAAAATATATGCGGATTTCTTTAACCAGCTATAATCATATACGGCAACCGATACCATTGCCGCCAGTCCTGTTATAATCCACACAATCTGCTTTATGTAGTATTTTGGCTGAATGGTGGTTATTATCGGCCTGGTTGCGCTGTATATCGTCATCACCCCGATTATGCTGATGGCAAGGAGCAGCAACAGCATATACCAGTCGAACAGTTTTAAATATTTTCTGTTGATTTGGAGAAACTGCATGTTTATTTGCCGGCCTTGCCTTTTATGTATGCCTCTATCACTTCTTTGGCAATAGGGCCGGCAGTACTTCCCCCATGCCCTCCGTGTTCGACGAATACGGTTACGGCTATTTCCGGATTTTCCGCAGGCGCGTAGGCTATAAACCACGCGTGGTCTCTGAATTTTTCTTTCTGGTGTTCACTCTTTACCCTACCTGCGATTACCTGTGCCGTTCCAGTTTTGCCTGAAATACGTACTATGCTGCTTCGGGCTGCGCTACCCGTGCCCCCCTCCTCGTTTACGACTCCATACATGGCCTTCTTCACGGCATCAAATGTCTCAGGACGGATGTCGAGTTTTTTCATCGGATCGTCCTCATTTCCATTCTTACGCAGTGTAAGCGGCCGAATTACCCCCTCGTTCGCTATCATTACCGTCATTAGCGCCACTTGGGCCGGCGTTACGGATATGTAGCCCTGCCCTATGGAGGCATTGAACGTCTCACCTAAGAACCACGGTTTTTTCAACGTCTTGAGTTTCCACTTAGTCGACGGCACTGTGCCGTCTTTCTCGTCCACTCCGCGTCTTAACCCCAGGCCTGTGCTTTTACCCAGGCCAAAGAGCCTGGCATATTTGTCCATTCTGTCAACGCCTAGTATTCTGCCGATTTCGTAAAAAAACACATCGCACGATTCTACTAATGCCCTGTGAAAGCCCACTCTGCCATGGCTTTTCCAGCAGCCAAACGAGTAATTTCCATAGTGCATTACCCCGCTGCAATGCGTGCCGGAGTGGGCGTCGATTATTCCTTCCTCCAGAGCGGCTATTGCAACCAATGGTTTAAATACAGACCCCGGCGGATATGAACTCTGTAAGGCCCTGTTAATCAGCGGATGCCTTTTATCTTTGTACAGGGCCGTCCACTTATCCGTATCTATCCCAAACACAAAGTCATTGGGGTCAAATGCCGGCAAGCTGACAAGCGCCAGTACCTCGGCTGAGCGTGTGTCAACGGCAAGCAGCGCCCCTGATTTCCCATTGAACGCCCTCTCTGCGATTTCCTGCAGCCTTATGTCTATGCTCAGTGTGATATCGTCTCCCATTTTTGGTTTTGTCTGCCCGAGGAGCTGTAACTGCCTGCCTAGCGCGTCGACTTCGATTATTTTCTCCCCTGTAGTGCCGCGCAGTTGCTTGTCAAAAAACTCCTCCGCGCCCCATTGCCCTACTAATGTCTCCGGGGTGATGTTATCGTAGTCCGCGCTTTGCATCTGTTTTAGTGTCATCTTCCCCAGATATCCTATTACATGTGATCCTATGTTGTTAAATACGTATTGCCTTGATATGTTTGGTTCGACCATTAGCCCGGGGAAGTCTGACCTCCTTGCCTCAATAACCGCTACGTCTTTAAACGTCAGGCCCTCTTTCAACACTATGGACTTAAATCTATGGGCCTCTTCTTTTTTTATCTTTGCAATTAGTTTCTTTTCATCAATTCCAAGTAGGTTAGCCAGCCCTTCCGTGTCGATATTTTTTGTCTCCGGCATCAGCGAGGCGTAGTAGTAGGGTTTATTTTTCACAAGCGGAACATTATTTCTGTCATATATGATGCCCCGTGTGGCAGGAAGTGTTATTACCCTTATCTTGTTTGAGTTGGCAGCCTCTCTGTAATCGTCGCCCTTTAGTATTTGAAGCTGGTATATTCTCATCGCCAATACGAAAAACATTATTATCACAACGTATAGGGTCAGGCTTGAGTAACTTTCAAAGTATCCCTTATTCATCTTTTTCTCTTATGATAAAATACCCTATAATGGCATTCAGGATTGACTGGTATATGGTAATATTCGCGGCATGTATGAATTCAGCCGGCCTTGTATCGAACATGGTAAGGGAAAAATAGACAATAAAATTGTCTATCACGGTAAAGGCAAAGCATAGAATCGCGTTTAAGAGCGGTGTGAGATTGAATATCCCGGTTTGGAAAAAATATGCCATAAAAATCACCGTGCCTTTAGAAAGTATGTTTGGCCCTAGCATTTTTAAGGCAATGCTGTCTAACAAAAACCCTATTATAAATGCCCAAAGAATTCCCTTCCTGGTCTCCCATCTTATTCCAATATAATATACCAGCACCACTACTACGTTTAATCTGTAATCAAAAACACTGGTTCCGTCAATTACAATGGCTGATATCGCCACCAAAATCCATAGGAGATTCCTGTTAACGCCATTCATTTACATGTCCCGGCGGGTTACGACCATGACTTCGTCGATTTTGTGTGCGTTAGAAAAGAGTGTGACCTGGAGATTCTGTTCGGACATTGTAGTTTTTTTTTCTACTACCGTTATTTTACCAACGGGAATACCAGCCGGATACAGTGAATCAAGCCCTGACGTTATCAGCATATCGCCGACAGTTGCTTCTTCCATGTAAGAGCCATGTTTCAGATTGCAATACCCCTCTCCCAATCCTATAAGTATTGCCTCGGTTCTGTTATCCTGAGACTTAACCGCCACAGAGGAGCTTACGTCTGTTAACAGCAGTACTGTGGAATAATGTGCCTCCGCCTTCTTTATCTTCCCTATCAATCCCAATACCGTTCTGACGGCCATGTCTTTTTTTACGCCGTCCTTATAACCTTTGTTTATTACCATTAAGTGTGCCCACTTATCGGGACTTTTGGAGACTACTTTAGCCGTTGCCACGTATTCAGGCATCTCCTGTTTCAAATTCAACAACTCTCTCAGACGTTCGTTTTCGATTATTTTCTCTTCGTACTCCTGTTTTTTTAACAGTAACGCATCTAACTCTTTTTTGAGCTGCTCATTTTGCCTCTCAAGGGCTATTACGGCTATAAAGGGTTTTTTTACATAATACACAAGTGATGTGACGGCTTCGTTTATATAATTCAACGGATAACGAATAAAAAAAAGCGGCTGCATAGGCCCTTTAATACTCTGGTACGTCATGAGTGTAATGGAGAAAATCAAGTAGAGTAAAAACAGCGCCTGGCTTTTTTTAGTCATCAACCAACAGCAACTCTTTTAAGCAGGGACAGGTCCTCAAGCATCTTACCCACACCCATTACTACTGCCGTAAGAGGATTGTCCGTCACAACTACCGGCAGCCTTGTCTCCTGTCTGATTAAGGCATCAAGGCCCCTCAGTAGCGCACCACCGCCCGCAAGGACGATGCCGTTGTCCACTATGTCTGATGCCAGCTCCGGGGGGGTGTTTTCAAGGGCTGTTTTTATGGTACTGATTATTATGCTTATCGGCTCTGCTAAAGTCTCTCTTATCTCGTCTTCCTTTATTCTTACGGACTTTGGGATGCCTGATATGAGGTCTCTGCCGTTTGCGTCATAGGTACGCTCTTCGGCATCGACTTTAAAGGCGGAGCCTATCTCTATTTTTATCTGTTCTGACGTCCGGTCTCCTATTAAAAAGCTGTATTTCTCTTTTACATAGGCCATAATTTTCTCATCCATCGTGTCGCCGCCGACCTTTACCGCTTTGCTGTAGACGATGCCGTCCATTGATATGACAGCCACATCCGTGGTGCCGCCGCCTATGTCCACAATCATGTTGCCATAGGGCTCGTCTATTGGCAGGCCAACACCTACGGCCGCTGCCATTGTCTCTTCTATCAGGTATACCTCGCGCGCGCCGGATGCCTCGGCCGCCTCTTTCACGGCACGTTGTTCTACCAGGGTTATTGCCGACGGTACGCCGATTATTACCCTTGGCGATACAAAGCTCTTCCTGTTATGGGCCTTTTTGATAAAATACTTCAGCATCTCGCCTGCCGCGTTAAAATCTGCTATTACACCGTCCTTCATTGGCCTTATGGTCATTATATTGGCAGGGGTCTTGCCAAGCATTCTCTTAGCCTCCGCACCAACGGCTACAACTTTCTTTGTATCCATTCTCATTACTACAACAGAAGGCTCGTTACACACTATTCCCTTGCCCTTTGCGTATACCAGCGTGTTGGCGGTCCCTAAATCTATGGCCAGGTCATTAGAGAACAACCCCAGAAGTTTGCTAAAAATCATTTCTCCTCCTTAAAGAGTATCTCGACGGCCTTTGTCTTTGCCAGCTCGTCTCCTATTGTCATCCTGTCGGCATTGCCTAACATTATAATGAATTCTATGCCCGCAATTGCAATAAAAAAAAACCAACCAAATAGCGGTATCTTCCATAACACCAGGGCCAGGGCAAACGTGCTGTTCCTTAAAATCGAGCTCCGTGCCGGCGATACCATTTCATGCCGCAGGGATTTTACCTCTATGCCCATCAGTTTCTTCCCTATGCTGGCCCTTTTAAAGAAACTGTCTCCTATCAGTATAAATATCACGGCCGCGTAATACCCTACCCTGGGGATTAATTCAACCAGCAGCATCGCAAGCAGAAAATCAATGGCCTTTGCAAGTATCCGCGGCAGTATGTCAGCGTTCTTTTCTTCTATGCCCACAGGGAAATAGTAACAGATAAGCGCTTGAATTTTCAATAAATTGCATCCAATACTCCTCCATTGCCATAAAATATTATTTTTATCGAAAAAACTACTTGCATGAGACTAGCCTAAATGTAGTAAAATTAATATACCTCGGCAGGAAGAACGCGGGCTTCGTCCGCAATCCAAAGGTTCGCACCGTCTCAGCAACCTTATGGCAATACGAAAATACGTTACATAATTTATTGGGGGATGCAGTAAAGTGATAAACACATACGGCGCTATAACATTAACATCAAACGGTCTGAAGGTATTACAAAAGAGGTATCTCAGGAAAAACGACCAGGGCGTTGCCACTGAAACGCCTGAGGACCTCTTCAGAAGGGTAGCAAAGGCCATTGCCTCTGCCGATCTGAACTATGGGAAGAGTTTCCCGGATCTCGAGGCCTTAGAGAGGGAATTTTACACCATGATGGCCACGCTGGACTTTCTGCCCAACAGCCCGACACTAATGAATGCAGGGCGAAGGCTCGGGCAGCTTAGCGCGTGCTTTGTGCTTCCGGTTGAGGACTCAATGGAGAGTATTTTCGAGGCGGTGAAAAACGCCGCCATGATTCATAAATCCGGTGGCGGCACAGGATTCAGTTTCTCCTCCCTCAGGCCTAAGGGCGATGTGGTTGGCTCTACGAAGGGCATATCCAGCGGCCCTGTCTCCTTCATGGCCGTCTTTGACACCGCTACCGAGGCCGTCAAGCAAGGCGGTACGCGAAGAGGGGCCAATATGGCTATTCTCAGCGTGGAACACCCCGATATCATTGATTTTATTACATGCAAGTCCAACACCGCACGACTCAATAATTTCAATATCTCCGTTGCGCTTACCACGAAATTCATGGAGGCCGTTGCCTCAAATTCGCAGTACTCACTTATAAGCCCACGCTCCGGTTCGGAAGTCGGCAGCCTCGACGCCGCGTACGTCTTTGATTTAATCGTAAAACACGCATGGGAAAACGGAGAGCCTGGCATTATCTTCATCGACAAGATGAACGAGTCAAACCCCACACCGCTCGCCGGGAAAATCGACGCGACAAACCCGTGCGGCGAACAGCCGCTCCTGCCCTTTGAATCGTGCAATCTTGGGTCTATAAACCTGTCCAACATGGTAAAACCCTCATCTGAAGGCGGCCTGGATGTCGATTGGGACAGATTAAAGGCTGCCACACACAAGGCAGTCCACTTCCTTGACAACGTAATAGACTTAAACAAATATCCCCTTGAGAGAATCGCAGAAATGACCAGGGCCAACAGGAAAATAGGCCTCGGCATCATGGGCTGGGCTGACATGTTGATTCAACTTGGAATCCCCTATGGCAGCGATGACTCCATCGAGCTGGCCCATAGACTGATGAAACATATTCGGGACGAAGGCCGCTCAGCCTCCGGGGCGCTGGCCCTTGAGCGCGGCACGTTCCCGAACTACACAGGCAGCGTATATGATGGCTACGTAAAACTCAGAAACGCTACCATCACCACCATCGCCCCAACGGGCACACTGTCCATCATAGCCGGATGTTCATCGGGCATTGAACCGCTCTTTGCCGTGTCATATATAAGGACCGTCATGGAGGGAACAAAACTCGTCGAGGTAAATCCCCATTTCGAGAGAATTGCCAGGGAACAGGGGTTTTACTCCCCTGAACTTATGGAGGAAATTGCACATAGCCACTCACTGTCCGATGTTAAGGCAGTCCCCAAAGACGTAGCGGAGCTTTTTAAGACTGCGCATGAAATCTCCCCCGAGCGCCACATCAGGATGCAGGCTGCCTTTCAGAAATACGTCGACAACGCCGTCTCAAAGACGGTGAACTTCCACAACACCGCCACAGTGGATGACGTAAAGAAGGTCTACCAGCTGGCCTACCAACTTGCCTGTAAGGGCGTAACCGTCTACAGGGACGGCTCCAGAGATGCACAGGTACTATCAGTTGTTCAATCTGGAAACGGCGGCAACGCTGCAACCTGCACCGAACTTCAGCCTCAAGCGCCGGCAGACCTGAAGATTGTGCCTAAAAAACGCCCAAAGGTCATTAAGGGCACCACAGAGTCCACTCTTACCGGCTGCGGCAACCTCTATGTCACTATTAACGAGGACGAAAACGGAATGCCATTTGAGGTGTTTAACCACATAGGCAAGGCAGGGGGCTGCGCGGCAAGCCAATCGGAGGCCATAGGAAGGCTCGTCTCACTTGCCCTCAGATGTAATATAAGCCCGGAGGAGATAATCACACAGCTTAAGGGCATCTCCTGCCATCAGCCGATATGGGCCAATGGTGGAAAAATCTCCTCGTGTGCCGACGCCATAGCGAAGGCCGTCGAGCGCTACTGCCACGGCGAAGTCAACCGCAACCAGCACAAAGACAGCCAAACCAGCATGATGGTAGGGGCGTGCCCAGAGTGCGGCGGCGCAGTCGAACACGAAGGCGGATGCTCGGTCTGCCACGACTGCGGCTTTACGAAGTGCCAATGAGCGGTGACAGATAGGGTCGCGTTGTATATAGGCCGCTAATTAATACGGTTGGTTCGCTTTATGCGATGATGTTGAAGCTCATCGACATATTCTCTGGCAAACAGCACGGAGCTGTCTTTAAAAACAATGCTTAGTTTGTAGTAAAAACCCCCGCTCCACTGCTTATAATCCAAAACTTCATAGGATGCAACGAAGTCAGCGCCATTAATTAACTTCAAAATCAGCATTTTTTATATCACGTATCTTCCGGCTGATATCTTCAAACAAGTGTCTGTATGCCTTCCATTCCATATAATCATCCCAGTGTTGGTAGTTCTCTTCCTGATTTTTCATCGATTGTTCAAACTCTTCATATGGCATATGGTATTTATTTTCAAAAAAGCCCAGCTTATCTTTAACAACATGCATGTCCGCCATCAACTCTAAAAGCAGGCTATCCGCTATATCGCACATTTTTATTGTTAACATATCAACCCTCCTCTGTTACTATGTAACATTTATTATATCAGTACTCAGACACGTAAATCCACGCGTTTTATCTTTTGATAGCGGTAATAATTATTTATCAACGAATACTATCGAAAAACAGAATGACATTAAGCGCTGTGACTATGGCGGCTATTAAGAGCAGTGTTACCTTGTTTACAGTAGAGTTTGCGTACTTTCCCATTACCGCCCGTGAAGACGTCAGATAGATGAGGCCAAAAATCGTCCAGGGCAGTTGAATACTCAGGGCTACCTGGCTCCAGACCAGGCCCTTGAACGGGTCGCTAAGAAAGAATATCGTCAGCAACGCCCCGCCAAGCGTTACCGCCACACCAATGCGCGTGTGAAGGCCGGACAGATCAAGGGGTTTTTGGTAAAGCCCGGCAAAAATACTTCCGCCCGCCATTGCCGCCGTAATGGATGAGGCCAGCCCGGCTGCCAGGAGCGCCAGAGCAAAAATAACCGCCGCCGCATTCCCAACCAGTGGTACTAGCGTGGACTGCGCCTGTTGAAGCTCCGTTACGGCGATTCCCCTGCTGTTAAATACGCTTGCCGCTACCAGTATCATAGCGCTGTTGATTATCCAGCCGACAATCATAGCCGTGAGAGTGTCCATGAACTCGTATTTCAACTGCTTTTTAATTATCTCTTCTCCCTTTTGGTTCCACTGCCGGCTTTGGATTACCTCGGAGTGCAGAAACAGATTATGGGGCATTACGACCGCCCCCAGAACACTCATTATTATAGTAATCGACCCTGCAGGGAATGTCGGCATGAACCACCCCTTCAGCGCCTCATCCCATTTTATATCTATTACGGCTATCTCAAATAAAAAAGACAGCCCGATTATGGAGACAAACCCGATTATCCACATCTCAAGCCTCTTATATCTGTTTGAGAAAAGCATCACGGCTGAAACTACCGTCGTAATAACTGCCCCGGCAGGGATGGGGATTTTAAAGAGCATCTGAAGGCCGATTGCCGCACCTAACAACTCGGCCAGGGCCGTTGCCACCGAGGCCAGCACCGCGGTTATGATAAACACATAGGCCGACGCGCGTGAAAAATATTTCCCCGCCCCTTCGGCTATGCACAGTCCCGTTACGATGCCCAGGTGGGCGGCATTATGTTGTAATAGTATCAGCATCGCCGTCGACAGGGTTACTATCCAGAGGAGTTTGTATCCGTAATCCGCACCCGCGGCCATGTTTGCCGCCCAGTTGCCGGGGTCTATAAAGCCTACCGTAACGAACAGGCCGGGGCCAATGAACTTTAAGACCTCTAATGTCCTGGATTGGCTGTTATTTGGCATCAGTCCGAAATCAGCGGCCTTTTTCGATAATATCGGCCTCGTGTTTATTTATCAGTCCGATGTCTTTGCCATATAGGTCGCCGCTTTTGGGAAGTTCCAAAAAGAAATCCGTCAGGTAGTCGACCTCGACCCTGGCCCGGCTTACTGTACACGACAACAGATGCCCGCCCGATTTCCTGTCGTCGGAGATGAAGTGGATATGAACGCCGCTAACGCTAAGCCCGCCAAAATTTTCAGGGACGTAAAATCCCGCGATAGTGCCTGAGATGTTATTAAAGTCGAACTCCCCCTGGTCCTTAGCGGCATCAATCAGGCGTGGGTAGGGTTTCCTTTGTGCCCTGACGGCCCGTGCCCTTATGTGTTTAAAATCACCTTCGATTTTAATGGCATAAAATATATTTTTAGACGGTACGATTTGAAGTATTTTCTTTTGAAGCTGCTCGCAGGAGATCCCATCTTCCACGGTAAAGGACTTCTTAGGGTTGAAAAACACTGCCGCGGCAAACGGCGTCTCCACTGAATCATCGACGGCGTACACAGTGCCGTCGCCTTTGATTTGATATACGTTGGAATTAACAAGTATCATCTCGCCGTCCAGAGCGTTAAATGTGCCAAGGCCCAGGTCCCCGTGGCTCTTCAGCTCCCCAACAGTCAACGCACCGTCATAGACGCCCTCCAAAAGCGCGTTAAACGAAGAGTATTGATAGAGCACATGCGGCTGGGCACATGATGAAAGCAGTGCCGCCAGAATAATTGCTAAAATATAGTACACAGCCAGATTATATCACCACATGAAGTATATTTTCAATGTTTGCAAGAGCCGGTGTAAAATATTGCTGTTGACAAAAACCATGATTATTCTGTTAAATAAAGATATGTTTTTATACATAAAACAGGCTTACTGATAAGGCCGTGTAACGGGGCGTTACATAAAGAAGCATAGGCAATTGAGGACTATTGGATCCTCACAAAAAACGGGGAGGCAGACATGAGGGCATTAAAGATATTGTTTATATTTTGTGCGTCGTTGTTAATTTCCTCAGGCGTATGGTATAGCGGCGTCGGGGCCGCAGAAAAAAATGTTACAATGAAAGACCCTCTGCGGGGAGAGCCGTTTAGCGACCCCACGAAGGTCTATCCGATGTCCCCCGAGTGGATGCAACAGGGGATAAAATATGAGTCATGGGCAGAGGGTGCTGACCTGGCCCTGGCCCTTGACCAGCAGATATATCCTGCTGTGCTGCCCCTGGTAAGGGAATATGAGAAAAAAACTGGCCTCAAAATTGCTGTAGAAGAGGGCACATGCGGCATAGCGGCCGGGGCCGTGTCCAGAAAGAGTGTCGATATTTCGGCGATGTGCTGCCCACCTGGAGATGGAGACAGGCTGCCCGGCCTTCGGTATCATACGATGGGAATTTCCTCGCTGGCTATAATGGTAAACAAGGAAAACCCCATTTCAAACATATCGCTGACCGACCTGAGAAAGATATACAGAGGGAAGATTCACAAATGGTCAGAACTGAAAAACCCCGACGGCACACCCGGCCCAAACACCGACATAAGGCCGGTTGTGAGGCTTCACTGTAAGACAAGGCCCGGACACTGGTGCCTGATTCTGGCAAAGGAGGACCTCTTTAGCCCCAAGTCAATGGAAGTAGGGTCTATCCCCAATATGCTCTCTCAGGTGGCAGCCCTGAAAGGTTCAATAGGATACGAAACCCTCTGGATGGGAACCACCTACGGGACGAAGGATAAGGTTAAGTTTCTGACCATTGACGGCATCTCCCCCCAGGACGACGCGGCCGTCGTCTCAGGGAAATATACCCTGTACCGGACAATGAACTTCACCACATGGGACGACCCGAAACTGGAAAAACCCAACGCGAAAAAGCTGGTCGCCTATATACTGTCCAATCTGGACAAAGTAGACAAGAGCTTCGCGATTATCCCCGCACCGCTTTTACGCAAGGCCGGCTGGAAATTCACCGGCGACGAGGTTACCGGTGAGCCAAACTGAGATTAATCCAGAGATGAAAATGCGACACAAAATGCGCGGCTAAGTCTGGATGTTTAACAGGATATCACTGACGCTTAAGATGGCCATCATCACTGTGGCCGTCAGCGTGGTTGTAAGTGTGGGCCTGGGATATTACAGCAGCAGGCAGCTTATGGCTGCGCTAGACACGCAGCTTCATGACCGCCTTGCCAGGCACGCTACGGCAGACCGGGCAAAATTCGACAAATATGTCCTGAGTTTCCACCAGACCACAATTTTGTTGTCCAAACAGAATGCCATTGTCAATTACGTTAAGAGCGGTAAATGGAATCAAAACAAATCGATAATAACACATGAGGAAATCCCGCCGTGGCTGCCGGGCACTGCATCGCTCAGGCTTATTGCCTGTTTTAATTACGCCACGCTCTTCGATGCCGGAGGCAATCCCAGAGAGGTATATACCGAATCCTCGGAGCCGATTCCATCTGCCCTGATAGGCCCGATAGGGTCGTTTCGCCAGATGAGCCGCGGACAGGCCTTTATAACGATGATAGACAATGTGCCATATATAATCGCGTCTGAATCTGTCATCGGCGAAACAGATACACCGCTTGCGACACTTATGCTGGCCCATCAGTTGGACGATAAATTCCTCTTGTCCGTAGAAGGCTCCACTGGCAGTGAAAACGTCATGGCCCTTATTATTGGAAAAGAACCTGCCATCCTTGCAAGCAACGAACCAGACAGGCTGCCACCAGGTACGTTGGTTTCGTCCCTTGAGGGAAAATATATCTTCATGGGAAAATCCTTCCTCGACTACGGAGAGGCAGAGATAAAAATAATGTTTGCATCCATGATTTCTACGGATGAGGTCAAAAGGCTGAGAGATAAAATAACTGGAACACAGACCAAGGTTATTGCAGCCGGGATAGCTGCCCTGATTTTATCTTTTACACTGATAATGTTCACAATTACAAGGCGTGTAGAGAGGCTGAGCGCCCAGATCTCACGTTTTTCAAAAGAGGAGCTTGGCCTTATCCAGGCAGAAGGCCAGAGGGGCGACCAATTGTCAGTACTTGAGCTTCGCTATAAGGCCCTCGCGGATGAAATCGTTCTCTCAAGGGACCACCTGATGAGAAAGACCGAAGAACTGGCAATAAGCGAGGCGCGCACCCTCGCAATTGTAAATAACGTCCCAAACGGTATTATAATCATAGATATAAACTCCATGGTCATGTCAATGAATCCGGCGGCAGAGGCAATATTCGGTTATAAGTCATTCGAGGGTATGGAGTTGAGTTTTTTTGATTTGACAACACAAGAGTACTGGCATATACTTCTGAATCTTTCCTGGTCGAAAGAATTCGTAACGTCCGAGATAGTCGGAAAACGAATGGACGGGACCCTGTTTCCCATGGAGACAATGGTAAATTACCTGGAGCTGGGAGAGGAAAAAATAATAATCGTCATAGCCAGAGACATCACAAAACGTAAACAGACTGAAGAGGAAATCAGACGCGCGCACGATGAACTCGAGGCAAAGGTAGTGGAGAGAACCGCGACACTAACCGCCATCAACGAAAAACTCTCCGGGGAGGTAACACAACGAAAGCGTGCCGAGGAGATAAATGAACACCACCTGGACATTCAGAGGATAATAAGTACGGCGCTTAATATAGCGCTTGAGCCAATTCCGCTTGAGACCCAGCTTGAGCGTATAATGTACCTGATCTTGTCCATCAAATGGCTTGCGATTGAGTCCAAGGGGTGCATATTCTTATTAAACGAACAGACCGGACATCTTGACATGAAGGCGCAGCATGGGCTTTCCGACAAGATACTGGAGTTGTGCAAGGTTGTTCAGCTTAATAAATGTATATGTGGCAGGGCCGCCGCGCGTAAGGAAATAATCTTTACCGACACCATGGACGACCTCCACGACGTAACGTATCCGGGCATAAAGTCTCACGGACATTACTGCGTGCCTATACTGTCAGGAAGCGATAAGACGCTTGGGGTGCTTAATTTGTATGTCAAGGAGGGCCACAGCAGCAAAGAAATCGAGATGGAGTTTCTCCAGGCGATAGCCAACACACTGGCCGGCATCGTTGAGAGAAAACTGACCGAAGAGAAGCTCAGAATGAGTGAAGAGCTGTTTATGAGTTTTATGAGAAACAGCCCGCTTGCCGCATATATGAAAGACACCGACGGCAGGTACGTCTATGTAAACGACAACTTCAGGGACATAAGCCGCATGGAGGCAAAAGACGTAATAGGAAAGACGGACAAGGATATTTTCTCTCTGAAGCTGGCCGCAGTCATGCGAGACCACGACGCCGTCGTGCTGTCTGTAAACAAGACCGTCGATATGGTAGAGACGTTTCCTCAAGAGGACGGCCCGCACCAGTGGCTGGTAATAAGATTTCCGATAAAAGACCCTTCCGGGAAGATATTTGTTGGGGCCATGTGTATAGACACGACTGCCCATAAGCGCGTGGAAGAGGCCCTGAAAAAAACGGAGGAGAAATACTACAATATAATAAACAGCACATCTGAGGGTTTTCTTGAGATTAATCGTTCATATGAAGTAACCAGCGCCAACGATGCGTTGTGTAAAATGCTTAAGATTGCGAAGGAAAAAATAGTAGGCAAAAGCGTTTTAACCACAGTACACCACACAGAGGCCGAGGCCTTTGGCGGCTTATTGGGCGAATTGTGGAGAGGTCTTGGGGTTGCGGCAACCGTTACGCTTCAGGCGGAGGACGACACCTTGCTGCACACGCGCATAAACGCCACCCCGGTAACAAACGACACAGGCAGGGTAGCCGGGGCATTTGCCCTTGTAACGGATATAACCGAACTTGTGCAGATGAGAGACTCACTTGAGAAATACTCCGAAGAGCTGAAACGCAGCAACCAGGAACTTCAGGACTTCGCCAGCGTAGCCTCCCATGACCTCCAGGAGCCGCTTAGGAAGATAGTCGCCTTCGGAGACAGGCTAAAGGTAAAGACCGTGGGAACGCTCACAGAAGACGCCATAGACTACCTGCAAAGGATGCAGGGGGCCGCAAGCCGTATGCAACGCCTTATCGAGGAGCTGCTGAGTTTCTCACGAATAACAACACGTGCTAAACCATTCGAGCCGGTTGATCTCAATGTTGTTATGCAGGGCATCGTCTCAGACCTTGAGGAGCGCCTTATGCGAAGCGGCGGACGTGTGGAGTGCGGCGGGCTTCCCACAGTCGAGGCAGACGCCATGCAGATGCACCAGTTGTTTATGAATCTCGTGGCAAATGGGTTAAAATTCCACGCCGATGGCGTCACACCGGTGGTAACTGTAAGACTGGCTGCCACAACAACGGCAGAATACTATGAGATCGAAGTTGCCGACAACGGAATCGGCTTTGAGATGAAGTTCCTGGATAAGATATTTAAGCCATTCCAGCGCCTTCATGGCCGCGGACAGTACGAAGGAACAGGAATGGGATTGGCTATTTGTGATAAAATAGTGAAGCGCCACGGCGGATTAATGGCCGTAACCAGCGCCACGGGAGAAGGCACGACTTTCACTGTGCGGCTGCCGGCAAGAAGAGAAACCGCGTAAACGGAGAGAAACGAATGAAACTAAAAGAAAAAAGCGTAGAACCATTTCATATACTCCATGCCGATGACGACGAAGACGACAACATACTGATAAGCGACGCCTTCAAAGAAACCGGCCTCAGCGCAAATATCACATGGATAAAGGACGGAGAGAAGCTGCTCGAATATTTATCGGAAAGAAACCATCCTGACCTGATACTCCTGGATCTGAATATGCCAAGAAAAGACGGCCTTGAAGCCCTGCATGAGATAAAGTCCAATCCAGCCATGAGGCCGATCCCAATAATAGCGATGACGACGTCCTCCTCGAAGGAGGACATACAAAAATGCTACACGCTCGGCGTGAATTCGTATGTAAAGAAGCCGGAAAGTTTTGACCGGTTGCTTGAAATTGTAAACATAATATCGAAATACTGGTTCAACACGGTAGAGCTGCCAGAAAAGGGGAATGCCGACGGCCTCTCGCCGGAGAATATTAATTAAGGGCATCGGCACATGAAAGAGCTGAAAATATTACTCATAGACGATGACGAAGAGGATATACTCCTTGTAAGGGATTATATAAAAGAGGGGTTTAAGAATATTTCTTTGAAAATCGCGGATGTACAGACATTTCCCGAGGCAATAGAAAAGTTGCTCTCCGATAGATTCGACGTAATAATAGTAGACTACATGCTTGGAGAGACGGACGGCCTGGAGGTAATCGAACGGGCACGCGCGGAGGGGATAATCACGCCGATTATCTTTCTCACGGGCCAGGGGGACGAAGAAATCGTACTCTCGGCAATGAAAAAAGGTGCCAAAGACTATTTAAACAAGGCACGCATTACGACTGAGCTGCTGTGCCATTCCATATTAAACGCCGTAAAGCTTGGCGAGCTTGAGAGGATGCGTTCAGCAGCGGAACTTGCCCTCAGAGACTCTGAGTCGAAGTACAGGTCGCTGGTAGCGTTCTTGCCGGCCATCGTATGTGAGCTGTCAACCGGCGGCAAAATTAATTTCTTAAATGAGACGGCGGCTAAGATACTTGGCATAACGCCAAAGGAACTCATCGGCAAAGACTGGCGGGACTGTTTCCTGCCAACGGCAGACGGCGATGGTGAGACCGATGCCCAGGTGCGCAACCGAGCAAAATTCGACAACATTCTATCTCTATGTGACATAAGCAATCTCGAGGTAAAATCCAGCACGGGCAGCAGCTCGGTAAAATACATAAACTGGAACTCTACATGCCTCTATAAGGACGACGGCTCCCCAAATAGTATCATCTGCATTGGGACGGACGTAACCGAGATAGCGGTATTAAGGGAAAAACTCCATACCCTGTCCATAGTGGACGAGCTTACCGGCCTCTATAACCGGCGAGGTTTTTACACACTGGCAGAGCAGCAGTTCAGAATAGCCGCAAGATATAACAAGCAAATGTTGATAGTGTTTTTAGACCTTGACGGACTTAAACACATAAACGACACAAGGGGCCACAAGGACGGCGACATTATAATTAAGGCGGCGGCAGACGTACTTAAAGATACGTTTCGTGGAGCGGACATTATTGGACGCATGGGAGGGGATGAATTCATCGTTCTCGTCTCGGAGATAGGGGATGAA
>PEAC01000195.1 GCA_002753305.1 Nitrospirae bacterium MYbin6
TCCGGCGGCAAACTTTTTGAAAAAAGTTTGACAAAAACTTTAGACCGCAGGCTATATGCAGTGGGATTGACTTGCATGTATCAATTTTTATTCCGTGCTGGTGAACGGATACGATTCTTTTATAGTACATACGTTGTGTGTCAATGTCCTTATTTTTAAGCAAAGTGAATAATAAAATTGATCAATTCACCTATATCCCGTTGTATATAGCCTGCGGTCTAAAAGTTTTGTCAAACTTTTTCAAAAGTTTGCCGCCGGAGGCTCTTTTATTCTTTAATTCTTTATTCTTTATTCCTTATTCTTTATTCCTTAATCCTTTAAAACTGAGACAGAATACGGTTGAGTTCTTTTTTCAAAATAATCATAGCCTCTTGTGAGAAAAGCAGCACCACGTAGCCCCGTAAGGAGTTTTGGATGTTTTCATCGTCAGCGGTTTTGAAGTCCATCATAAGGAAGAAGGCCTGTTCCGGTTCAACAGGGCTGCTGGGTGAGCCTTTGCCTTGATACGCCCTGTGGTGAGAGGAAAAATCGAGGAGGGTTCCTGTACTGGCTTTAAGGAACTCGGCAGCTTCAAACTCGAAGTCAAGGGCGATCATCTGGGTAAAGCTTGAAAGGAAGGCATTGAGGATCACGTTGCCCACATCAAGGAGGGTTTCCTGTTCGAGTTCAGTAAGGGCCTCCAAGGGGACGGTTTCTCCAAGAAGAGTCCTGACGAGTTCAAGGCTCTTGCCGCCGGGAAAAATTAAAAGAGCCGTTCCGGAGAGTTCCCCTGTGAAATTCTGCCTCACTGCTACGAGCCGTTCCTCTTCGTGATGGTCTACGAGGCTGATTGCCTGGACTTGGTTGACCAGGGCCAGTTGCGGCAGGGAAAGCAGTATCTCCTTCTTGACCATCTGGCTGAGGGAGTCGGCGGCCATGCCAAGCCCCAGATTGAAAAATTCCTTCAAAGCGTCTTGCTCCATCTCGTCCAATTCCATCGTTCTCTCACTCCTGCCTGTTCTGTGTCCTCATTCCGCGGGGACGGTTTGTACTTGAATATAGGGGGTTCATCCGCCATACCGTTTTACTACCTTGCCGATCTCCTCTCTCAGGCCCGGAAGTGCGGTCAGGTCCAGAAAGAGCATGACATCGCCTGCAATGGTACGCTGTTTTGTTTGAAAGTAGATGGTCAGTTTCAAGACCTTATCCTGTTTTTCAGCAGGCATTCGCCGCTCCCTGCCGGTTTTTCGTCTGTCCTCTGGTGGTCCGCAAGAGGCGCGCACCATGGAAAGGAGTGCGCTGCAGGAGTCGTCTACAGACACTTCTGGAATGGCGCAATCGAATTCATCCTCCAGGATATTGGCAAAACTGCCCAGGCAGGCGTTCAGGATAATATTGCCCACCTCATTGAGCACCTCCTTTTCCGTAGCACTGAAATCCTCGGAAGAAGGGGTCATGCCGGTCAGGGTGTGTACCAGGGCCCGGCTGTTCGCTTCAGGAAAGAAAAGATAGGCATAGCCTGAAATGGGCGATTTTGCCGAAGTGCTTTGAAATTTTTGTTGGATCAGCCTCGAGTTTGGAAGTATGCTTTCCTTCAACAGATCGATGGCCGCTCTTTTAGAGAGTATCTGGAGGTCTGGAATCGATATCTCCACTTCCTCGCCGACCATGGAGCTGAGGGAATCAGCGGCAAGGCCTGCCCCTATATTGAAAGACTCCTTGAGAACATCCTGTTCGAGTTCATTGAAGTCTGTCATGGGCTTTTATCCTGCCGCCATGGCTTCGGAGAGTTTTTCCAGTGACACGGGCTTGCGTATGAAACCAATGCCCATGGCGTCTGCCCGTAGCTTCATTTTCTCCTGTATATTGGCGGTTACGATGTGTATGCTCAAGTCCGGCTGTATATCCATGAGTTCTGCGGCAAGGTCTATGCCGTTCATGCCTGGCATGTTGAAATCAAGGAGGGCCAGAGCCACCTTGTTGTCTTTTACGTGAGCCAGGCATTCTTCTGCATTTTTCGCCTCAAGGATCGTCCATTGGGGAAAGGACTGAATGATGATGTTCTTCATCATCATACGGGCAAGGCTGCTGTCGTCTACGATAAGAACGATTTTCTGGTCCATGATAGTCTCCTTTACTCTTAGTGGCTGTGTGATGGCTCTCTGGTTTTAGCCAATTCGGCAACATTCAGAAGGAAAGAGATAGTCCCGTCTGGCATCACTGCTGTTCCGGCCAGTATGGAGATGGTGGAAAAGAGCCGTATCACGGGCTTGACCACGAGACTTGCCGGCTCTTCTATACGGTCCACTTCCAGGCCGAAATCACCCTCTTCCGTATGAAGTACAACGATATGGCATTCCTTTCGGGAGCGCAGGTTGAAAAAAGAATTCTCCGGATGGCGGTTTTGTGAAAAACGCAAAGCCTCTTCAAGCCTCACCACCGGGGCCAGAGTGCCCCGAACACGAACCATGGGGGATTGCATCTTGCCCTCTATGTTCTCTCTCACCTCATCGCCGTAAAAAGAGAGGAGTTCCACCACACCGGCCTGGGGTATGGCAAAGAGGCCGGTGTGAGAGCGAACAAGAAGGACAGGCACGATGGACATGGTCTGGGGTATGGACAAGCGAAAGGTCGTGCCTGTATCAGGAGTGCTGGTAATGGCAATGCCTTTGGTTATTCGGGAAGAAGCCAGTTCGGGAAAGACCTCGATGAATACCCTGCCTTCCACCTCTTTGAAGGCAAGGCGGGAGGTCTTCTCCATCCACCTGTTCCAGAAGAGAATTCTCGTGTCCTGGCTGAGAATGATAATGCCTTGTGGGCTTTTCTCAAGGACCTTTATTAAAAAGTCGGGGTCAAGGCAATCCACTGGTATCCTCCTGAGTCCAACGGACAAGAAAAAAAAAGATAAAGATAAAGATAAAGATAAAAGAGCCTCCGGCGGCAAACTTTTTGAAAAAAGTTTGACAAAAACTTTAGACCGCAGGCTATATGCAGTGGGATTGACTTGCATGTATCAATTATTATTCCGTGCTGGTACACGGATACAAAACATTAGCGCAAGTAAGTAATTCGCAAGA
>PEAC01000001.1 GCA_002753305.1 Nitrospirae bacterium MYbin6
GACACAAATAGCACCAGGCAACTCCAATTCCCTTCTGGGCGTAAGGCTTTCGCTATCGACAGGGGACATTGTCTTTGAGAACAGGCTAACTTATGAATCACCCGATTTTATAAAACAACACCGCATTTACGAATACGCAGTTGTACCGGGCACCGTCTATATCGAAATGGCCCTTGCCGCCGGTAAATATTTAACCAGGTCTGAAACGATAACCCTGAGTAACTTTAAAATTTTCCATCCCTTAACTATTTCGGAAAATGAGCGCGGCACAAAGATTCAAACCCTTATTATGCCTGAAAATGATAACAGCGGGTTTACCTTTAAAATATTCAGCCGTTTAGAAACTATCGATGACGGCTTGCCGTGGCTTTTACATGCAGGCGGGACAATTTCCGCAGTCAGCACCACCACGGCCGAAAATCCGGAGGCACTGGCGTCTGTACAAAGCAGATGTGCTCAAGAGCTGGAAGTATCGGATATTTACAGGCAATTCGCCTCACGAGGCCTGCAGTATGGGCCTGACTTTCGGGCGATACAAAAATTATGGACAGGAGATGGCGAGGCCCTTGGCCTGATTATTTTGAGTGCTTCCGTGGATTCATCCACATACAATACACATCCCATAGCCATAGATGCCGCCCTGCAAACGGCCTTTGCGTTAATAAGCCATACAACTACGGAAAACTTTCTTCCCGTGGGCATCGGGACATTAACGGCAAGGCTCCAGCCTGTAACAAAACTGTGGAGCCATGCCAGGACAATATCGACAACAGACAATGAAATGAAACTTGACTTTACCGTTTATAGGGATGACGGCACACCGGTAATGTTTATGGAAGGGCTTACGGCTAAGAAGGCAGATAGAACTAAACTCATACGTAAGAGTGAGGCAAGGCTGGATGATTTTCTTTACGAGATATACTGGGAAAGGAGGGATTCAGAGGCAGCTCATCAGACTGCGGATTTACCTGTGCAGAGCGGCCAATGGGTAGTGTTTAGCGACAGAGACGCGCTTGGAATGGAGCTGGCGTCACATTTTAGGGAAAACGGGTTGGAGTGCGTCATTGTAGGGCCAGGGGCCGCGTACAGAGAACTTCCCGGCGGGGAGGGCTGCGAGGTGAATCCTCAATCTGCCGGTGATTTCGAGAAGCTGTTTTCCGCATTTGGCAGGCTCTCCGGAGTTGTTTATTTATGGGGTGCGGCAGTTACAAACCCTGATGGCGGCCTGAGCTATATAAAGGAGCAGCAGGACATCGGAGTCATTGGCCTGCTCCATACGGTGCAGGTGCTTGTAAAACATGGCAGGGCAACAAGACTTATGGCAGCAACCCGCGGGGTATGGCCCGTCGGGCAGGACAGAGTGAACAATGTACGGCCCTGGCAGGCTCCGGTATGGGGTTTTGGGCGTGTATTATTTATTGAGCATCCCGAGCTTGATAGCATATTGGTAGATCTTGCGGCGATTCCCGGGCAGAGCGAGGGTTTGTTTCTTTATAACGAGCTGTTTCATGGCGGCAGGCAGCGGCAGACAGCCCTTAGGGACGGAAAGAGGTATTGTTGCCGCTTAAAGAGGCGCGGACTCAGTGCCGCACCGGTGCCGGAGGCCGAAAACACTGCGCTAAGACTCAGTGAGTACGGCACAATGGACGCCCTTTCGCTTAAACCGGCAGACAGGGTGAGTCCTTCCGGAAACGAGGTGGAAATAGAGGTAAAGGCAGCGGGGCTTAATTTCCGGGATGTGCTCAATGCCCTCGGGATGCTCAGGGAGTTCTCCAGAGGCAAGACGGCACAGGAGGTTGCATTTGGCTTTGAGTGCTCGGGCGTAGTCAGCCGCATTGGCTCAGAGGTAAAGGACATAAGACCCGGAGACCCGGTTATAGCGGCCCCGGTAAGCGGGACATTCTCTGCCTATACGACAGTAGACAGTGATTTTGTATCGCCAATGCCTGAAAATATGAGCTACAATGAATCTGCCACACTACCGCTAGCATATCTTACCGCGTGGTATGGCGTCATAGTGCTTTGCAGGCTCAGGGCCGGGGACAGTGTGCTGATTCACGCAGCGGCGGGAGGCGTGGGACTTGCCGCGCTAAACCTGGCAAAGATGGTTAATGCGACTATTTACGCAACCGCCAGCCGCGGCAAGTGGGACTTCCTGAGGGCACAGGGTGTTAAGCACATAATGGACTCCCGGAGCCTGGATTTCTCCGACGAGGTAATGGCCCTTACCGGCGGGCGTGGCGTGGTCATGGTGCTAAACAGTCTGAATGGTGAATATATCCCCAAAGGCCTGAGCGTACTCAAAGAAGGCGGCAGTTTCATAGAGATAGGTAAGATAGGCATATGGACTGAAGAGGAGGCAAGGCGTTTCCGGCCAGATATATCGTATCATAGCTTTGACCTGGGTGAGGTGTCGCCATCGGTTATAAGTGCAATGTTAAGAGATATTACATCACATGTCAACGCCGGAGCGCTGCCCCCCCTGATTCATAAGGTATTTCCCATAACTGATGCGGTAGCGGCCTTCAGGTACATGGCTGCATCCAAACACGTAGGCAAAGTGGTACTGGATATGGGTAATATAAGAAATGAGCAGATTAAACGAGGGATTATATGTAGTGATGCAACGTATGTGGTAACGGGAGGCCTGGGCGCCCTGGGGCTTGAGCTATGCTCGTGGCTTGTGGAAATGGGGGCCAGGCACATAGCGCTGGCAGGCAGGCGTGAGGCAGGGTTAGAGGCCCGTGAAAAAATATCCCGGCTTCAGGGCCAGGGAGTCTCTGTGATGGCGGTCTCAGCCGATGTCTCCGTTTTGGAAGACGTCGAGCGGCTCTTTAGCGCCATAGGTGGGGCAATGCCGCCGGTAAGGGGTGTCTTTCATGCCGCCGGTGTCCTGGAAGACAGCGTAATCCTGAACCAGGACGCGGAGAGATTCAGGCGGGTAATGGGGCCAAAGGTCTGCGGCACATGGAATCTTTATAACATTATTAAAAACACCGATATTGATTTCCTTGTACTTTTTTCGTCCGCCTCTTCTGTTTTGGGAAGTGCCGGGCAGGCCAACTACGCGGGCGCTAATGCCTTCCTTGATAGCGCGGCATACTATATATCCGGCTGCGGTATAAGGACTATCGCCATAGAGTGGGGACCATGGGCAGGTGCGGGGATGGCCGCTGGAAGGCCTGAAAGTACGCTGAAAACAGAAAAATCGGGTTTCAATAAAATAGAGATAAAAGATGGATTGGCCATTTTGGAAAAACTCCTTTACGACACGCACGCAAACACCTGTGTCGTTGATGTAAACTGGCATACTTACCTGACCAGGCTGCCTTATGAGGCGGACGCAGGATTTTTGGAATCTCTCTACTCTGAAATATCCGGCGCCGCGTCAAGGGATTCCTTAGCCGCTGTGCAGGAACAAAGCTTGCATGAATCGGAGATTCTTAAAAAAATCAGAGGGGCATCCTCTGAAGAGGTGCCCTCAATTATAGTCTCTTATATTAAGGCGGCAGTCTATAAGGTACTTGGCTCTGACGAAAGCACTCAGGTTTCAATGGAGGAACCTCTTATGGAGCAGGGGTTTGATTCTCTTATGAGCGTGGAGTTTAGCAATCTTGTCTCAAAGGATCTCGACATTTCGCTGCCCGTAGGATTTCTCTTTAGCTACCCCACAATAAGGGCTATATCGAATTATCTGAAAAATGAATTTTTTGGAAAGGATAACTCCGTAAAGAGTGATGAAAAAGTGGCCGCATCATTGAAAGACCCAAATAACCTCGATTATATAGATGCCTTAAGCGATGGCGAACTGGAGGAGTTGATAAGGAAAGACCTATTGTAAAACGCTGACAGGGATGTCCCTCAGGCAGACCTCGGCGGCTATAATCCCGGGTTCGATTGAAAAATCGGTGGCGGCGTAACATACATATCGGTTGTCTATAAAAACCTCCGTAAGGTTCCACCTGTAACCATAAAGTGCAGCCGTACCCTGCGTGTCCGTCAGCACATCCGCTAATGGGATGGAAAGCCCCCTGCCCTCGCCCTTGATTACACTCTCTTTCATGGTCCAGTACTTGTAAAAACTCACGTAGCTGCCGTCTGCGGCTATTTCCTGCCACTGTTTATCGTTCATATGCCTCCGAAAATCATCCGTATCGATAGCCCTGATTAATTCTATGTCTATCCCTGCCCTGCCCTCGTCCGTTATGATACAAACGACACAACCATCGGTGTGAGATATATTGAAATCGATTTTGGAGTTTTTGAAAAATGGCCGCCCCCATTCATTTGTCGATATATCGTGGAGACTGCAATCAGAGGATTTAAAGAATCCCCTCAGCCCTGCCATAAGAAGGGCCTTGCCATACAGGGCTGCCTCTTTGTCCTGCCATCTGAGAAACCTTGTGATACTCTGCCTGTCCTTCTCAGGCATCGTGTTGAGATATAACTCAAAGAGTGCCCCTGGAAGTTGTTCATCGAAACGGATATATTGAATAACGACCATGCCCTGTATTAGCCCGGGATATTTTTCCCAAGGGTATCGGTAATTATTCTGCCTATCTCCGGTAAGTGGTCGTAAATAAAAAAATGGGCGCCGGGGAATTGTAATAATTTTATTTTATGAACCGTCTCCTCCTGCCATTTCAGTACGTCTCTATAACTTATCTCCTCCTGCAACCCCCTCATTACCGTCATGGGTAGATTCAGCGGAGCGGCGGGTTCATGTATATAGGTCTCCACGGCCTTAAAATCGGCCCTGATGATAGGCTCGAACATATCCATAAGCTCTTCGTTTTCAAGCACTTCAACCGGGCAGCCGTTATATTTCCTCAGCAGTGCCATGAGTTCATTCTTTGGGAGTGTATGGCGGTCCCTTCTGCTGGTATCAACCGACGGCGCCTCACATCCACTGATAAAGAAGTGTTCCGGGGGCGGTATATTTTCGGCTATTATTTTCTTAATTATCAGATAGGCCAACCATCCCCCCATGCTGTGTCCCCAGAAGGCGTATCTGGCGCTTAATTTGTCTTTTATACCTGTGTATAGCCCCGCTGCTATGTCGTGAATGTTTGTCAGCAATGGTGTGCCATATTTTCGCCCGCGCCCCTGAAGTTCAAGGGGGACGATTTCGATGAAATCTCCCGTAAGCCCATGTAAATCCCTGTATGAATACGAGCTGCCCCCGGCAAAGGGGAAGCAAAACAGGGTAACCATATCCCTTTTATCCATTTCGTGTCGCATGAGTACTCTTAAATCCTGTTTCGACATGCTCAAAGGCAATCTTGTTTTTTCTTTCTATCCGAAGCCAATAACAGGATTACCCCAATGAAAGGCGAAAAAAGCAGGGAAGCAAAGAGATAACCCCAGAATCCGAACTTTCTGTTTACTCCGAATATGGCAATTATCAGGCTTGCCAATACGTAAAATAAAACATATTGAATCATCTATCTTTCTCCTTGTTTATGTCCTTTATCTTTTCATTAAAAAACTTTTCCACCTCTGCGAATGTCTCTGTTTTATCGGCATCATCCAACTCGAACCTGCTATCGTGCATGGTCGCGAAGTATATTATTATATCGCCGATATCACCATTTTCTCTCATGTCATACGAACCGAAAACACTATCCCAGTTTTCGATAAATCTGATATTTGCCGCAATTACTGCGGGCCTTGTCGTGTTGCCTTTGGTAAAACCATAGATTATAAGCTCTACGGCGTCATATCCCCTGGCTGCCATCTCCTTTGGCATCCTATTAAATCTTGCCTTGAAGTGCTTGACAAATTCCCTGGTCTTGGTACTGTTGTCATTATAATTAAACATGGCCGGCGTTACAACACCCTCCGAGGATTCTCCTGCGATTTCCCAAAGCTCAGCCGAATGGGAGGCCCATATTATAAAAGGCACCTTTACACCCATTTCACGGGCTTGCCGTATAAAGACAGCGGCAGCAGGATGTGTTCCCGCAATAAATACGGCGTTGAACTTGCTGCCTTCCATCATTTCGCTGATTACAGCTCTGTAGTCTGTACGATTTATATCATATGCAAGCCATTGTTTTATTTTGATACCAAGGTCTGAGGCAAAAACCTGAAAAAAATTCGCTAATCCTCTGCCATAATCCGTATTATCGTCAATAACTACCATTTCATTATACTTCTTGTCATACACGTATTTAGCCAACCATAAAGTAATATATCGGGAAGTTGGGATGTTTCTGAACACATACTCAAAACCATGCTGGGTAAGATCAGGGTCTGCCGCACGTGTTGAAATATTAACTATACCGCTATATTCATACACTATTGAAGCGGGAATCGCAGTTGATGAATCCATATGGCCTATAACCGCTATGACGTCTTCATTCCTGGCAAACTCATTGGCTATTTTTAGGGCTTTGTTTGTTTCACGCATATCATCTCTTTCAATATACCTGATTTTTCTACCCTTAAAGCCGCCCTTTGCATTATATTCCTCTATCGCTAATCTGATACCATCTACCATGTCGCCAGTCACCGGAGAAGATTCCACTACCCCAATAATAATATCCCTTCCATGGGCCTCAGCCTTTCTACCCCGTTCGTTTGTCTCTTCAATGTAACCTTTGCATGAGTTAAGTAATACTATACAAAACAGGGACGAGATAAAAGCGGCTGCCCTTTTCAAACCCCCAGGCCCCTTATTTCCCCGTGTCCAGAATAACCGGCAGGCCAGACTTGCCGGCCCCTATGACAACAATCTTCGCGTTTGGAGATTGCGCTATCTCTCTGGTTGCAGTTATCCCCTCATATCTTAATATGCTTTCATTTAACGAGGCGTTTATCATATCGTTATAGGCCGTTATGCCGCCGGCCCTTGTCTTTTTTATGATAGCCTCTTTTTTCTCTATTTCTATCTTGTAATTGTATGCGAGATTTATCTGTTCCTGCTCTAATTTAACTAAAATGGCTTTTTGCATCTGTTCAGGCAGTGTAATCTTTGTTATCATAACGCTGTCTATGCGAACAAATCTACGGGATACCTGCCTGAGGCTCTGGCCTACGATTGACTGGAGCATCACACGTTTATTTGAGTATGCATCATCGCTGTTATATTCACCTACAACGGTAATTAATGCGGATTCTACCTCAGGTTTTACTATTTTATTCACATAATCAGTCCCGACTGCCTGATGAAGCACGGCTAGCAGATCGTATTCAGGACGATATCTGATAGCTACATCCAGTTGTATGTCTAACCCGTGTTTGGTGATTGCAGTCATACTATACTTAACGATATTATACCTGACATCATAAACGGTCATCGTATTCCACGGGAATATCAGGTGCAGTCCCTCTCCAAAGACCTTGTCTACCACCGTGCCGCCTGAAAATCTCTTATAAAGTACCCCTGCCTCTCCGGGTTGTATGGAGATAACTATCCGATTCCAGAGAAATGCAAACAACAGTGTTATCAGGATAAGGGTTACCAGCATCTGTGGAATGTGGTCCTTGAGACAATCCATGATTCTGTTTAAGAGTGTTTTAAACTTACCCGCCCTAACCATGATGGCTGTCCCCTGTTATTTTGCCGTAGTCCATCTTAAGTACCCGGCTAGCGGTGTAAAAGTATTTATCGTCATGAGTGGCCGCGATTATTGTTTTGCCCTCATTCTGCATTTTCTTTAAGATGGTCTCGTAAAAGTATCGCCTGAAATGCGGGTCCTGGTCAGCCGCTACCTCATCAAGAATGTAAGCAGGCCTGTCTTCCATTATGGATTCAATTAATGCAAGTCTTTTTCTCTGTCCGGTAGAGAGTTTTATATCGGTAAACTTACCCTCGGCGTACGAGGTTTTCTCTGTCAGTTCCATCATATTCATAAGGTCGTTTAGCTTTGTCTCGTCAACCTCATCTATGCCGTAAAGCCTGTCAAAGACGTGGGATTCCGTGAAAATAACTGAAATCAGGTCTCTGTAATACGTATAGTTTGACATATTTACCGCAATATCGTCCACCATAATAGTTCCCGACTGAGGGTAATAAAGCCCTGTCAGTAGTTTAAGCAGGGTCGTCTTGCCGCTTCCGTTTCCTCCGACTATGAAGATGATTTCACCCCGCTGGATAGTCAAGTCTATCGGCCCTACAGTGAAGGATTGTTTTGCCGAACTCTCAGGGTAATGAAAGGTAACCCTTTTGAGGGTTATCGTATCGAATGTCTTCTTATGCCTTAGAATTGAATCGGCGGCTGTGTGTTTCATATCGTCGGAGTCTTCCAGAAGTTTCTCCAGGTTGTCGAAGCGCTCAAGGGACATGTTTGCCTTCAGTATAAGCGGTATGGCCTCTACCACATTACCAAGCGGACCTATTATAAAGAGTATGACAGCGGTTATCTGCCCTACTATGCTCGGCGTTACTACCGAAGTCTGGGGCAGGACAAAGACGACAGAGCCAAGGAGTATATAGAAAAATATCTGAATAAATATGTAGTTGGCTATCACTTTGTTCTCTGTGCCTATCTTGATGTCTTTGGTGGAAAGAGATATTTTATCAAGATAATTTCTTAACAGATCCTCGCTTTTTTTCACATTCATCTTGATTTCCTTAAAACCCTCGATGATATGATTCAAAATGTTAAAGTACTCGCCCTCTTTATTAGCGGCAGAGCGAAGCCCCTCACTTATAGCTTTTTGATTCACAATATAGATTAATATCGCGCTGGCTATCATGGCTATTGAAAACCAGAAGGCGGCCATGGAAAGTACTGCTATATAAATGAAGCTGAAAAAGATCATTACTACGGAGGACAACCCGTTGACCATTTTTCTCGATGCCTCGTAGACGATCTCAGTGTTTTCAGCCATTGTGGTGTATATTCGTGTCTTGCCTATCGTCTCCAGAGACATAAGGGAAGTGCGCCTGATCTTATCGGAAATTCGGATATTGGAACGGTACATGGCGGTACGTACAGTTGCAGCTGTCTCATAGAGTGAATATTTCTTCGTAACTACATAAAGTAAAATACACAGTGCAAACATCAAAACGGACCTGAAATTAAGCTGGGAAAAATCCTGAGAGACATTGTTTATGATTACCACCACCATAGCATTGGCAGCGCCTGCCAGGGTGGACATAACAATAACCCTGGTGCTTCTGAGGTCAGTTTCAGCCGTTAAGAAACTTAATAGTCTCATCTATAGAGTATTTTCCCTGTACCCGTGAGTATCAAGCACAGCAAAGGGTAACACATTAGTATAAATGTTTGCAACTTTCGGGAAAACTGATATAAATGTTCATTCACTTCTCTCACGGCATATGTTACAATGCACATGAACAGGAGGGATTTATGAGTCAAGCACATAACGCAGTAAAAGTATTACAGGTGAATGCTTCGATAATTTCTACGGATGCCCTTAAAGAGAACATCCTGCCTTTGTATGATTTCAGCGGGCACGTTAAGTGTGAACTATTGTTTCACAATACAAACGATATTTACCTTATCAGCGACGGTAATAGAAAGTATTATATGAAATTATTCGGCTATGGCGGTAAAAGCGGGAAGGAAATAGACGATATATTGTATCTGATTGAAAATCTGGGAAAAAATGAAATTTGCGTATCCTTGCCGCTCACTTCCAAAGATGGCAAAAAAAGGCTTACTATCGAGGCCCCTGAAGGCAGGAGGTCTCTTGTCATTTTTGACGGACTCCAGGGCGAACGGCTTAATCTCAAGGACATGAGGCAGGTTTATGAGTACGGCAGAACTGTGGCGCTTCTTCATAACTGTTGCGACAATGACGGACTCAAGCTTCAATCGTATCACCTGAACATCGATAACATATTTACAAGCCCAATCGAGTATCTGCAAAACAACATGTACGATAAAACCGGGTACCGCGATTTTCTGGCTGCCCTGGCCGACAGATTAAGAAAACAGATTGCGCAATTGCCCATGCAATCTCCAATGTATGGTATATGCCATGGAGACCTGAACCTTTCTAACGTGTTGTGGAGTAACACGGGAAATGTAATGTTGATGGACTTCGACGATTGCTGCCGTTTTTGGAGGATTTACGACTTGTCGGTGTTTCTGTGGAACCTGTGGGCACTGATAAAAAACTCACGAAACAGGAAAAGGTTGTGGAATACCTATATTGACGGATACAGGCAGCAGAGAAACCTAAGCAGGACAGAACTGAAAATGATACCTGTTTTTTTATTTGTAAGACACTTCGAGTTTATCTCCTTTAACCTCTCCACGTCAAAACACTTCGGCACGGGCTGGTTTGATGTAAGTTTTTTCGATAAACATATTGATTATTTACGTAAGTGGGAGAAGGAGTATTCCGTCTGAAGCGCAACAGCATCTTGCCGGCATCCATCCGTATTCTAACAGAATGGATGCCGGTTTTTGCCGTTACTTGTAGTCTAGTATTCCGTTAATGGTGTCCTGACAGCCGGCCGCTTAACCTCAGGCCGTTTCATCAGCGGCTTTGCGGTGCTTGGAGTAAGCACTGAGAGAGTGTCAAAGAGAATAAGCGCATTGGTACTGTTGTATTGAACGCCATCGTCAAAAAGGGACCTGTTTACACAGACTGCCATGTCATAGTCATAGGGGATGTAATGTTGAATCGAGCAGTCATAACCAAATATCTGCCCTCTGTGCCCGCCAATAAAGTAGTCTTCCTCCACCATAAAACCCATTCCGTATTTGTAACTGCCCTGGCCGAAGTCGTCGAGGTTTATGAAGGTCATCTGCAGTTGATGATATGTACTGTTGAGTAAAGTGCCATAATAGAGGGCATTAATCCATTTCAGCAGATCGGGAATGGTAGAGATAACGCTTCCTGCCGAAAATGGATATGAGGGGTCGCCTATTGAGACATCTTCCAGCTTCGATGACGAGATGTTGTTATACGTCGAGTAGCCGTGGGCATAGCTGCCGCTTATGTATGGATTCCCAGGGGATACAACCTCTGAGCTGGTCATACCAAGTACATCGAGTATGCGTGTTTTTACCTCCTGTTCGTACGGGTTGCCGGTTACCGCCTGTATTATAAGTCCCAGGAGGTAGTAATTTGAATTGGAATACACCCAGTTGGTTCCTGGCGTAAAGTCAGGAGAGTGGCTGTTTATCACCGACATGACCTCACTGCTTTGCCATACTCTGTAAGGGTTTGCTACGGTACCCTGAAAGATGGGATCGCTAAAGTCAGTATATGTGTGGATACCGGTTGTGTGGGTGAGAAGATTTGTTATGGTTATCGCGTTCAGGTCATAATTCGTTAAAACGGTGGCGAGATTGGGCAGCCATTTTGCCAGGGTGTCTGACAATAACAGTTTTCCCTCCTGCGCTAGCTGCAACACCACTGTTGCTGTGAAGGTCTTCGATACGCTGCCGACTCTGAACTTATCCGTATATTGAATGGGGGTTTTATTCGTCAGATCCGAGTAACCGGCTTTGCCGTACCATGCCGTATTATTTCCCCTTTTGATTCCCATCACCATACCCGGTACGTTATCATAAGACGCGTTGTCAGTTCTTCCCGTAATCATGGCCTGTATCTGAGCAGCCTGAGAAGATGTCAGGGTGTCTGCAACGGCTGATGGGGCTGGACATGTGAATACAGCATTCGCATTTGGATTCCAAACTATCCACATATTGTTCCAGCTGCTGCCATTCCAGTAATATATATATCCATCTGGCCATGCCACCAGGGCGGTACCATTTGTAAACCATTGGAAATAGTACGCGCCACCTGATGCTGTCCCTCTGGTTACACCTTCGAATTTTGTTCCAAAATACGAAATATATTGACTATATACTTCATTAATCTTGGCGCTTGCCGTAACAATGTCTTTCCAACTTATCCCGAAACAGTTCCAGCCGCTGCCATTGCTGTAATACATATACCCATCTGTCCATGCTAACAGGCCAGTGCCATTGGTACACGTTTGGACATAGTAGGTGCCGGCCGCTGTTGCCAGTGTAGTTACACTTCCGGATTTTGCTCCAAAATACGAAATATATTTATTATATAATTCGTTGATCATTGCGTTTGCCGCTTTTCTGGCTTCAGGGTCGTTGTTGACCATCCACTTCGCAGATGTCCCTGCTTGGACCGGCAAGTTTTGGCTGTTCCCCGTGGTGGTATTGTCTCCTAGTTGGCCTGAGGAATCAGTACCCCAAGCCCAAAGAGTGCCGTCATTTTTTACGCCTAAGGTGTGATACAGGCCGCCGGCTATGTTTGACCAGTTAGTGGCTGTCCCTATCTGTTTGAGTGAATAGCCATTTGAGGTCGTGTTGTCTCCTATTTGCCCCTCTTTATTCCTGCCCCAACCATATAAGGCGTATGAATACAATGGTTGCCCTGCCTGCGCAAGCAGGGCCATGCCTGTTTGCTGAAATGGTTGTTGTCCCACAAACCCCGTTGAGGCGTAAGTACTGCTTATTTGAGACGCAGAGGTTACTAAGTTTGTTTTCGCTACAGACTGATCTTTTGCCAATTGGCCAAATAAATTATCACCCCAGGCCCAAAGAGTGCCATCATTTTGTATGCCTAGCGTGGAAGATACACCTGCCAATACGCTTGACCAATTCGTATACGCCGTTATCTGCACGGGTAAGTTACTATTGGTATATGTGCCGATTCCTAATTGGCCGAATGAATTGCCACCCCAAACCCAAAGAGTGCCGTCATTTTGTACTCCTGCTGTGTGTAAAGAACCAGCCGATACCTTTGCCCAATTCGTAGATGTCCCTATCTGTACGGGTGAGTATTTATGGGTAGTAGTGCCGTCTCCTAATTGGCCCGACGAATTCCCGCCCCATGCCCAAAGGGTGCCGTCATTTTGTATGCCCACCGTGTGCAAGGAACCAGCCGATACCTTTACCCAGTTCGTGGACGTCCCTATCTGAATGGGGGTTAATCTGTCGATAACCGTGCCGTCGCCTAATTGGCCTGACGAATTGCCGCCCCAGGCCCAGAGAGTGCCGTCATATCTTATGCCCATCGTGTGTCCACAGCCCGCGGATACCGATAACCAACTCGTAGACTTTCCTATCTGTTCCGGTACTCCAATGGGGTTAGTAGTGCCGTCCCCTAATTGGCCCGACGCATTCCAACCCCAGGCCCAAAGAGTGCCGTCATTTTGTATGCCCGTCGAGTGTAAGCAACCCGCAGATATATCTGCGGATGATATAGGACTATAGCAAAATACTGACATCAACAAAATTACAATAGCAACTACTGCTTTACTTAGCTTCCCTGTACCCATGATTAAATTCTCCTTTTTATCAGATTTATGTTATATAAGGCAGTACCTCTGCCTTACTATGCCGTCAATAATAGCTTGAACCAGTGAAATATTTTTCTCCGCGTTAAACCCGGATAACATCTCTGCATGGCGTCCGTATCCTTTATATATAACATAACGGCCCCTTCTTGTACAACCGCTCCAGTTACGCTCCATGTAGTGGCAGACGTCGTGTCCGGCTTCCGTGATTTCATCGGTTGAGAGAATCATATGCAGGTTGGAGGCGGTAATCCCGTCATTTAACACACTCTCAACATAACCGGCATAGTGTGCCATCTGCTCCATAATGATTTTCTTTACAAGTTGCCCATTTACAAGTTCTCCGGGAGCAGTGCTGCCGCTCAGGTGTGAAAAAAAACTTTCATAGTGTTCACGCAGCACATCCTCCCGCTGTACGTTGTTAAGACATGATTTTTTTACCCGTCTATATGAGTCTATGAGTATCACATCGGTAACTATTATCCTGTCATTGTTAAGTAACCGCGACAGCTCAAATGCGAGATTGCCGCCGCTTGAGTGCCCAATAAGGATGCAGGGGCTGCCGCTTTGTATTTTTTTAATCTCTGCCGCATAGATACTGAGCACGTCCGCGGATGCTATGTAGTTAAAGCCATACACCGTAACGGCCTTAAGTTTCTTTGCAACGCCTCTGTACACAAAGGCATATCCGGTGAGAGGGGGCAAAAAGTATACGTTAAATGCCCCGTCTTCATTTAATAGCACTGCCGTATTTGTATCGATGGAGCGATAAAAACCTTCTACATTTTCAATTCCACTGGCAAGCGCGTAAATGGTTTGATATTCAAATATAATGGTAAGAGGCAGCCTGGGGTCAAAGCGTTCCCGTAGTTTTGACGCCAGTGCGATGGCGCTTATGCTGTTGCCGCCAATATCGAAGAAGTTATCGTGTATCCCTATATCCGCCCTGCCAATGGCCAATTCCCAGAGGGACGCGATTGCGGCTTCAAGCGCTGTGTGTGGTTTTCGATATTCCGGGGTGGTGGAAGGCATGGCGGCCCTTCCCACTGGGGGCAGCAGTTTTTTGTCCACCTTGCCGCTGATGGTCACCGGCAGTCCGTCAATCTGAATAAGGTGTGCCGGAATCATATAATCCGGCAGGGTTTTTCTCATATACTCTTTTAAGGCCGCCACAGGCAGTATTTCATCCGATGTAAAGTAGGCGGCAAGTGCATTGCCCTCCGGGGATTCTACGGCCACAACCGATGCCTTCTTTATACTAGGAAAAGAGGCAAGCGCTCGTTCAACCTCTAGCGGCTCCACGCGATACCCACGTATTTTAACCTGGTCGTCTTTTCTCCCCAGAAACTCCAGTTCCCCTGTGTGAAGCCACCTGCCAAGGTCCCCTGTACGATAGAGCCTATAGCCGGGTTTAAACGGATTATCTGTAAACACCTCAGCCGTAAGAGGCTCGTTGTTCAGATAACCCCTTGCAAGGCAAACCCCTGAAATACATATCTCTCCGGTTACTCCCACTGGCAGAAGGTTCATATTTTCGTCAAGCACGTATACGTAAACATTCGCTATGGGCTTTCCTATGGGGATGGAGTTTGCATAGCGGGCCTCCCTGCCGATTTCGTGAATGGCCGCGCAGACCGACGCCTCGGTAGGGCCGTAGGCGTTAAAGCACCGGCTGCTTTTGGCAATTTCAAGAGTCGCGTTGACATTTGCAGCCTCACCGGCAGTGATGACAGTTTTTATGGTGCTTAGGGCGTCTCTCTCAAGGGTTTGCATGTACACAGGTGGGATTGTAGCCACGGTAACACCGTATTGTCTTACAAAGGCCGCAAACCCTGATGGATCCCTAATATACCTTTCCTCTACCGGCACCAACGCGGCCCCCGCAAAAAGTGCCATAAATATCTCTGACATGGAGGCGTCAAAAGACGGTGAGGCAAACTGAAGCACCCTGTCTGTCTTATCTATCGCAAATATCCTCACCTGCTCTAATGCCATGTTTACAAAGCCTGCGTGTTCGACCATTACACCCTTTGGCCTGCCTGTAGAGCCGGAGGTATATATCACGTAAGCAAGGCCGCCTGCCGGCAAAACGCCAGTCCGGTAATTCGCCGCCTCATCAAGCGATAAATTTAACAGATCAACCACCTCGATGTCCTCGTACGTGCCCTTTAAGTGTGCGTACACTGGAAGTCCGCTTTCAGTCAGTATGACTTTGCAGGCACTGTCTCTTAGCACGTAATCAAGTCTTTCATAAGGGAAATTCGTATCGAGCGGCAGATAAACGGCCCCTGCCTTCAGCACTCCAAGAACAGCCGTTACCAGTGCGCGCCCTCGGGGGAGAATTACCGCTGCCATGTCACCGCGCTTTACATTAAAACGTTTAACCAGTATGTCGGCCAGGGCATCGGTTTCATGGTTGAGCGCTGCATAACTCACATCACCGCCTTTGGTAGTTATGGCAGTCCTGTCCGCGCAATTGGCCGCTCTTTCTATAAAAACGTCCACAATGGTTTTATCGGTGGGAAAAGGGACGTCAAAGCCCGCAAGGGCATCAAGTAAAACCCTGGTTTGCTCGTCGCTTACAAACTGAAGGTGTTTTAACGCGGTAAGAGGGGCGCCTGAGAACGAGGCGGCAAGGGTCGCGAAATTGGCGGCCATACTGGTAATCGTGCCCTCCATAAACATTGCTGTGGCATAGTTTATATTTAAAGAGATTATCCCGTGTTTTTTCGTAAAATGGAAAGTGAGATCGAATTTTGTCACATTGTAGTCGAATGGAAGCTCTGAAATCATCACCCTCTCTCCAAAGACATCGGGTGATTCCTCCGGCTGCTCCTCATCCTCATCGAAGACGGCCATGACGTCAAAAAGCGGGTGCCGGTTAATATCCCTTGGAAGAGTCAGCTCACCGACAAGGGAATCAAATGGGTAACTCTGGTGGTCAAATGCCCCGGCAACGGTGGTTTTTATCTTTTTCAATAATGCGATAAAGTTGTCGCTGCCATCTATTTTGTCCCTGAGCACCACGGTGTTGACGTAAAGCCCCACCTGCCCTTGCAGCTCAGGGTGAGTTCGCCCGGTAACGGGTGTGCCGATAATTATATCTTTCTGTCCACAGTAACGGCAAAGAAGCGCTTTCAAGATAACCACAAAAACTGAAAAAGCCCCTGCCCCCTGGGTCTTGCCGATCAGGAGAAGCCTCTCCGATACGGCGGCATCGATATGGCGGCTTACGGTCTTGCCACGGAATGATTGCTTGTGTGGCCGTGGAAAATCAAATGGCAATCTCAGCGGCACAATCTCTGAGGAAGGGGAAAACCTCTGCAGCCAGTACTGCCTGTCTTTTTGTATCCTTGCGAGCGTGTCTGGAGAGCCTTGCCATGCTACATAATCTCCGTAGTCAATCTTTAACGGGGCAAGGTGGTTATGGCTGCCTTTAAGCAGGGCTTCATAGATTGTCTTTAACTCCCGCATGATTATCCCGAAAGACCATCCGTCGCAAACAATGTGGTGAGCCTTTATTATAAGTACGTGCTTATTTTCAGAAAGTAAGATGTGTTTGGCAACAAAGAGCGGTCCCTTAAATAGTTCCATGGGCCGCAGCGCCTCCTCTTCAACCATCAGCCGGGCCGCGTCAAGGGCATCGGCTGTGCCTGAGATATCATCGGTCTGAAGTGAAAACCCGGCGGAGCCTTTTACTGCCTGCCGTGGGGTGCCTGTGTTCGTTGCTGCAAGTGTGTTTGTCAGTGCGTTATGACGCTCAACCAGGATTTTCAGTGCCCTGGCCAAAACGGATATATCCAGTTCTCCCTCAAGCAGGTATGCGGTTATCATGTTATAGGCCCCCGCCGCCTCGTCCATCTGCTCTAACACCCACATGCGTCTCTGTGAATGGGAAAGCGGATAAACCCCTGAATTGTGCACCGGTTGTATCTCGTCAAGCGCAGAATGTGTCTTGCGTGATAAAATCCCTGCAAGGGATTGCACTGTGGGGTTTTCCATTATTTCACGCAGTGTCAGTTCTATGGAGAGTTCCCTGTGAATTTTTGACATTATCAGCATTGCCTTGAGGCTGTGCCCGCCCAGAGTAAAGAAATTATCCCTTATTCCTATCCCCTGCCGCCCTAAGACGGATTGCCATATGGAGGCAATCACTGTTTCAAGGCTGTTTCGCGGCGCTACAGGGCACTCCTGCGTAGCCGATATGGCTGTCGTCCTGTATGTAGAGAGAGTTTTTCTGTCAATTTTGCCGTTTGCTGTATAAGGGAACTTGTCAATAAATTCAAAACTGGTGGGAATCATATAATCCGGCAAGGCCAGAGACAGATAATCTCTCAGCTGCAACTCGTTAAGCTCTCTGTCAAGTGTGTTATTAAGTATTGTAAAGGCAACGAGTTCTTTCTCTGTTGAATCCGTTGCCGTTGCAATAACTGCGGCATCCCTGACAGAGCTATGCCCCTTTATACGCGCCTCTATCTCACCCGGCTCTACACGGTAGCCGCGAATCTTGAGCTGGTCGTCTGTCCTGCCAAGGCACTCAAGCTCCCCTGTAGAAAGCCATCGTCCGAGGTCTCCGGTTCTATATATACGCCCTCTGCCTATGCGGGGATTTTCAATGAATTTATCTGCCGTAAGCCGCTCCTGATTGTAGTAACCCCTTGATACCCCCGCCCCTCCTATGCAGATTTCCCCTGGCACTTCGCGGGGTAAAAGGCTGCCATCGGCGGACAAAATATATACGGCTTCGTTTAACAGGGGCCTTCCAATGTTGAGCACTCCGTCGTTCAGCCTTTTGCCGGTTGACCATATTGTGGTCTCCGTAGGTCCATAAACATTAAAAACATTGACCGTGCCAAAGAGCGGTTTCATACGCTCAAAGAGGTCAGCGGGCAGCGGCTCTCCGCCTATTATTAATACCCTGAGGGTGTTGAGGGCGTCAACCTCGCTGCCATCAAGAAGCAGTTTTAATCTCGATGGCGTAACCTGAAAGGCGGTAATGGCCGATTCCCTGAGCGTTTGTAATATCCTGTGGGGGTGGGCTGTTTCAGCGTCTTGTGAGAGCACCACGGTCATTCCGATAAGAAGGCTTTCTATAAGCTCGAGCACAGAAATATCAAAAATAACCGTTGTAAGCGCGTAAATGCGGTCAGCGGAGGTAAGTCCAAAAACGCCTGCCATGTTGGCTGAAAACGAAACGACATTTGAGTGGGTAACTACTACGCCTTTGGGATTGCCGGTCGACCCGGAGGTGTATGTTACATATGCCGGTGACTCCGGGGTTATCTCCTTTGGCGGGTTTGAAGCCCCGCCCTCCTCTATGTTGGTTACGTTACAGAGGACGCAGCTGAGTGTATCGGAGAATTCCCTGACGTATCTGTCTGAGGTAACCACCACCTTACAGCCGCTGTTACCCACAATGTAAAGGATCCGTTTTAGTGGAAGCCCCGGGTCTATGGGCACATACGCGGCCGATGCCTTCAGGATTCCTAAAATCCCGGCAACAAGCCACTCAGAGCGCTCCATCATAATCCCTGCGAGGTCGCCCGGCCTGACCCCTAAGGTGTTTCTTAAGTGATGGGCAAGACGATTTGACATTGCGTTGAGCTGCGAAAATGAAAAGGGCCTGCCATCGGAGACAACCGCGGTCTTATCGGGCCTCAGAAGCGCCTGCCGTTGAAATGTGTCCGTAATGGTACTTGTGCCATTAGTGGAATCGCTGCCGTTGAATTTATAGAGAATTTCATGGCGCTCCACCCCGGTCAACATATCCATATCGGCGATGCTTATGGACGGGTCTTTACAAACGCACAGCGCTAGTTGTAATAAATGGCCGATGGTTGCGTTTATGTCGTTTTCGCTATATATGTTAGCGTCAAAAGAGAATCTGAGTGTCTTACCTGGTAAGATGCTTACCTCGAGGGGATAGTTTGTCTGCTCGAAAAATCCCGACGATTTTACACTGCCCCCCCCCGGCAGCACGACGCCATCGCCGGGTTCGCTGACCGGATAATTTTCAAAAACGAGTATATGGTCAAACAGTGAAGTCTTCAGTGGATGGGAGGCCGCAATATCGGCAAGTGAGTAGTGCTCGTTACTCTGGTCTTCTATCGATTCGTCTTGAATGCGGCGGGCCAGAGATATAAAACTCTCTCTACCGCTAAAGGTAACCCTTACGGGAATCGTATTTATAAATAAACCAATCATTCGCTCTATTGAGGGGATTTCAGAGGGCCTGCCGGAGACGACCAGGCCGAATACCACATCGGAAACACTGTTGTACTTCCCAAGCAGCACTGCCCAGAGCGCCTTTAGTACCGACACAACCGTAATCCCCAAGGTGGAGGCCAGCGTAGACAATGAAATTGCCTCATCGGCTTCAACCGTTACCGTTTTAAGCAAGTAGGGTTTTGGCCGATAATCCTGTTTTTTCCATGGCAGAGAAGTGCTTTGCCAGTACCCTGCCAAGCGCTCTTTCCAATATTGCGCCGCGGCCGCGGCATCATGTTTTTTCAGCCATTTTATATAAACACCGTATGGTGCCGCCGGAGGCAGCGTAACGGCTTTCCCCGAAATCAGGGCGCTATAGATTTCAAAGAACTCCTCCTGGATAATTCCCACACACCAGCCATCCATCAATATATGGTGAAAGCTCCATATTACCTCGTACAGGTCTTGCCCCGTTCGGAGCACCGTAACGCGCATGGGTGTGTCTTTGGTGAGATTAAAGGGGGAGTTTCTGTCCTCTTCCTTCCATCTTTCCAGGCCGGATTCCTCTGGATTAACCAAGCTCAAATCCACGTACTTGAAATTCATTCGTCTTTCTTTGAGCACAATCTGAAGCGGCTCAGGTACACCTTTATAGACAAAGACCGTTCTCAGGGCGTCATGGCGCTTCAATAGTTCATTCCATGAATCCTCCAATACCCGCAAGTCCAGCCGGCCCGATATGGTGAAACACATCTGCTGAAAATAGGTGGACGAGGAGGGGTCGTAGAGGTAATGATAAAGCATCCCGGCGGCAAGAGGGGTCAGGGCATAGATGTTTTTAACGTTCTTTTTCATTTTATCGCGTGGGGGTCGCTGACCCCTTGTGGGAAAAGGAATTTTTCCAGGGCATAAAAAGCGAAACTTTTGAGTCTCCTGCTTTTTTCGATAAAGCTGTCCCGGTCGATTTCCACATACCTGAAGTTGCCGTTTACTATGGATTGCGCATAGATTTTAAGAAATCCTTTCATTGTTGTTTCGTCTATCTTTAGAAATATTTTACTTATATGGCCGGAGTATATTTTAAGAAGACCATCGTCCTTTATAAATGGAAAGGCGCATGTGGCAAGGATGTCAAGTATATTGAGGGGGTTATCCCTGTTTGACGCCAGTATGTCTGCAAGGCACATCTCGCCGGTTACTCTTAAAGCAATATCTATGATTTTCTGAATATCCCTTTGATTTCTGATGTCGCCGAATAAATAAAACAGGAAATCCAGCGCGAAATCAAAGACGCTTTCGTGTCTCAGGGCCGGATTGTTGTTGGCTGCCTCCGAACAGAGGGGGAAGAGCCAGTTTGGGGATTTTTTATCGAAACCGCCGTCGTATAGCGCTCCAAGCGGGACTCCGGTAAATATCTCATAAATAACCTTGCCTAACGAATAGACATCCGACCGTACGGTTACATTTCTTGCAAGATACATGGACTCAGGCGAGGCATATAGCTCGGAGCCAATGCCGGTACGTGTCAGAGTGGACCGGGCGGAGGCCGGACGGCAGTGCCCGAAGTCGGACACGCAGATATACGGCAGCTCATGGCCGGGGGCATATTTAAAAAGAAAATTTTCCGGTTTGATGTCCCTGTGTATAATGCCTTCCATATGAACCGACTCAACGCACAGGAGGCATTGCACGGAAACTGCGTATCTAAGAATATCCGTATCCAACTTGTCCGCAAGCAAGAGATCGCGTATTGAACCCTCCATAAGCTCCATCGTGTACCACAGAGATGTGCCATCGTTCAGGCCGTCATCCACAATGCCAACGGTGTAGCTGTTTGAGACGCCTTTCATTACCTCGATTTCTCTGAGGAATCTGAGCGCGCACTCCTCGTTTTGTAAAAGGGCTGTATTGTCAAGAAATATTTTAAGGGCACATGGGTTTCCGTTTACGAGGTCAAGCACCTCGTAAACCTTGCTATAGATACCCTCGCCTATCAGTTTTCGTATGTCGAATCTCTGTTGCAGCAATTCCTTCATATAGCGTTCTCTTTTATTATGGCATCGCGGCGCCGGTGATTGATATAGAGAAGGATGGATGTGAAAAGTTCAACGACGACAGGCTCTTCAAACGAATGAAAGCCGAAGGAAAAGGCGTATCCGTCCCCACAGGCATTTACGGTAACTACGGGGAAGTCCATGACGGTTACCAACGGTTCGACATGTTTTTTATATTTAGGCGATACGGAGAGGGTCAGTTCGTCATAGTCGAGGCGGAATTTATTCAGTTCCGTGTATCTGGTCCTTGACAGCAGGGAGGCAAATCCGAGTTCGAGCTTAAACACGGGGTCTTTGAACCTGTGTATCTCATCGTTGTAGAAGGTGCCGAATGTCTTTGTTAAAATAGAGTTCATCTGCGTATAACAGTAATGTATGGCGATAGCACAGAAGCCGGATTCTACGTATTTATGAATCAGGGGTGAAAATGCATTGTCTTCATAGAGGGCGCATTCCGATGGAGGTATGATAATCACCCTGGAGTTGAAATCGGAGTTTCTATCGTCGTGGAGTGTTTTTTCCAGGAGTTCCGGTAACAGATGATTGACAAGTACAAGCTGTATGGAGTAGTTATCGAATAGAATGGACGATACGGCCCTGAGTGCCTTATACTCCACCCGGCCGGAGTGGGGGCTTTTTTCGCAGTTATCTATGATATCCAGGTAGAGTTTATTCATTGTCCCTGGTGCTCTGGTAAAATATGTGTTTGCTGACTCCTATAGGGCAGCGTACCGGAAGGTGCCGTTGTCTGTCGTAGATGATAGCCTCCAGAGAGGTTTCCGTAAGACTGCCTATTGTGTCCGGACCGCCGGAGAATATAAAACATGGGAACACTCTGCCCCTTTCATCTATGGAGAGTTGTTTGACGATGCCGTCACAATTGAGGTGGTGGGTGCGAACAGGATCTGTAACCAGGAAAGTGCCTGTTCTTTCGTACCACTGCGGAAGGTCCACGCTGATTGTAGTGCCGGAGCCGCCTCTGTTTTTCATAAAATTCTCTATGGCGGACTCAAACTCAGGCAAGAGGTCCTTGTCCTTATAAGTTACCTCGTATTCGTCTTTGAGGCAAGCCCCTCTTCCGGCTCCGTTAAACCAGTCGAGGTTTACCGTGTTTACGCCAATATCTCTCAGGTAGTCGAGGAATTTGCCAATCAGACCTATATTTTTTTTCGTTATGACGGAGCTTACCCTTGTGTAAAAACCAAGGCTGACGGCATCCTCAACAGCACGCATAGCATATTTAAAAGACGGCGCGCGGAGTTCATTGTGGACATTCTCATCTATAGAGTCCAGGGAAATGGCTATTTTTTTCAGGCCCGCCTGCATTAATTCGTTTAACTTCTCACGTGTAGCCGCTATGCCGTTTGATACGACAAGAAGCTCCTTTATTCTCGAGTCGGCTATATAGCTGATCAATTTCTCTATTCCGGGGTAAAGAAGCGGCTCACCTCCTTCTATATGGACTGTTTTTACCTCAAGGGCACTCATTTGTTTAAAAACATCCAACCAAAAATCCAGGGGCATCGTAAAGTGCTCCGACGGTGAGGAGTTTGTAAAACAGTGCGGACATTGAAGGTTACAGTGCTTTGTTATATACACGTGAATATAATTTACGTGTTCAACCCTGACCTTGTTATCTGTCAGAATTCTTTTTTGAATCTTCTTCAAGCACCTCCCTCTAATTTGGATATTACCGCGTCTACGATTGTCTGAAAATTACCACGCTCCAGCATCATATCCACCTTCTTTCTGTTGCCGCCTCCCGTGATGCCATTGGATTCATTTATAAGCCCTGCACAGACGTCTATGGCGCTAATGGCATCCGATATGGCATACACTATAACTTTCTTGTCTATCGATATAAGATAGAGATCAGAGGTGTATACGGTATCCTTCATTTTTGTAAGTTTTTTGAAAATCTTCGTATCCAGCTCGTTGTTATCAATGACGGATACCCTGAAATCCTTTACCATCCTTACCAGGTTTTCATCTTTGAAGGCATTGGCAAAGGCCTCCTTTTTATAGTTTTCCAGGGCCTTATCCATCTCATTGAAATTATCGATATTCTCCCCGATGGTCTTAACGAGATCCTCGGGGAAATTATACATTTTCGCAATTCTGAAGTGTTCTCTGGCACATGTCCTCAGCCGCTTCGAGCCGGGGTTGCCGCCGTCAAAGAGGAGCTTGCCCTTGTCAGTGCCCAGGAGGTACACGCTGAGGAGGTCCAGGGTGGTGGTAACGTGAGTACCTCCGCAGGGGCTTGTGTCAAGGTCTGCTATTTTAATGCTGATATTGGCTCCGTCGAAGAGTCTTTCCAGTGGGAGGGCCATTTCGGCTATCTTCATAAGCTCCCCCTCCACAGGCCCTGTCCAGTCGTTATTGAAGTTAACGGAAAAGGACACCATCCCTCCATTTACGCTGAAGTCCGAGCGTGTTGTGTGAACCTTATACAGGTTAAACACTATTCGTGAGATAACGTGCTGGGCGGAGTGCAGTATGGACAAGTACCATCTTTTGTCCCAATCTATCTGGCCGTCGATTTCATCACCGGCGGTAAAAATCCCCGGTGAGTCCACCTTATGATATACAACGCCGCCCTCGTCGGTAACGCCGGTTACACTTGCCGCGGTGTCTCCTTTACGTAATACCCCGTTATCGAACTCCTGGTATCCGCCCTGAGGGAAAAATAGTGTCTTATCCAGTACGACCATACCCTTGGATACATCCACGACGGTTGCCTTAAAATCCCTCATAAAGGGTTCCTTATAAAAAAGCTTTTCTGTCGTTTGCATTACTGCTCTCCTTCCTTGTGCCGATAGTGTTTAGCTGGCATTGCTAAGGCTGCATTTAACCGCTTCTTTCCCTTTCTCAAGGTCAAAATCCAGGAATGTGCCGCCTGTCTCAAAGTGGTTAACGAAGACAATGCCTATGGCATAGGTTATTGCCCCAAATGTCGCGGCCATCGAACCCACACCTATGGCTAATCCTACAACAGGGATGGCCTTTACCAGGCTGCCCGCCGCGGCACCGGTGCCAAGGCCGCCAATGAGCGCGGCGATTATTAATTTCACCTTTTGCTTTGAAAACTCCACCCCGTAGAGATTGCTTAATTTCTTCAGCATCCTTATCTGTACTGCCATAGCCGCTGCGCAATCAAGCAGTGGAATCGGCACCAAAGAAGGTATGGTTGAGAATATTGAATGGTCTCTTACGATTTTTTTTGCCTGAGACAGCGTGGAGCCGGCCTCAGTGCTCACAGTGTCAATGTTTTCCTTGCCAACTGCCTTTTCATCGATTTGCGTAGTTGTTCCTGTCATTGTGTTTTCCTCCGTTGAAGATTGATAATGGCGTCTTCTTGCCCTTGAAACCCTGATTTGCTCCTTTTGGGATTCGCTTCCTTGTTCTTTATCGGTCATTTTCCGCTCTCCCTGTCTGTTCCCTGAATTGTTATCCCAAGTAACTGCCGGACGTATCGGTCATAATCCTCCCTTGCCGTACCCGTTTTATGGCCGGCAAATACGGTCTCCCTCTTTGACATAGCCTTTATAAAATCGGTGCTTGTCCTTATCGGCACAGTAATTAATTCGTTGTTATAGTGTTCGGACAAATACCTGAAAACATCCATAGTGATTTTCACTCTTCTGTCGTATTTTGAATAGAGGATTCTTATTTGGGGCCTGGCGAGATTGAAGGCACTGCATATGGAGTCAATTTCATTGAGCGTGAGTTCAAGTCCCTTAAGTGAAAAAACATCCTCGCACATAGGAACGACAACGATGTCCGAGGCACATATTGCGGATATAACCGCCACACCCAAAGAGGGCGGTGAGTCCACAAAAACAATGTCAAAACCCGCCAACCGCAGCTGCATGCATACGTCTTTGACTGCGTTTTTCTGCGCCGCCGGGTTTGACAGACTCATGTCCAGCAGTGCATTTTCCAATGAGGACGGAACTATAGAAAGCCCCCCCTCGATGTCCTTAATTGCATGTCTGACCATTTTCCCTGGATTTTTCCATATATCGTAAAAAATAGGTTCCCCATCTATGGGAATTTTTTCAAAGAGCAGCGAGGACGACCCCTGCGGGTCAAGGTCGAGGATACATACCTTGAACCCATACTGTATCGCCCTTGTGGCACATGTTACAGTGGCGGTGGTTTTGCCTATACCACCTCGCAGATTAATGTGAGAAACTACGCGAAACGAGTAATCGACGCCTCTTTGACTCAGGTAGCGTTTGACGGCGGCCGGATACAACCCGGCTTTTCTGCCTCCAAGGTCAATAATTTCGTGTTGTTGGAAAGAGTCTCTTACCGCACTTTCATTGTCGACGCCGAGGCTGGATAGCTCCCCCACAGTCAGAAGATACCTGAGAGCTATGGCCTTGTCTTTTGTGCCGACTGTTTTCTGTATCTGACTCTCCGTGATCATCAGTCCTCTAAATTATCCAATACCATGTCCAGCTCCTCTATGCTGAGTCCATCATAGTCTATGTCTGCGGGTGTCAGCTCTGAAACCTCGGCCAGAGCGCAGTGTTCTATAAGCTCTGTCAGGGATTTTTCATAACAGTGCCCCACATATTGAACCGTATCGTCTTTGAAGCGGCTGCCATCCATCGAGATTGCCACATTAAGCCTTCCATCCGTAATATATGCGTTAATATCCATATCATAGAGAAATTCCATCTTGCCGCTGCTATCGGACAGATTGAATGTGCTGTCAACCCTGAGGCGATTTTCAGAGGGTAGCTGCTCAAACTGCCCTAAGTAATTAAAACAAATCTTTGGTTTTATGTCAACGGTTATTGATTGTTTAAGATTAGTTGGTGTCATGTATTTAACAATACCATATCCTATACCCTTTTGTGGAACCTGGCGCAGCGCCTCTTTTATATATTTAATCTGTGCCCCGGGATTATCAGTCGGAGGCAGGGCTAAAACGACAGGATACAGGGCGGTAAACCAGCCCACAGTACGGGATAAGTCAATATCTTCAGTAATCCATCCCCTGCCGTGCCATTCCATATCAATGGCCGTCCTTTCGATGCCGCACCAGAGTTTAAGCGCCCTGAGAAGTGCCGTAACGAGCAAGTCGGGGATGTCCGTATTATATGCCGCCCCGGCACGGGTTAGAATCATATCGGTAAACATTTCCGAAAGTGAGAATGCGGTACGCTTGATGTCAGAGATAGTGCCATTCGGGCAATTATCGAAATCCGGCGGAAGCGGCATTATATCGGTCGCGTCCAGACGGCTCCAATATGATATTTCACCGAGGAGTTCGTCGCTTTGCGCGTATGAGGCCAGAAACTCCGCCCAGCTCTTGAAAGAATCGGTTTTTTGAGGAAATTTATAATCTCTTCCCTCTGCCACCTCATCGTATGCCCTCGATATATCTTCCAAAAGAATGCGCCATGAAACCATATCCACCACAAGGTGGTGAATCGTTATAAATAACATATCGCCATCGTCCACCCTGTAAATGGCGGCTTTTATAAGGGGGCCTGTCTCCAGCGAAAATCCCGCTCCCAAACTCTCTGCGTGTTCAGTGATTTCGGCCATAGCCCCCTCAACCCCTCTGAAATCCATTACTTCCAATTCTGGAAACCCTGTGTTTGGCCCATATTGTTGAAGCACTTTCTTCGAGCCATTTACCCGGGTAAAGTTCATCCTGAGGGCATCGTGACGTCCTGTAATCTCCGTAAGAACCTTACGCACAAGGGAGGCCTCAAGCCGCCCCCCGCTCCTGAGCATAACGGACTGGTTAAAGTGATGAACCGTGTTAACGTGTGTCTCGAAAAACCACGATTGAACGGGCGTAAGCGGGACAGGCCCTGTGAGTTGCCGCTGTTTCACACCAAGGCTCTTTTTCCCCGCCAGCGGCGCAAGCCGGGCAACACAGGGGTGCTGGTAAATATGGCTTACCCCGATATCAAGGCCGTCCGCGGCCAGCCTTGACGCCAGTTGAATGGCCTTAATAGAGTCGCCGCCCAGTGTAAAGAAATTATCATATATGCCGATGTGTTTCTTGCCGAGGACGCCGATAAAGGCATTGAGTATCTGAAGCTCTACAGGGTCTGTGGGTGTCTCTTCCACATTTGCTGGACGGACGTCTTCAGGCAGGGGCAGGGCGGACTTATCAATCTTTCCGCTTGCGTTAAGGGCAAATGCGCCTATGTGTATAAAATGGGCAGGTATCATGTATGCCGGAAGTTTGCCGGCTAAAGCCGTGCGAAGCCGATGGGCATCCAGGCCATCATCGGATGCCTTTGAAACGGTTGTATAATATGCCGCAAGCTCCTTTGGCATACCATCGTGTGTAATGGCGGTTACATGAACCTGTTCTATATTTTCAATGTCTTTAAGGGCGTGTTCCACCTCTGCCGGCTCTATTCTATAGCCGCGAATCTTTAACTGGGTGTCCCTTCTGCCGCAAAACTCAAGGTTGCCGTCAGGAAGCCACCTTCCCATGTCTCCGGTCAAATATAGACGTTGTTTAGTATCGAGAAAATGCTCAACGAATGAGGCGGCAGTCATATCCGGTTCATTCATATATCCGGCGGCGACTCCTGCGCCGCTTACGCATATCTGTCCTCGTACCCCCAACGGTACCGGGTTCAATGAGTCGTCAAGCACATATATCGAGAGGTTTGACAGAGGCCTTCCTATAGGGATACTGCCCCTGTATTCCCTGTCCGGCCCGACGATGTGGCAAGCAATACAAACGGATGCCTCAGTGGGGCCGTAGGCGTTTACATATCGTTTCGTTTTGGCATAAAAAAGTGCTTCCCTGACTCCGGCCGGCTCACCTGCCGTGATGATTGTCCGCACTGTTGGCAGCGGGTGCATATTCAGTGTGCTTAAATATACCGGTGGCAGGGTTACTGCCGTTACGGCCTCCGTTTCTATGAAGTTAATAAATTTTTCAGTATCGGCTATTGTTTCATTGCCTGCTATGGCAACGGCCGCACCGGCAAAGAGGGCAAGAAAGGTCTCATAGAGCGACGCGTCAAAAGACAGGGAGGCGAACATCAGCATCGTGTCCCCCTCCTTGATTCCAAAGGTTTTTATCTGGTCAAGGGCCATGTTAATAAAGCCGCGGTGTCTCACCATAACCCCCTTGGGCCTTCCCGTCGATCCGGAAGTGTAAATGAGATATGCTATGGCACCGGCCTCTGCCCTGCCCTCATAGGAAACCGTATCGTTTATTGGAATGCCGTCAAAAGAAATCACCTTGGTGCCAGGGTGTTTACCGGCCTTCGATACCATATCTGCATCCGCGGCCACGATGCGGCAACCGCTGTTTTTGAGCATAAAACTCACCCTTTCCTCCGGCAGTTCCGTGTCTATCGGCATATAAACGGCGCCGGATTTCATTATGCCGACAATCGCGGCCAGTGCCCATTCGGAGCGCCTCATCATAACCCCCACTACATCAGAGGGCTGCACGCCGCAGGAGTTCGTAAGATATACACCTATGTTGTCGGCAAGTATCCTGAGGCCTTCGTATGTTACCTTTCTGCCCTCAAAGGACACGGCAGTGTTGTGTGGGGTTCTCCTGGCCTGTATCTCAAAAAGTTCCGGGATTGACGCCTCGGATGGGAAGACGGCCATGTTTGCGTTGAATACGAAAAGTATGGAGTGTTTCTCTTTATCCGTCATTATTTCGAGAGAGCTGATCTTGTCATGCGGCCTTTGGATTGCCTCCCCTGTCAGCACGTTGAAGTGTGAAGCCATTGCCTCTATGGTATTTCTATTAAAAATGTCTGTGTTGTAATTTATATCGAGAGATAGCGTCTCATGTGAGCTTGTAAAAGAAAAAAGGACGTCCACCTTGCTTGTTCCCCAGCCGTCGTAAAACACGGATACCTCGAGCCCCGGAATTGATACTTCTTCTGAGGCGGTCTCCTCGTTAAGGCTAATAGCCACATCGAATATCGGTGAGCGGCTGATGTCACGGTTCAGAGACAGGGAATCTACGACAGTGTCAAATGGGTATGACTGGTGCTGAAGGGCCTCACCGGTTGTACGCTTGACCTTGGCAAGGACTGAGGCAAAGGTATCATGGGCGTATATGTCATCTCTAAGGGGCAAGGTATTGATATAAAAACCTATCTGAGCTTGCAGGTCTTCATGGTCTCTGTTTGCCACCGCCGTGCCGACGATTATGTCGTTTTGGGCGGTGTAGCGGTATAGCAGGATTTTAAGTGTGGCCAGGAGTACCATAAAAAGCGATGCCCCTTTGTCCTTTGCAAGCGTCGTAAGGGCTGACACCAATGCCTTATCGAGGCAAAGGGAGACAGTGGCGCCGTTAAAGGTCTTGACCGCGGGGCGTGGATAGTCCTCAGGGAGCGCCAGGGCAGATAGCTCACCAGCGAGTTTTTCATGCCAGTAGCGTTTGCCGTGCTCCATGTGCGTGCCGTGAAGCTCTGTGTTTTGCCATGCGGCGTAATCCTTGTACTGTATCCTTAGGGGCGCGAGGGGGTTTTTTTGCCCTCCCGGTAAAGAGGCGACATAGAGTATTCCTATTTCCCTGGCCATTACCTGCATGGAGAGGGCATCGCCTATTATGTGGTGCATGTTTATTATGAAAACATGTTTTTCATTGCCAAGCCTTAAGAGTTTTGCCCTTATGAGCGGCCCCTCTGACAGATTAAACGGCGTCATGGCTTCTTGTCTTGCAATCTCTGTGGCCGCAGCTTCGTTGTTAATTTGGCTGGTTAAGTCAATCTCCTCGATTCCCCGATACGCCCCGGTGTTAATCTTCTGCATAGGGGCAGAGTTTATTTCGACAAAAGTGGTTCTCAGAGACTCGTGTCTTTCGAGCAGCGCCTGAAACGCGCCTTTAAGGGCGTCTGCATCGAGCGGCCCTCGTAACAGATAAGCGCCCGGCATATTATAGGCCGTGTTATCGGGCTTGAGTTTATTTAGTATCCAGAGGCGGCGCTGAGCGTTTGATACATCATAAAGCTCCCTTGCGGCTATGGGTAGCACTGCCTGCCACTGCCCTTTCTCAGCAGTGGCAATGAACCCTGACAACTTTCTTATCGTGTCATTTTCAAAGAAGTCTTTAAGGCTGACCTCCACGCCGAGGTCTCTGTAGAGCCTGGATACAATCCTTGTGGCCTTAAGGGACTGCCCGCCGGTCTCAAAAAAAGGGGCCGTAACGCTTACCCGCTTTAATTGCAGCACCTCTGCCCATATTCGTTCAACCGCGCTCTCGAGTTCGGAGGCAGGAGATACGCATTCACTCCAGAGGAGTTCATCGGGCTTTGGCAGGGCCTTTTTATCTATTTTGCCGTTTATATTTAGTGGGAATGTCTCGAGCCTTACGTAGAGAGCCGGTATCATGTACTGTGGAAGGGTTAACTCCAGGAAGCGGACAATGTCCCCCGGGCCGGTTGCGGTTTTTTCGGTATAGTAACAGACCAGCGTATTTTCCGTGTCTTTGATGGCAACGACGACGGCCTCGTCTATTGCGTGATAATCCAACAGGTTTTTTTCTATTTCGGCAAGCTCTATGCGTATGCCGTTTACCTTTACCTGTGTGTCTATGCGGCCAATGAATTCAACGCTCCTGTCGGGCAGGTATCTGCCGAGGTCGCCGGTCTTATATACTATATCCCCGGGGACGCCTGTCAACGGGTTTACTACAAAACTCTGTGCCGTGAGTGCCGGGTCTCCGTAGTAGCCTTTTGTGGTGAATGGGGTTTTGATGTAAATATCCCCAATCTCGCCGATTGTGCAGAGGCGGTTTCCTTTGATAATGAATACGGCGGTATTTGAAATCGGCTGCCCTACGGGAATGATTGCATTATCGCCCTGCGGCCTTTCCCTGATTCTCTGAAACGTCTTGATAAGAGTGGTTTCGCTGGCCCCGTAGAGGTTCACAAGCTCAACTGCCGTCCCCGCAGTATCCATCCACCTCTTTACGTCTCTTTCATAGAGCGGCTCACCGGCCATAAGAACGTACTTAAGGGAAGACAGCATCTCGGAGCGGTTCTCATGATACTGGAGTTCCTTTGTAAGCAGCCTAAATAGTGACGGCACACAGTGGACCAGGGTTATGGCGCGCTCATTGAGCCACAGAAGCAGCTCTCGTATATTAGTTTTAGTGTCAGGGGCCGGAATGCAAAGAGTCCCCCCGGTGATAAGCGGTACGAATATATCTCTTAGGCTTGCATCGAAGGTAATCGGCGCGAACTGGGTGGCCCGTACCGAGGAGTCAAGGGCAAACTCCGCGGCCTCCCAGTGCATGAAGTGGCTCAGGCTTTTCTTGCAGCCCAGAATAGCCTTTGGCTCTCCGGTCGAGCCGGATGTGTACATTATATACAGGGCATCGTCCGGGTGATGCACCACTACGCCGGGGTGTTGCCGCCTCGCAATACCTGTTCCATTTTCCGGCAGACTGAGTCTCAGGTCCTTGTCCATAACGAGTATGGTTGTCTCACAGGCATCGTTATTGGCAGAGACGATTGTCCTGACCCTGCTGACGTTATCGCTGGTAGTGATGATAACGGAAGGGGTGGTTTTTTTGAGCATATAGCCTATTCGGTTAACGGGTGTATCGGGGCCAATGGGCATAAATACCCCGCCGGCCTTCATTATCCCGATTATGGCGGCCACATAGGCCGGGCCGCTTTCGACGAATGTGCCGACGATGCCCTCTTTGAGCAGCCCCGCGCTGAGTAAGGCCTCTGCGGCATTATCCGCGCAGTCATTTAGTTCTTTGTATGAAACGGATTTCCCCCCGTACTCTATGGCAGTATTGCCGGGATATAATGCGGCGGTTCTTTCTAAGACCCTGTGCAGTATTTTTTTATCGATATCTTCCATTTAAAACATCCTCCAGGTGCAGCGCTATGCCAAGTAACGGATCTATGAAAGAACCCACCCAGTCCCGCCGATGAGACTGTATATATCTGACAAGCATATGAAATTCCGTACACCCTGCGATAAAAATCTCCGTATCGTATTTTGCCATAAGCACCCTGAGCTTTTCACAGGCCAGGCCTTTATTGGCGTTGACCTTAAGGTCGGAATAAATAATGTCGTGTACTGCCGCTTTGTCCTTTTCATCAGGGATTATAACATAGTCCGAGACATTTTTAAATAGTTCCGATGCCTGGAAGACCTGTTTTTCATAACAGCCAAGGGAGGCAAGCAGCAACGCGGGACGGCGTATTTTCTTTATTTCCCGCAGGGTAACATCGACGATGGAAACGATGTTTTGTGTCAATTCCGCCGGAAGACGCGGTAAAAAATAGTGTGAAGTAAAGCAGCATATAATAATCTTGTGAACATTCTCAGCCTGTAATCGTACAAGATTGCCTTTGAGTGTGTCGTAGAGATAGTTGTCGTTATCTCCCAATATGGCGGCCGTTCTGTCCGCAGTGGAGGCTAAGGAGAACAGGATGACATCCGGGTTTTCCTGCTCCACACGTACAGGGCCGCGGTTTTCATAAATTGTCATAAGAAACTCGGCCGACGCCATAGGCCCCATGCCGCCCAATATTCCAAGAATTTTTTTCTTCATCTACTGTGCGTTCTTCATAAGTGAGGCATATCGAATACATCGGCAAAGACGCCAAAGCTGATTACGGTCATCAGAAGGTCGCTGTCAAATGGCAGATTCAGCGTAAAATCTCTGGCCGCGTATTGCTTTTTTAACCTCTCAACGGTGTCGGGGTCGAAATATCCCTGCTCCCTGATTTTTGCGTAAGACAGCGTGTCGTTTAACCATTCGATGTCCTGCCTTAAGAGATATGGGCTTCCAGGGGCTACAAAACCGAATTTCTCACGATTTATTATCTTCTGAGGAAGGTATCTTTCGGAGACTTTCTTAACTATGTACTTTTCGGTAAACCCCCGGAGCTTTAAATCGGGAGGCACGGTCTTAGCGAAATCCATAAGGTTTACATCCAGAAACGGGTAGCGTACCTCTATGGAATTTGCATAGGCCATGCGGTCGCCGTGGTCTCCTATCAGATGGTCAGAGAGGCGTAGTTTGAAATCCAGATAGGAGCGTTTGTGAACGCTGTGCCTGCCGGTGAGCCTGGACTTATCCACAAGGCCGTCACACTCGGCTGCAAAGTCGTCAAACCCTTCACGCAGGGCCTCGGAGTACAGGGCAAGCTTGGTTTCTCTGAATGAGTAGTGATTTTTTTCATAGAAAAAATCCCTGTGGCCCCAGAGTTTTTCCCTTTCTTCGTCTTCGAGCATTTTTTCCGTGTCATCGAGGCCGTTATCCGGTTGTGCCGCCCTTTGTTTGTCAAACCTGTATCCTACGTACCCGGCAAAAAGCTCGTCCGCGCCCTCACCGGTTAATACCACTTTAAGTCCATTTTTTCTCACCAGCTCAGAAAGTGCCATCGAACAGGTATTGTATGACTCCTTTACCGGACACTCGGCATGGTAAACCATGTCTCTGAAGCGCGTGCTTATGTCAGGCCAGTCAAAGACCACCTCGGAGTGGGCAGAGCCTATGGAGTCTGCCATGAGTCTTTGAAATGTCCTCTCATCTATGGCGTTGTCGTTAAAGGCAATCGAAAAAGAGCGCCGCCTCTCTGTCGGACTGAGTTCTTTAATAACCGCGCCGATAAGGGACGAGTCAAGTCCGCCGCTCAGGTAAAATCCTACCGGCACATCTGCCATCAGCCTGTAGTTTACGGATTGCCTGAAAAGCTCGTCGAACCTCTCCACATAGAATGACTCATCCTTATAGCAGCCTGCTTGCCGCTCCTGCGGGTATATTAAATCCCAGTACTCTTTTTCACTCAGGCGTATTGTGCCGTCATGTATGGAGGCGGCAACGAAGTGCCCCGGCCTCAGGCTCGATATTCCCTTAAACATGGTGGTCGGGCTTACAAGCCCCGGAAAAGAAAGCACCTGGTCAAGTCCACGCGGGTCAACCTCTTTTTTTACCTGGGGATGGCAGAGAATGGCCTTTATCTCGGAGGCAAACACCAGAGCGCCGCTGGCCACGGTATAAAATAGCGGGGTTATCCCGGCCTGGTCTCTTGCAAGAAGCAGACGTTTTTTTCTCGTATCATAGATGGCAAATGAAAACTGTCCGTTTAGTTTTTCTATAAAACCATCTCCGTACTCCTCATAGAGATGAACCAAGACCTCCACGTCGCAGTGTGTGTGGAATATATGCCCCCGGCTTTGCAGTTGTGCCTTAAGCTCTCTGAAGTTGAATATCTCACCGTTACAGACTGACACAATGGTTTTGTCCTCGTTGTACATGGGCTGATTACCGGTGGCTAAGTCTACGATGGAAAGGCGTCTGAAGATAAGGCCAATGTGTCTTTCCAGGTGGAGCCCTGTGTCGTCAGGGCCGCGGTGGATAATGGCGTTACCCATTTTTGACAGTATATCCTCGTCTATCCCCCCGTCGGGGCGCGCAGTAAATATTCCGGCAATCCCGCACATCTCTATTAAAAATCCTCGTCTATTTTGCCGGCTGAACTGAGGAAATCATCCTGTTGCTGGAGTTCGTCCCTGCTGGTTAACAGTCTTTTCACATCATTAACCGGCATATCCGGTTTGTCCAACAGGTATCCTGCCAGTTGAATCAACCTTGAAGCGGTGGAGTCGATTAGTTCGGTTTCGATGGTGTCGGCATTATAACAGAAATCAACCGTTATGTTGGCCCCGGGGTAGATAACCAGGGTTAAGGCGTAGTTGGTCTCCTCGTATGTCTTAATGTCGTCTATGATGAGGTCTATACCCATTGATTTGGAGATTTCGGTTAACTGCCCTCCAAGCGGGTAGTTTTCAAATACCAGGACATGGTCAAAGAGCCCTTTTTTGAATTGAGTTACGCCCTGAATGTCAGCCAGGGATAGATAATGATGGGGTTTTCCGTTAATAAAATCATGTTGTACGTTTCTGGCGAGTTCCCTGAAGGCAATGCCATCGTCCATGGAGACCCTCACCGGGATGGTGTTTATAAACAGGCCGACCATCCTCTCCACTTCAGGCACCTCTACGGGACGCCCCGATACTGTAAGCCCAAATACCACGTCATCCTCACCGGTATGTTTACTAAGCAGCACTGACCACAGCCCCTGAAACGCGGCACTAATAGTAACACCGGTTGATTTTGCAAAGGCATCTATGCACGCGCTTACATCCTCTCCTAAAGAAAAGCTCAGGACTGAGACACCGCCATTGCTGCTGTGGCTCTGGCTGCCTCCGGCGCCAAAAAAAGCCGTCCGCTTGTAGCCGTCCAGATAACCTCTCCAATAATCGACCATGATATTGGCATTGCGTGTTCTGAGCCACCCGATGTAGCCGCCGTATCGGGCAGCAGGCTTGAATTCCGGAATGTTCCCTTCTTTGAAGGCGCTATAGGCATGAAACAAATCGGTAATTATCAGGCCAAGACACCACCCGTCTAAAATTATATGATGATGGCTCCACACTACGTCAAATGCGCCGTCGTGCCGCTTTATGATACATATGCGCATCAAAGGCTCCTGCGTAAGGTCAAACCCTCTCTGCCTATCTTGCACCCTGTAGCCGCTTAAAAAACCGTTACCGCCCTCACCGGACATATCCATGTACAGACACTCCATCTGTCTCTCTGTGGGAATTACCTGCAACGGCTCTGCCGTGTCCGAGTGGACGAAGATGGCCCTGAGGATGTCGTGTCTGTCAAAAACACTCTGCCAGCTCCGCTGAAAGGCACTGACATCAAGCGCCCCTTTAACGGTAAATGAGACCTGCTCAAAATAGCTCGATGAGCCCTTGTCATACATCTTGTGAAACAGCATCCCCTCCTGCATTGGCGAGAGATTGTAAATGTCCTTAATCTGCCCGGCACTGAGTTGTAGTTGTCTTTGGATTGCCTCGAATCCTTTTAAGTCAAGCCCACTGGCGGTAAAATCGGACAATGTATGGCATGTCTGGTGTGTTGCCAGGGCAATTATATTTTTTTCGTAGGCCTTAATCAGTGCCGCAATGCCCTCTGCCCTGAAAACACCTGAGTTATAGGCAATGGAGCCGTGAAGCCTTCCGTTAACGACAAATCCTTCCACATTCACAACAGAATCGTTTCTGAAGGCCTGGCTTATGGTGTTTTCAACCGGGGTATCGGAAAACTCAAAGACTCCCCCCTTTTGTCTTCCATCGAAAGAACCAAGATAGTTAAAAGACACATGAGGGGTAAAGGCAAGGGCATCATACCCTGAGAGATATTTCAATATCCCATAACTGATACCGTTTTGCGGCACATCCCTGAGAGTTTTCCTTACATGTCTTATGCAGTCCTCCAGATTGCCGCCCTCTGGAGGGTGCAGCACTACCGGATAGACGCTGGTAAACCATCCGACGGTTCGGGAGACGTTAATCCCCTCGATTATCTCCTCTCTGCCGTGTCCTTCGAGTTCTGCCACTATGGCCTTTATCCCCTGAGTTTCGGACATCGACAATGCCAGCGCGGTAAGAAGAGTCTCCCTCATCTGCGTATTTGCCGTTGTCAGGAGGTCCCTTGTTGTGCCTTCATCAAGTATAAAGCTGAGCGTTTTAAGCTCTCCGTGACTGCCGCTGCCAAAGTCGGCCTTCATAGGCTCCACGGCAGTTTTGCAAATGGACCTCCAGTAGTCGGCCTCTTTTTGTAACCTGCCGTCTTTCAGGGCATAGCCGGTATATGTGATGACGGCCAGCGCCCACGCCTTGAATGAGTCTGTCTTGGGTGGAAAGACGACCGTCCGGTTTTCAACAATCGACTCATAGGCGTTTGTGAGGTCCTCTATGAGGATTCGCCACGATACGCCATCCACAACGAGATGGTGTATAACTATTAAAAGTGAATCATGCAGGCTGCCCTTATATATGACGGCCTTACACAGCGGCCCCTCGTTAATATTAATAGTGGGAGGCACTGCGGCAGAGAGCGCCGAAATATCGGAGTCGTCTCTAAGCACGACCGTCTCAACCGGTATGTCCTCTATATAGGGGAGGCACTCCTGGATTACACCTCCATCGGAAAAGGTATACTTCATCCTGAGGGCGTCATGGTGTGCTGCAAGTTTTGCAAGGGCCTCAGAGACAATCCCCTCGTCGAGCCTGTCGGCACAGTTTAGCAAAACAGCCTGTGTATAGTGGGAAGATAGCGCGTCCATCGGCCTGTCAAAAAACCACCCCTGTATGGCAGTCAACGGTATCCGGCCAGCAACAGTTCCCTGGTCCGACAGGGCGGCCCCGGAAATCCTCCGGGCCATATGGGCCAATACCGGGTTTTCAAATATGTCTCGTACCGAAATGGACATACCCTCGGCGTGAAGGGCCGAAATAAGCTGTATCGCCTTTATCGAGTCCCCGCCAAGGGCAAAGAAGTCGTCTGTTACGCTTACCGTCTTTCTATCGAGAATCGTCTTAAGGTGTTTGATGAGAATCGTTTCAGGCTCAGTGGATGGTTCCCTGAAATTGGCGGCGGCAGCGGTTGAGCCGCTATCCCCGGAGCCAAGCGGATCGGGGAGCGCCTTTTTATCGACCTTGTTGTTAGGCGACAGTGGAAACTTATCGAGGGAAACTATATACGCGGGAAGCATATAGTCTGGCAGGCGTTGTACGAGATATGCCCTCAACTCTGTTACTGTGAGGCCCTCCTGTTTTATTATATAGGCTATAAGTTCCGGCGTCTCGCCTGAAAACTTCCGGGCCACGACCACTACGGCCATAACCAGCGGGTGTGTGGAGATGGCATATTCCACCTCGCTTAACTCTACCCTGTAGCCCCTTACTTTTACCTGGTCGTCTTTCCTGCCCAGACACTCGATATTTCCATCCGGCAGCCAGCGCCCCATATCGCCGCTCCTGTATAGCCTTTGATCTCTCAGCCCCCTGAGGGTTATGAACTTTTCAGCCGTCATCTCCGGTTTATTCTTATATCCGCGGGCCAGGCACTTACCGCCTATGCAAAGCTCCCCTGTGATGCCAAGCGGCACTAAATTGAGCGATTCGTCGACAATATAAATGGATGTGTTTGAGATAGGGGTACCTATCGGGATGTGTGCTTCATATGGCCGCTCCGGCTCCAGTCTGTAGTATGTTACGGCAACCGTGGTTTCAGTGGGGCCGTAGGAGTTGAAAAACACCTTGGTTTTACCATAAAACAGTGCGTCACCGACAACCGCCGGGGCGCCGCACGAGGCTATGGCGCGTACCGTTTTCAGTTCGGCCTTGTTCAGGCTGTTAAGATAGACAGGCGGAAGCGCCAAAAATGTAACGCCCATTTTTTCTATGTATTCTATAAAGGCAGCGGTGTTAAAGATTGTCTCCTTTTGTATGAGTACGACACAGGCCCCGGCAAACAGGGAAAGGAATATTTCAAAAAGCGATGTGTCCGACGACATCGAGGAAAACTGCAGCATTCTGTCCGAACTGGTGATTTCAAAAAAATCTATGTGAGAGAGCGCCATATTCACCAGGGTCTCGTGTTCAATCATAACGCCCTTAGGCCTGCCAGTCGTGCCGGAGGTGTATATGACGTAGGCCAGGCTGGACGGCTGAGTGTGCCTTACAGGGTTTTTCAGGTCTTCACTGGCGATGTTTCTTATGTCAATTACCTTAAGTTTATCGCTTTTTACATCGTCTGAATGTGTAAGCAGGATACGGCAGCCGCTGTCCTCTATCATGTAGTCAATCCTGTCCTCGGGATAGGCGGGGTCTATGGGAAGAAACGCGGCTCCGGCCTTCAGTATCCCAAGCATGGCTATGACTGTCCACTCGGAGCGCCCTGCCTGTATGGCAATAAGTTCCTCTTCGGCAAGCGTAAGATGTTTTCTTATATAATTGGCAACCCTGTTAGACACTTCATTTAACCGGCGGTATGTAAATGTCCTGTCATCAAAGGCAATGGCCGTGTGCTCCGGGGTTTTCTCCGCCTGGCCCTCAAATATATCCGCAATAGCCATATGCAGGGGAAAGTCTTTGGCCGTGCTATTGAATTCCGATATGAGCCGTATTTTTTCCTCGCCGGTAAGTATGTCTATATCGCAAATGGCAATGCCGGGGTTCATTAAGACAGAATTGAGGATGTTTTCATAGTAGCGCAGAAATCTCTCCACGGTCTCAGGTTTGAATAAGGCCGTATTAAACTCCATGGACATGTTTAATGTGCCCCCGAGATCCAGGAATTCGTGTGTCAGGTCAAACATGGATTTATCTATGGAAAAGTCATACTTCGTAAATATCAAATCCTCTGTAACGGCGGATTTAGTGTCGACTTTCTCATAAACGAACATGGTATCAAAGAGAGGGTTTTTGCCCATATCCCGCTTAACTCCAAGCTTAGCGGCAAGTATCTCAAAAGGAAAACTCTGGCAGTCCAGTGCCTGAAGTACGGTCTCTTTTATTTCCCCGACCAGGGTGCCGAAGGGTTTATCCCCGGCGGGTCTCATCCTTATGGCAAGGGTATTTACAAACATTCCAATTTCATCCATAAGGTCTTCGTGGAATCTGCCGTCAAAATTAGTGCCGACAATCAAGTCCCCCTGCCCGGTGAGCTTATGAAGCAGCACGCTGTGGGCGGCAAACAGTAAGGCATAAAGAGACGCGCTGCATTTAGCGGAACACTCCCTGAGCGCCGCCGTCTTTTTTTCATCTATGGTTATAAACAGTCTCCTGCCGTTAAAGGAACGCACCTTTGGCCGCTGAAAGTCCATTGGGAGATTCAGTACCGGGGTATGTTGAGAAAGCATATCGAGCCAGAACTTTTCATGTAACTTATATTCCTCAGAGATTTTGTAACCATGTTCCCACTCTACATAATCCCTGTACCGCATCTTAAGGGCGGGCAGCTCCTCCCCCCGATATAGCCTGATAAGTTCGCCAACCAGGATATCGGCAGAGATACCGTCAAACACGATGTGATGGGCGTCGATTATACACAGGTGGCTGCCACTGCGTTTCCCATCTGATATATAAGCCACACATACCCTGAATAAAGGCGCCGCGCAGAGATCGAAATCTCTTATGAAATCCCTTATAAATACGTCAATCGCATTTTCAGTTACGGTTGCATATTCAACGGTTGAATCCACGCTGTCATAGATACGCATGACAGGCTCCCCGTTTTCAAAAACAAAACCGCTTCGCAGACTCTCGTGTCTGTGCACAAGGAGGTTAAACAGACTGCCAAATCGTTTCACATCAAGCGTGCCGTCAATGAAAAACACAATCGGCACATGGTAGCTGAGCTGCCCCCCCTCGAATTGGCTTAAGGCATAAAGACGCCTCTGGGCGCTGGATACCGGTAAAGACACAGGGGAGGATACACTACTGCGTGCCTTGTGTTTTACACTGCCGAGAAATCCACCCGCTTTCATTTCCTCTATGCTGTCTATTACGGAGTTCTCCAAGACATTCAGGTCATCGTCGGTGTGGGCGGTGGAGAGAAAACACGCCCTGCCTTCCCATACGTATATTCCGCGGTCAAGGAGATGATAATTGAGCAGCTCCTCGTCCCCCTTCAGGACGATCCTGAATAGGGAACCAAAGTTAACCATATGTATGGAGAGTCCCTCTTTGGCAAGGTATCCGTTTATTCTATCAGCAAGGTTATCGGTACGGCGGTTGAGCTCCTCCTGTAGGGTCGGCCCTGTGTGTTTGAGGTGTTGCAGCACCGCCTTTGCCCCTGCCATGGCAAGGGGGTGGTGATTGAATGTGCCGGCAATCAGGGTGTTTTCCTTCTGTGGATAGGAGGAATCGCCAAATGACCACATGCCTCCGTCGACGGCGTCGAGATACTTTGCCTTGCCCGCGACGACCCCTATGGGCAATCCCCCGCCAATGACCTTGCCGTAGGTTACGATGTCGGCCTCTACGGCAAACCATGCCTGGGCGCCCCCGGGATGAACTCGAAAGCCGGTTATCATCTCGTCGAATATCAGGGCACTACCGATGTCCTGCGTCAGTTGTCTCAGTTTCCTGAGGAATTGGGCAGGCTGTAAGTCCGGCCTTCTGCTCTGTACCGGTTCCACCATGACGGCGGCTATCTCTTTGCCGTGTTTATAAATAAAGTCCAGTGAGGAAGGCTCATCATAATCTAAGACATACACATCGTCAACCATTCCCTGTGGAGTACCTGGAGAGAGGGGAACGGTTATGAGAGCGTCTCCTTCAAAATAACCCGATGCAAGGACTCCGTCGCTGTGGCCGTGATAGGAGCCGGAGAACACCACAAGCTTGTCCCTGCCTGTAACGGTACGGGCAATACGGACTGCGGCCATAACGGCCTCTGTCCCGGTATTAAAGAAGGCCACTCGCTCTACATCTGCCATCTCGCTTATTAAGAGGGCATTCTCTGCGGCCAGCTGCGACATCGGCCCGACAGGAAACCCGTTTAAGAGTTCTTTCTCCAGCTCGGCCCTTACAAACGGCGGGTTATGGCCAAAGAGATACACGCCAAAGCCCATGGATATATCCAGATACTCTCTGTCATCCATGTCCCATATCTTCGAGCCTTCGGCACGCCTTGCTATAATCTGATAAATAATGTCCTTCCACTCCATACGAAACCCCGAAATATTTCTGATGTTTGCAAACACCGGACGGTATCTCTGGGTGTGCTGCCTCGAGCGGGCAGTTTTTTCGGTATAACGTTTAATAAGGTTATCTATATGGGCTTGTTTTCTCTTGTCGGGGGCCAGGGATTCCCTATCCATAATTTTACGGTAAACGGTAAAGGCAGGTTTTACCGGGCCGGTGTTTTTATTTTCGGTAAGTCTCTGCCCCGTATCGGTGTGTTCAGGCGGCTTCCAACCGGATGGCAGGTGTGTCTCTATATAGTTAAGCAGCTTGTTAAAAGTAGACGTTTCCTTATAAAAAGACGCCATCTTTATATCCACGCCGTATGTGCGTCTGATGGAATCCCTTATTCGGGTTATCATCAGCGACACCAGGCCAAGGGTAAAGAGGTTTTTATCGTAGTCGTGTACGCTGATATCTATGCCGGAGATTCTCCTCACCACCTCATGGATTTCACTCTTCATTGAGTGTGCCGTCTCCGGTACAATGAAACGGTCTTTTCCGCCGTTATTTGATATGGGGCTGTCAACTTCGGGGCGTTTGCTTGTTGGACTCTGAGGCCGTTGCCGATATTCATAGACTGGGTTTATCCACAGAGGCTGCCGGTTATAGGGATATGCTGGCAGTACCACCTTTTTTCGTCCTGTTACGTGTGAACCCAAGACCCCCTTCCAGTCAATCTCCACCCCTGAGATAAAGAGTTCGGAAAGCCCTTTCAGTATCTGTTGCCAATCGTTTGTACCCTCCTGGCGCACAGGGCGCATGTTGAACATCGAGTTGTTTACGCCCAGAGAAAACGCCCAGAGTGCCTCATTGTTGGGCAGACACTGCATCCCCAGGCTCATAAGGGTTGTAGTGGCGCCGACTTCTATAAAAACGTTATATCCCCACCTGTCCAGATTTACAACTGAGTCATAAAAGCGGACGCACTCTCTGAGGTGTCTGGCCCAGAACTCCGGCGTTGCAATCTCATCAGCGGCAAAGCTGCCGTTTGCGTTAGACACAACCGGTATTTTTGGAGTTGAGTATGTGACTTTATTAGCCATATCGAGGAAATCGTTCAGTACGGGTTCCATAAGGACGCTGTGAATCGCGTGTGATATTTTGAGCACTCTGGCCGGGATGTCCTTATCGATAAATTGGGCGATTAGTTCAGTTACGGCCTCTTCCTCACCCGATATAACGACGTTTTCAGGGCCGTTAACGGCCGCAATAGATACCCTCCCTGAATATTTTTCCATTAAAGAGGCGACGGTCCTTTCATCAGAGAGGACAACGGCCATGCTGCCATTTTCCGTTGAACCCTGGATGAGCCGTCCTCTTTCGCATACAAGAGTGACGGCGTCTTGCAGAGAGAAAACCCCTGCAACACATGCGGCTACATACTGCCCTATGCTATGTCCCATTACTGCAGATGGCCGCAACCCCCAGGACAGCCACAACCGGGCAAGGGCATACTCCACGCAAAAAATAGCAGGCTGGGTGTAGAGGGTTTCGTTAATCAGCCCCGCGTCCTTGCCGCCATAGATTATATCCACGATGGATTTCCCTATTATAGGCGTTGCAATTGCATCACAGGCATCCATTGCCTCCCGAAACACGCCACCGCTGCGGTAGAGGTCCTTCCCCATTTCAGAGTACTGGGAGCCTTGTCCGGCAAACATGAATACGATTTTTTTAGGGGACCGGGAGATCTCACCGCTTATGCAGCCGTCTCCGCCGTTGGCGCCATTGAGGTAGTTGGCCAGATGTTTGCAGAGTTCATTTTTAGTTTTTCCCGAAAGGCTGAGGCGGTGTGGGAATTGTGCCCTTCCCGTTGCGGCACTGTAGCATATGTCGGCTAAGGAGACGTTCTGTCCAATATCCTTTAAATAGTCAAGATACCTTTGTGCGAGGGTTTTCAGCGCCTCCTGGGTTTTAGCAGAGATGTTAAGCGGCAGGTAATCCGGGGCTTCGCTCTCTGAAATATTACCCGCCAGAGGCGGCTCCCCCACTATGACATGCGCATTTGTGCCACTAAAGCCAAATGAGCTTATTGCGGCAACGCGCGGTGCCCCAGTGCTGGTCCATTTTACCGGTAAAGGATTTATTTTTACACTATCCCATTGAACATGCGCACTGGGTGTTTCAAAATTAGCCTGAGGCGGTATGAGGCCTTTGTCAAACATGAGGACGGTCTTAATAAAACTGGCAACCCCGGCGGCGACCTCAAGATGGCCGATATTTCCCTTAACCGTGCCGACAGGCAGGGGATTGTCTTTTGCACGGCCCACGCCGTAGACGTTGGCCAGGGATTGTATTTCGATAGGGTCTCCTAACGGGGTAGCCGAGCCATGAGCCTCTACGTATCCCACATCGGCGGGAGCTATGGCTGCCTTTTCGATGGCCATACGCATTACCTTTTCCTGTGCAAGGCCGTTAGGGGCCGTAAGGCCGTTACTGCGTCCATCCTGATTTATGGCGCTGCCTTTTATGACGGCAATAATCCTGTCCCCATCGGCCAGGGCGTCGGCCAGGCGTTTCAACACTACGACACCGCATCCTTCCCCCTTGGACATGCCGTTAGCCCCTGCATCGAAACTCCGGCAGCGGCCATCCGGAGACAGGATTTTAATCTTGCAAAAACCGATAAAACCCTCTGGGGTGAGATTGAGATGTACGCCTCCGGCCAGTGCCATGTCCGACTCCCCTGTCTTTAAACTCTGGCAGGCCAGGTGTATGGTAATGAGTGAGGATGAACAGGCTGTGTCTATGGCCATGCTTGGCCCTTCGAGGCCGTATGTGTAGGATATGCGCCCTGTGGCGGTGCTTGCCGCAATACCCGTAATGGAGTAGGAGTCTATTTTTGAAAGGTCTCCGGAGCGTAGATGCGCCGAGGCATAGTCGTTGTTGGCCATACCGATGAATACGCCTGTAAGGCTGCCGGTGAGGCTGCCCGTGTCTATGGCGGCGTTTTCCAGCGCTTCCCTCGTTACCTCCAGGAGGATGCGCTGCTGGGGATCCATACTTCGGGCCTCATCGGGTGATATCTGAAAAAAAGCGTTATCGAACTCGTTAACGGGTTCATCCAAAAATCCCCCCCTTTTTGTGTACGATTTACCGGGGGCATCGGGGTCCGGGTCATAGTAGGCATCGGAGGGCCATCTCTCCGGCGGCACCTCACGTGTTACGTCCAGTCCGTTTTCCAAAATATGCCAGAACTTCTCAGGACTATCCGCCCCGCCGGGGAAGCGGCATCCTATGCCTATCACCGCTATCGGCTCATCGAGCCTTGCTGTCCTTATCTGTAAGGCCTTGTATGCCTTATAGAGACCCTTGAGTGTCTCTCTCTGGTCGGTACTCATTGTATAATCTCCTGTTGCGGGAAGTTTGGAAATCTCACATCTACATAGTCCGGGTAGGGAGGGATGTCAGAGAGGGAGTTTTCCATAATTATCGTCTGCCCGTCTCTGCTTATTTCACTGAATCCGGAGAATTTATAAGTTATATACATCATACGGTTTCTGTCGTTTTGTATCATCTCGGCAAGCAGCCGTATCCCGCGCCTGCGTGCCTCATTTCTCAGATAGTTTATAACTATGGAGCCGACCCCGCGGGACATAACCCGGCATGACATGAGAAGGAGTTTTATAATCCATGCCGATTCCCCGATTTCTACCAGTACAAGGCCTACTTTACCGTAAGTGCCGTACCGGTCCGTAAGAGACGCCATAAGAAGCAGATGGTTGTTTGATTTAATGAACCCATTGAGTTCATCATAGTTATATGTGTAACCGGTGGTGTTAAGCTGATTAGTCCTGACCGTAAGCTCCTCGGCCCTCTTAAGGTCATCCGTGGTGGCGGTATAGATGTCAAAGACCATGCCAAGATGGCTTAAAAACTCTTCACTGGGGCCGCTGTAAGACTCCTCTACCTTGCGGCGCTCCTGGTCGGCTATATACATCTGACGGCGGTTTTTAGAGTCATCCGTTATATACAGGGGATTCATCTGCTCAATTGCCAGGACATTGTCAAGGCTGGCGGCATCCATACACATCACCTCGGGCATGGAAAATGAGACCTCCTGACGTTCATACGGTTCATCGTCTATGAAGGCAAGCGTATCGGTGCCTATATTGAGCAGTTCGGCTATTTGTTTTATCGATTGCGATTTAGCGTTCCAGTTTATTTGTGGATAAAGAAAGTAATCCTTTAAACCAAATTCCCGGAGTTTGTCCATTACAAGGGCGTGGTCATTTCTGCTGGCAATGGACTGGAGTATCCCCCTTGAATCGAGGGTCTTAATGGTTTTCGCGGCATTTTCCCTCAATGTTACCGTGTCACCTTCGAGGATAGTACCATTCCACAGTGTGTTGTCGAGATCCCATATGAGGCATTTAATCTTGTTTCCCTGTTTTTTTAATTCAGCCAAATACTTGCCCTCTCAAAAGTTCTCCAAATCACGCGCTGTTTCAGGGGGGTGTTATAAATATTCCTGATATCCGTACCTTGCGATTATAATCTGCTGCATCTGTGAGCTTCCCTCGATTATCTCCATGACCTTTGCGTCTCTGAGATATCTTTGAACCGGATAGTCGTTGCTTATGCCATTGGCTCCATGTATTTGCACGGTGTCGAGGGCCGCTTTTACAACCATTGTGGAGGCAAAGTATTTAGCTATCGAGGTTTCCATGCCCGTCCTCGGGTCGCCGGCATCTTTCAGGTATCCCGCGTTAAGACAGAGAAGTCGCGCGGCAGTTACCGAGACTATCATGTCGGTAATCATATGCTGAATCAGTTGGTGCTTGCGCAGATAAGTGCCAAACTGTACTCTTTGTGCCGTATAGCTAAGGCTAGCCTCGAGACATGCCCTGCCAAGGCCCACGCAACCCCATCCGACCGTATATCTGCCATAGTCAAGGGCATGTGTGGCAACATGCGTAACGCCAAAACCAATTCTTCCAACAAGATTGTCCTCTGTGATATGGCAGTTATTCATTGTGAGTTCAGCCATCATGGCGGCCCGGAAGCCGAATGTATCCTTAATAGGTTCAAGGGATAAACCCGGGGTGTCCTTTTTAAGCAGAAATGCGGTTGGTTTGCCCTCGCACTGGGCGATAATCAAAAATAAATCCGCTCTCTGGCCAAAAGAAGTCCACCTCTTTGTTCCATTTAAAACGAACTCCCCGTCTTTTTTAACGGCAATGGTCTCTACACTTTTCGCGTCGCTGCCCACGTTTGGCTCTGTAAGGGCAAAGGCCCCTATAACTTCCCCGGCGGCAAGTTTCCTCAACCACCGCTCCTTGACAGCACTGCTGCCCCAGCGCAAAATCGCCTGTGCGACCATCCCATGAACTGTAATAAGGCTCAGCAAAGAGGCGCTGCCACGTCCCATTTCCTCACAGAGAAGCCCATATGTAATCATATCCCCTGCCTTGCCGCCATATTGCTCAGGCACTATCAATCCGAAGTAGCCCGTTTGGGCAATCAGCATTATCAGTTCCTCAGGGATTCTCTGCTCCCTGTCAAAGGCATCCGCATGGGGCGCTACATGCTCGTTTACAAAGACCTTAAATGCCTCACGAGCCTGTTCCTGCTCTTTTGTCAGTTCCATGGTTGTTTAACCTCCCTGAGTGCCTAGTTTTCCTGTAACAAGAGCTGAAATTGAGTCTATCGAGTTAAAGTTCTTTATCTGCAGGTCATTGTCCTCAACTTTTATTTTGAATTCCTTTTCGATGAACATGACAAGCTGCATGGCAAAGAGGGAATTTATGAGTTTGGATGCAAAGAAGTCCTCATCGTCCTTAAGATCGGGTTTCTTTATATATTTAAAAAGGAATGGCTTTACTTTTGCCTTTATCTCATCAAGAGTCACAACTGCCCCGTATGTTTTGTCTTAATTGCGGCGATAACGCTAAAAGTCGTCATAGGTGTAAAATCCTTTGCCGTTTTTCCTGCCATACAGGCCTGCATCCACCATCTTTTTAAGTAAAGGGCAAGGCCTGTACTTACTGTCGTTAAAGCTGTCATATAAAACATCAATGGAGTAAAGTATCGTGTCCAAACCAATTAAATCTGCTGTCTCCAGAGGTCCCATCTGGTGTCCGAAACAGGATTTGAAAATCCTGTCCACATCCTCCGGTGGTGCTACATTTTCATGAACGAGATAAATGGCCTCATTTATAGTAAGCATAAGTACCCGGTTTGAGACAAACCCGGGGGAGTCGTTAACCACGATGCTTTCTTTGCCCATAGCGGACAGAAGGTCTTTGGTAATATCGAGAGTCGCCTTAGCCGTATGGTACCCTACGATGACCTCCACGGCGGACTTAAGCGGCACAGGATTCATGAAATGAATGCCGATAACTTTTTCCGGTCTCTTAGTAAGTGAGGCGATGCGGGTTATGGGGATTGCCGAGGTGTTTGCGGCAAAAATACAGTCTTCTTTTGACAAAGTATCTATTTTATCGTAGACTTCTTTTTTAATGTCCCATTTTTCGGTAACGTTTTCTATTATGTAATCGGTGTTACAAAGCAGGTTATAATCCGTGGAAGGCATAATGTTGTTCAGAACCGAAGCAGAATCTAAAGTGGTAGAGGATGGTTTTAAAAACATACCCTGAAAGCGCAGGTCATGTTTGATTTTATCCATAGCTTTTTCTAATACTCCGGTGTTCAGGTCGATTAGAATAACCTTTTTCCCAGCCTGAGCAGCATTTTGAGCCACACCGCCGCCCATCACACCGGCACCGATAACACCTATCGAATCAATGTTCACGGAATCCCCCATTTATAAGCACTCAAGGCTTAAAAAAGCCTGTTGTGTGAATAACCAATCTCATTAAGTAGAATGATATGGCGATAGACTGCCTTGCTACCATCAGCGCTGCCGTAATTGCAATTATTGCGGACATTGCCGCCGATTTCGTCAATTGAAAAAGACGAGCTGCTACGTAAACAGCCGGTATGTTTGACAGCAAGGCCGTTGTCAGTATTGCTATTATGGCAATTCTTTCATTCATGGTTTACTCATGTGTACTCTCTATGAATTATCTCTAATGGATAACATACCATGAAGGCGCCTTATAATTCAACCACATAGACGGGAACCTCAGGGCAAACGCATTAAAAAATAATAATCAATAAAATCAATGAGTTCTGCCTCTAGTGAAAAGTCTGCAAAAAACATAAGTTGCTGATTTATAAAGATTTTATAATCCTATTGCGTTTGCCATGGAGCCTTGCCTTGAGAGATGCCCTAAAAGCGGGGTAATAATGATATACTAATTGGGAACTGAAAATGAGAAAAGTATTTTTGATTTTGAAAAAGTATATTTTGTTGCTTATCGGGGCTGTGATAGCCTCCGTTGGGCTGAAGATGTTTTTAATACCCAATAACATAATCGATGGAGGAATAACCGGGATATCCATTATCTCGGGATACTTGTCCGGCAAACCGGTCGGGGTTTTTATCTTTTGTCTGAATTTGCCTTTTCTTGTAATCGGTTATAAATATATAGGGAGAGATTTTACAATATCATCTTTTTTTGCAATAATCTGCCTGTCAATCATAGTATCTGTTTTACACCCTATCACGGGGATTACAAAGGATTTGCTACTAGCCTCAGTCTTTGGTGGAATACTGTTGGGAATCGGTACCGGATTGATAATAAGATACGGAGGTTCACTGGATGGGACGGAAATTATTGCCATTATTTTGGATAAAAAAACTGGATTTACAGTTGGCGAGGTAGTCCTGTTTTTCAATATATTTATACTATCCAGTGCGGGTTTGGTCTTTGGATGGGATAGGGCGATGTATTCCCTGCTGGCTTACCTTCTGGCGTTTAAACTTATAGATATCACTATAGAGGGCATAGATGAGACAAAGTCTATAATGATAATGTCAGATAAGGCGGAGGAAATCGCCGACGTGTTGATAGAATGGATAGAGGGGTTACTTTTTTTCAGGGCGAAGGAGGGTATTCAGGGCAGACAAGGTTTATTCTCTATTCGATTATCTCAAGGCTTGAGATATCCAAATTAAAAGCAATTGTTTCCGAAATAGATGAACATGCCTTTGTCACTATAAGCGATGTTCACGAGGTACTCGGTGGTACGGTACACAAGCGAAAAATCCACTAAGAGCTATGATGTCTGCATAATAACAAATAGTTATGCAATAATATTACCGATGATAGCAGAGGTAGAAACACTTCCTGAAGATATAGTATTGCTTAAGGAAATAATAGTAACACAGAGACGGGAATACGAGTCTTATGTCCATATACTTGAGGAACAGGTACGCCTGTTGAAGGCGAAAGTGTTTGGGCGCAAGAGTGATAAATTATCTGAATCATCAGGGGAGCAACTGCAATTATTCGATGAGATAGAGGCCACTCCACCTGAACCGAAAGAGGTCAATGTACCCGCGCACAGCCGCAAACGAGGAGGCCGTTGCCAGAAGAGCTTCCGCGGATAGAGGAAATTCATGACATAAAAGAAGAAGAAAAGGTATGTGCCTGTGGAAGCCGTCTCAGCCGTATAGGAGAGGAGGTATCAGAGAAGCTGGACATAGTTCCGGCAAAGATGCAGGTAATCCGGCACATAAGATATAAGTATGCGTGCAAGAGCTGTGATAGTGTTGAAGGGGCAGCGGTAAAGACGGCAGAGTTACCGCCGCAGATGATCCCCCGGGGGATAGCCACACCGGGGTTGTTGGCATATATTAGGAGAGATAAGGTCTGGGCCTGTAATCAATATAGATGAGACAACGGTGCAGGTGATGAAAGAAGAGGGACGCTCTGACAAAACTAAGTCTTACATGTGGATATTTCGGGGAGGCGAACCTGAAAAACCGGCATTAATATACCAGTATCACAGGACACGCGCTGGAGATGTGGCCCGGAGCTTTCTACGGGTATGTTCAGACTGATGGCTACGCAGGGTATGATTTCCTTGAATCAATAGCAGGGATAGTACATATAGGCTGTTGGGCACATGCGCGGCGTAAGTTTGTGGAAGCGGTAGGGGCACAGCCTGAAAACAAGAGAGGGCAACGCCGCCGAAGGGTTTCTTAGGGACAGCGATAAGATATACGCTGAACCAATGGGCTAAACTTGAGCGTTACACAGAAGATGGCCGTTTGACACCTGACAATAACTTGGCTGAAACTGCGATAAGACCGTTTGTCTTAGGTCGTAAGAACTGGTTATTCTCTGGCCATCCCCGCGGGGCAGATGCCAGTGCCGCACTGTACAGCCTGATAGAAACGGCCAAGGCAAACAAGCTGGAGCCTTATAAATATTTAAGGTATATCTTTGAACGGTTACCGTATGCCAAGAACGAAGATGATTACAAATCCCTGCTCCCGCAATATGTCGACAAGGATGCTCTTGCCGGAAAATCTCCGGGTGGGGTTATCTAAATGCTTACACTATAATGCCAGCAGTTGGATCTCCTTTGGTGTAGCATGTAGATAAACGGAGAATGTGAGGATCTTCAACCAAATTATAATAGTGCTCCCTTTCTCATAGGCCTTGCGGGCGGCGCTTCTATATCAGAACCCTGATATCTTGCTAAACCCTGCACTTCCCGAGGCCCTGTTATGCGACCATGTGAATGGATCAGAATCTTTGACCGTGTAATTGCCCTGTGGTATGTAAGTGTTCGGGTAGCATATCCAGTTTACGTTTGGTGCGCCACCTTGGCCGGAGGTCGTTGATACATTCCAGGGGCCATATATCGTGCCGTTTTCATGGACGAGTGAGATAGTGCCTGGATATGCGCCCTGTCCGTTGTTCCAGTGATAGGTGGAGATCTGCGTAATATAAGTCTTACGGCCAAGGTAGAACCGCAGTGTAGATTGTGGATTGTTGTATACCAGATCAATGTTCCAGTTATCGAATATCACACGGGGGACGCGATTGTTGCTGTCAGAATCGGGCTTTGGGGAGGGGGTGGGCGCTATGGTTGGGGTTGCAGGCTTGACAATATTCTTAGGTGGTTTTGGGGTTTTTTTCGGCGGTTGTACAGTCTCAACAGGCGGTTGTACAGTCTTAACAGGCGGTTGGACAATCGCTGGGGTCTGAGCTTGAGAGAGCTGTGTGCCAGGCGTTTGAGTCGCAGGGGTAGACCTGCCAAAAAAGTACCAAACAGTACCTCCTATACATAATAGTAAAATTACGCTGAAAACAATTATTAGTATTGATACTAGGCCTAACCGGCTCTGCTGTGGCTGCTGTGCAGGGGAAGGCATGGGTTGTTGTGGGGCTGGCTGATGATATTGCTGCTGCGGCGGCGGGGCTGAAATTGATGGTGGAACTGAAGGCGGTGGCGGCGGGGGAACTGAAGGCGTCGGGGCATCGTTTTGCACAGGCTTGGGAGTACCGCATTTGCTGCAGAACTTGGCCTCAGGCCTAAACTGTGAACCGCAACCGCTACATAAGTTTTCCATAGTATAAGGATTATAGCATAAAATATAATTATTGCAAATAAATTTTTAGCCTCATACGCCCCTTACACCTTCCCTATCCATTATTTCGGAGTTTGTTGCAACAAACAACCCCCTTCGATTCGGATTATCCGACCAGCAAAGGTGATATCATCCGATGCGTCGTGCGTCACGTACAGAAGTGCAAAACCCTCTTCTTCCCGGAATCGGCAAATGGCATCGACTAAATCCCTGCGTCCTTCATCATCAAGATTTATCAAAGGTTCGTCCATAAGAATCAACGGGCGTTTCGGGGCAAGCGCCCGTGCAAGGGCAACACGCCGCGCCTGGCCGCCAGAGAGTTCGGCAGGATAGCGTGTGAGAAGGTGGGTAATGCCGGTGTTGTCGGCAACCAGCTCCAAACGCTCTTCACGTTCAGTTGGTCTTAGCTGCGACAGTCCAAATATTACGTTCTGACGGACGGTCATGTGCGGCCACAGGCGGGGTTCCTGAAAGACAAAGGCAATATTGCGCCTGTATGGAGGGACAATACTATCAGGTCGGCTGGCCTGCACTCCGTACAGCCAAACCTCGCCTTTGCTGGGAGCCGCCAGTCCCGCGATAACCCGCAGAAGGGTCGTCTTGCCGCACCCTGAAGGCCCTCTGACTATGACTGATTCACCGGCGCCGAGTTGCAAAGAGAAATCCTCAAGGGCCACAGTGTCTTCAAATCGCACGGTAACCTTCCTCACATCAAGCATTGCCATGCTCCAAGGGGTTTTTTGCCGTTGCACGGTGCAAGATAACACTCAGCAGCAAGCCTGCCACAAGCGCAGGCAATGCCAGCAAGAGGCAAAGCGCGGCAACATTGCGCGAGGCCCCATAGTGGAGCAGGTTATATAGCCTCATCATAAGCGTAGCATGTCCGGGGGCCGCCACAAGGAGTGTCGCACCTAGCTCGCCCGTGGAGAATGTAAAGCAGGCAGTCGCTGAAATTACCAATCCGGGCAGCATCAGAGGCAGCGCAACACTCACCAGGGCATGGAAGCGGCTGCGCGCGAACACACGCCCGGCCTCAATCAATCCCTTGTCTGTCCGCAGCCGCATGGCAAACGACACAAATGCCGCGATAGGCAAAAAGCGGGCTGTACAAGCCCACACAGGCAGTAACTCTTCAAGCCACGCGCCACCAGGGCCGCCTATCTGCAAAATCCCAATTCCAACCAATGGGGCAGGTAATGCAAAGGCCAGAGAGGTCAGCACCCACAGGAGCGTACAAACTGGTCCTTTGTTATCCAGCGCCTGTCCCAGTACGAGGCCAAAGACAACACACAGGACAGCAGCAGACAGCGCAACGGCAATAGTTACACTGACCTCGCTGCGGGCACCGGATGCTGCATCGGCAAGTGAGCTAAAGGGAGCGGCAGTTGCCGCCATCACAGTGAGGGGTAGTAAAAAGTAAACAATAAGCACTATGGCCGCGGTACTATTTAACCGAGTTGCAAACTCCAGCGAAGGCGCCGATGTATTGCGTGAGGCGGCCATTGCCTGAGCATGCCGTCCGGCTCTTAATACCGCTGTCAGCGCGGCAGCTATGATCAATACCAGCGGTGCCGCGGTATATACCGCGGCAGCCGGATGTCTGCCGATGCTGTAAGTTGAGAATATCTCAAGCGCGTATACGTTTACCGAAAACAACGAAGGTACGCAATAGTCTGACAGGCTTAGCAGAAACATCACCCCTGTTGCGCACAGGACCACGGGCAGCGCCAGTCTCACTGCAATCCCGGCAAACACGGCTGCCTCCGGCCGATAGATGAGACCGGCCTCAAGCAGTCTCACATCCAGCATGGCAAACCCAGCCCATGCAACTGCAACGGCCACGGGAAGGAAAGACAGCACCTCGGCAAGTCCTGCTATAAACCATCCTCCGGGCTGTACATCTATCAAGCTGTAAGCATTTAACCATTGGCCGACGCTAAGAATCGTTGCCGTCCAATTGATTCCCGCAATGGCCGGAGGGATAATAATCAAGGGAGGCAGGATAATAGCGAGTATCTTTTTCCCCGATTTGCTGCGTATGAGTATGGCAGCAAGCAGTGTGCCGATGACTGAAGTGCATACTGCAACCAATGCAGAAAATAGTACCGAACTGGCAAGCAGTTTCAATTGCCGGGCGCTGAAAGAAAAAATATGGGCCGTGCCGACATCCGACAACAGAGGAATAGACAACAGCGGCAGCACCATGCCGATAATTGGCAGAGTGATTGTAGCAACTGCCATCAGTAACAGTACATTACGCAAGGCATGATCCAACCATGTTGTCTGCAAACCCGCCTTCATATGGGTATCAGGCCGGAAGTAAAATCAGCGCGCAAATATCTCACGCATATCAGCCATTGTCTGTGAGAGCTGCTTATGGACATCCTCAAGGGTTACCGGCATGACCTTAAGGCCCGCTGGAAACATTGGGGCAGCCTTCATGCCACCCCTGAGAGGCCACTGGCAAGAACCCGCACTGATGAGTTTATTTTCCGTCTCTGCCCTCAAAAGAAAGTTAATAAGTGCTCCGGCCTCCTTCGGGTGCGGCGCGCCGTGGATTAAAGCCACAGTGCCGGGAATGATTAGCGTACCCATTCCATCCTGGTCCGGCGCTACCACATCAACCGGGTCACCACGCTCTATAGCACCAAGGGCATCATCGGTATCAGTCAGGCCGAACATCCATTGGCCCTTCACCACCATATCGCGCACAACCTCTTTGCCGTCGACAATACGAATACCACGGGACTTTAAAGCCATGAAGAGTTTCCGTGCCGAATCGGCGCCTGTAAGACTATATAATGCCGCGGCATGAGTTGCCGTCGTGCCAAACAGCGGCAGGGCCATGCCAATGCGGTCAGCAGGATACTTTGGATTGAGGAAGTCCTCAAGGCTCCTTGGATAATCTACCGGCCTCAGGAGATTTCGATTGACAAGAAATACCCGGGCACGGCCGCCTATTCCAAACCACGCTCCGGCAGGGTCCTTGAATTTATCAGGTATTTCAGCAAGTGCGGCAGGATTAAATGGAGCCAGTATGCCGTGATCCTTGAGCCGAAGTGTCTGAGCGAATTCGTTGTTCCAGAACACATCGGCACGGGGGCGGTCTTTCTCCGCAATCAGCCTGGTGGCCAGCCCTGTCGTCTTGGCTGCTTCCACATCATAGAGGGCACGCACCTTAATCCCGGACTCTTTTTCAAACGCCTTCAGAATAGGTTCAGAGTATACCTGGTCAACTGAGACATAGACGACTACCGAACGGTCATGAGACGTACATCCTTGCATGAAGGAACTAAAGAGTATGGCAACGCAACATATAAATGGCATAAACGCATCATTTAACATCAGGATTGCAGTTGTACCGATGTCGATATCCCGGAATTTCTTAATCATCACTTATCCATGCATTTAATACAATTGGGTCAAATGGCCTTATTATTGTTCCTGATGCCTGAACAAAAAACTATGTTGGTATTGTATATGCAGGTAACGGTGGATGTCAACCAGGGTAAAAATGTTAGAATTCCCAATGGGTTATTTTTCTTTATTTGGAAAGTCTCACTTCGCAGTCAGAAAAAAGAGTAACCGGAAGCCGCTTATTCGGATTATTTTTGTATTTACTGTCATAATAACTACATCTGTAATAATACTATCGCCGTCTGGAAAAAAGGTTATACCTAAACACTGGCAGATAATAAGGCCGCCACATGAGGTATCGGCATTGGCAGAGGGAGATGATTTCATTTGGGCAGGTGGGCGGGACGGTGTTTATAAAATAGAAAAGGATACGGGGAGTCTGGCGCTGGAGCTTAAGTGCGATATAGCTCTTTCATATGTGCGAGCGCTCCAGTTTGATTTATCAGGCGGTCTTTGGATAGCTCATTCCTCCGGGTTGAGTTACTATGATGGAACTGCCTGTAAAACCTATCGTGAGACTGACGGATTACCTGATAAGAGGGTAAACGCACTTTATCTTGACCACTCGGGAAGACTCTGGGTTGGTACAGTGGCTGGCGCAGCTGTTTATGAAGACAAACGATTTAATAAATTTTTACCTGTGGGTGGGCTTGCCGATGAAATGGTCAATGTAATTATGGAGGACAGCGGTGGGGGTATGTGGTTCGGATCGTATAACGTCCGACACGGAGGACTGAGTTATTGTAATAATGGCCGGTGCCAGCATTTTACTGTAAAAGAAGGGCTACCCAATAACAATATCACGTCAATAAAAGAGACCCCTGACGGTAAAGTATGGGTCGGCACAGGTTTCTATAACAGCGGCGGTGCAGTCTGGTTTATAAAGCGCCAGGAGGGATGGTTTTTATCAGGTACTCTTTTGAAAAATGACGGCCTTGCAGGGGAGAAAGTTCGTTCAATATACCTTGACAAAAGAGGTGCCATGTGGTATGGTTCGGAGTACGATGGCATTGCTGTAAGGAATAATGGTTGCTGGAATGTAATTACTGTTGACGACGGGCTTTCGGATAACGAGGCGAAGATAATGATTGAGGATAAAAATGGCAATCTATGGATTGGGACACGCAATGGTATAACAAGGATATCCCCAAAAGAACTGGAAGATGTTTCGTTTCAAGCGCTTCAACTAAGGTGAGATATGGATTTTAACGAAGCACAGCAGAGATTCACATCGTTAAAGCAGCAGTTAGCGGTGAAGCAGATAACGGCGGAAGAATTCTCTGCCCAGATGGCGCTCATTAGGCTACAGGATGGAAGCGGCTCGTGGTGGCAGCTAGGTGAAGATGGGCAATGGCTTTTTTGGAACGGGGCGTCCTGGGAGGCGCGTGTTCCTCCGATTGCCACACACCCTCAATCACCAATTGGGTTGCAACCGCAACAAGTGGCTCAGACGGCCCAGGAAGGGCAGTCCTCTCCTAAGACGCTCTTCCAATTAATCTCCATGTTAATTCCTGCAATGATAAAGTGTTGGTTTAAAATGATCCCACTTATGGTTGTCTTGAGCATATTGACATTTGCCGTCCATACTTTTTCGATGGTATATTTAAATGAGGGATTTAACCTGAACTCCTCCAATCCCCTATTAAGCATGATGCTTGTGTTAAAAGGTAACTTTGTAACCGGCATGTTATTCTGGACATTTCTCTCGGCAATAGGGACTTCACTACTGATTCAGCTATATCAATCCGGATTTTCCAAGGTCAAAAGCGATATATCGATGATTCCTTCATGGGTTAATGAGTGCCTGAGGGGTTCAGGGACTGTGTCTAAGCCGTTAGTGCTTGGGTGTGCTGCTGCGTCTTTACTTATGGGGACAATTGTTGACAATAGATTAGTCAGTCTTCAGTTGTGCGTAATGATGATAATGTCTCTCATGTCAAGGCAGAAAGGACTGATGTCCACTATCATCCCACTGGCGTGGTCGGACGCCAACAGACTGTTTGGTCGCCGTCAGGGCACCGTCTTTAACCACTTGTGGATTGGGGTATGCCTTTGGGGAGTCATTGTCGGTTTTGGGTTGGCAGTGATACTGCCGTATGCCACTTTTCTCGGAGTAATCGGAACCATTGTACTATTGGGTCTTGCAGTAAAAACATTCTATGATCAAAAGAACAGGCCATCTGGCGGAGTATTTTTATTTCTACCTTTTATGACGATCCTTTTTGCGTGGGCGGCAAAGAAAGCCTATGCAGATGACGGGGGATGGAGTGAAACCGGGACTACACCAACATTTCTCGGATGGTTAAAAAGCCCCGGGGCAGTTACGGCCATAGGTATAGGGGTTCCACCGGCAGTTGCAGTGAATGTGGGGGGAGCGGCGGGGGCTATGATTGAGACGGAGCCTTACAAACCGGCAACCATTTTCGGAACAGGCACAAAAGAAGATCCTTTCAGGGACAAGTATGCCTATAAGGTCAACCCGGACGGGAGCTTAAGCGGTTACGCTGAGACAACAGACATACCGATTGCAGGCGCCGGAACATCGGACGACCCATATAGAAATGTTAACCAAGGTGAATCCCCAGAGCCTGAAGATACTGAAGATACCAAAGAAACCAAAGATACTGAAGAAACTGAAGATACCAAAGAAACCAAAGATACTGAAGAAACCAAAGAAACCAAAGATACTGAAGATACTGAAGAAACTGAAGACACCAAAGATACTGAAGATACTGAAGAAACCAAAGATACTGAAAAAACTGAAGAAACTGAAGATACCAAAGACACCAAAGATACTGATGAGACTGAAAAACCCAATGAGCCGCCAAAACAATTTGTTCCCTTTGGGAAGGAAGACATGGATCCAGAAATTCCAGGCATAGAAAATGACCCGGATGCTGATATGTTTACCACACCTGTACCGTCGAAAGATCATGACCAGATAGCATCTAACATCATTCAACACATAGACCCAGGTACGCTTGAGGAATTTACAACAAAAGATTGGAATGCGACAAGTGATACGGATAAAAAGGTCTTGACCGATAGAATCGCAAAGGAGATAGCAACTAATTATGGCATTGGATCACCACCTCCGATAGTTTGGACATCTTCCCCTCCACCTGATCTGACAGGTGCAGCAGGCTGGTATGATCCTGGTGATCCTAGTGATCCCAGCAAACCTCCTCAAATTTATATCAATTCAAACCATTCTATGGCGAACTGTCCGTCTGGAGTAGTATCGTTAATCGCTCATGAGATGAAACACGCCCAGCAGTTTGACACTAATAATCCTATGGAAAGTAAGACCGCACGTGATATAACAAATACGAATACAGCACCAGGGAAATATCAGGTTGCAACTGTCGATTATAATCGATACAAAAAGCAGTATATTGAACGGGATGCCAATTCGATGGGGAAAGCATTATCGGATGTCGTATCCAAAGGCGCGTATTCTATCAAACTCGAGAAACTTATTAATGTGATTAAAGATCTTCAACCTGACTCACCATCTCCGGCCCCGTATACGAACGTAGACCAGATAAAGCAAGATCCGCAGGGATATAAGAAGTATCTCGTCAACAATCCGGATGAGAAAGCAAAATTTGTTGAATATATGGCCAAACATCCGGATAAACTAACACAATTCAAGCAGATGATAAGACAGAATCATGCAAAGTAATAAGCAAATCAAACAAATAAAGCAGGGAAACAAAAAGAGGAAGGTGATTGTACATGGCTGATTCGCAGCAAACCCAAAATCCGGCACATCACCCGCATGCCCCAATTGTTAAAGCACTTGCGGACTTGGGATATGAACCGGCTGGCGCATTATGGGAAGCGGCATCAAGAATGGCTCGTGCTCCCGAGGTAGTATGGATCATGCTCAACTATGTGAAGGCAGGTAAACCTTCCATTAATTTTACCACAAAAATCCCAAATGACCTGTTTATAGAGCTTCCAGGGGGGTATAGTGTTGCTTCGCTGATTCGTGATTTCGGCTTCGCCACTGTCGGGGCATTTTTGATGGCATCGGAACTAGTGGCCGATACACATGAAGCAGAGGAAATGCTCACAACAATGATCGAAGAAGGTTACTTTATGATCACATCAACCGGCGTGAGGGCCTTTGTTTTTCCTCCTATCTCAAAACAATACCCATCATGCCCAAATTGTGGATGCTATTGGGTTCGGAAATATACGGAATGTCCGAGATGCAAATATGGGGTGATAGAACAACAAATAGACAACGGTCAAATACCGGATAATATAATCAGCGATTTTCTCGATGAACTCAAGACCCATAGTCCGCCACAAATGCCACCCCAGCCAGGGGTCTGCCACAATTGTAAAAAAGCGCTGGAACTGAATGCCAAATTTTGCATGGAGTGTGGAGCTCCCGTTAAAAAGGCAGCTCCACCGGCCTTACCCCCTCAGCCTATACCGAAAGTATGCTCAACCTGTAACGCGAAACTTGCCCCTGATGCCAAATTCTGTTCGGGTTGCGGTGCGCAGTTATCGCAACGCAAGTGTCCCATGTGCCAGGCCACTATCGAGGATAAAGAGGCCGGATTTTGCTCCACATGTGGATATAACCTTCGCCAATCGGCCTGAGCCGGTTCATTCACAGGATTTATCACTCCGCCAATGCTTGTAGTCTCCTGTCTTGCCTACTTCAAAAGTCCATGAAGAAATCAGAGGGGTACTCTAACCGCGCTGTTAATATCCATATCGGCCTGATAAGAAAAATCATGAACTTTGCCGTTACCTACGAATACATCGGGGACGTGAAGATTAAGTACCCCATGCTTAGAGAGGTTAAAAAGGTACATGCTTTTGTCCCAGACCCTGAATATAAACAGTTGGTTGATAACATTACGGATGACTTGACTAAGAAAAGGGTGATTTTTGCTAAAAACACTGGACTACGGCCTGCTGAACTGACATACCTTACGTGGGATGATGTTATCTTTGACCATAAGATAGTAATAATTCAGGGAAAAGATAACTGGAAGCCCAAGACCGAAGAGGAGCGCATCGTTCAACTAAACAATACGGCATATAATGTTTTGCTGGAGTTAGCCAAGACTAAAAAGAGCAGGTGGGTATTCTCTGGAACAGATAAACCTGTGAAATCAATTAGAAGATCTTTAGCCACAGCGTCAAGTAGGATAGGAGTAAAAAAAGTGACACCTAACATGTTGCGTCATACCTTTGCTACGCAAACTTTACTCAGAGGTGGTGATATTATCTCTTTAAAGGGGCTTATGGGACATACCGACATCAAAACCACAGAGGGGTATCTACATGCTATCGCAGAATACCAGAGAAAAACAGTAGAGTTACTTGACGAATAATTTTACCCCGTAAGCCCTCGTGGCTTTGTTGATAGGTACACACGACTGTAGCAGCGTTCCCTTATGAGCAAATCCTCTGCTCTTTCTTATATTTCAGAAACATAAACTTGAAATGATTGAACAGATACTTCCACGCAGTAGAAGCACAGTTGCTCCAATCCATTAGGAGCTATATTATTCCCTCAACCCATACAATACCATACTCCATTGCATGGTCGTGTCTTAAAGGCCGTGATACGAAGCCTGGTGCATGGTTGTCATTTTGTATGGTGATGGTTGGTGCCGCCGGTACAGAAATGACCCACTCACCGTCGGTCACTTGACCCATTAAAGCGTCTTCTAACTCATAGAGCCAGTAGATAAGCCCTTTTATAGTGTGAACGGCTTACCGACGATCTATGGTGGTGTTTGGATACTTGGCAATTTTTGTTCCTAAATTACGGCCAAACAATAAATACCCAAACTGAGTCGTTTTTCACACCTCAATGTGAAATGTTTTGCGACGTTTTCGCGACTTTTAATTTGCTGTCTGATGAGAGATGCTTGTAGAACCGCATGAAATCTATCGGGGCGAGAGGATTCGAACCTCCGGCCCCCTGCTCCCAAGGCAGGTGCGCTAACCAGACTGCGCTACGCCCCGATACTCAGACTATCTAAATTAATCTATTATGTGGTAAAATGTCAAATCTCTTATTGCTCCACCAGCTTTATAAATGAACAGGATTAATTATTTATCGATCAGTAAAAAGATCAGTAAAAAGATGCCCGGCTATTTCAACGCCGCTATGGCCGCGGTACTGTTCGTTACGATAGTCCTTGCGGTGCGGGATTGTTTTTATTTTGCCTCAAAGGGATTCCGGGGGCATGCCGCCGTCAAAACCAGCGCCCCTGGCGTAAAACCGGATATCGCCGAATACTCCGCCGCGGTCTCACAAAACCCCTTCGGCATAAAGAACGCCGTGTTTAAGTCCCTTTTGACCGGCGCCAAAGGCGGCGGCCTCCCCCCGTCAAGACTTAAACTCCTTGGTACTATCACCGGCAACCACGACACCGGATATGCCGTTATCGAAGACGAAAATGGCGCTCAGGAACTCTTTAAAATCGGAGACGAGGTGTTTAACTCCGGCACCCTGGCCCGCGTTACCCCTGAGGCAGTCTACCTGTCCGGGGGGGGTAAGATAGACATTGCGGAGATTGCGGCAGGCGCGCATACGCAACCCACCACTGCCGCGTTAGTCAGAGAGGGTACCGGCGTCAGCAGCGGCGGCGCCGCAAATACATTTATTTTAAGCCAAAGCAAGGTGCTTGAGGCCCTGGAAAACCCTAAACAACTGATGACAGACGCGCGCCTCCAGCCCAGACACAAAGGCGGCAAACAGGAGGGCTTTGTGCTTCAGGAGATAAAACCCGGCGGCCTCTACGACCAACTGGGCCTGAAAAACGGCGACGTTCTGTTGAGCATCAACAGGTACGACATCACCGACCCGGAGACCGCCCTGGCCGCCTTTGCCGCTCTCAAAGGGGCAGCAGAACTGCATCTGGAGATTCTCAGAGGCCCCGCTAAATTAACCCTTAACTATCTGGTTAAATAAATGAGCCGGAATTTATAGACGGGATAAATAATGAATAGGATAAATATGAATAGAATAATCTTAGCAACACTTTTAGTGATGGCCCTGATGTGCGGCAGCCTGGACGCAGCCCCTGACAAAGAACATAAGGCCAATTCGGACGAAAAGGTCGTCTTTAACTTCGTAAACGTTGACCTCCCCGCTATTGTCAAGTTTATCAGCGACCTCACGGGAAGGAATATCATCTTTGACGAGCAGCTTAAGGGAAAGATAACCATCATTGCCCCCTCGCCCATTAACAAGGGCGACGCATTCAGGCTTTTTACATCCGTCCTGGAACTCAAAGGATATACGGTAATCGCGTCGGGCGCGAACACCTATAAGATTATCCCATCGGCCGAGGCTAAGCAAAAAGGCGTGCAGGTCTCTGTCGACGGCGCCAGAATCTCAGGGGAGACCTACATGGCAAGGCTTATAAAGCTCGAATATCTCAGTGCTGATGAGGCACTAAAGCTCCTCAGGCCGCTCATATCCAAAGACGGCTACCTGTCAGAGTTTGCCCCGCGAAACATGCTCCTTGCCATAGACTCTGGCCCCAATATCGAGAAGATCCTTGCCATTCTCAGCACCATTGACCGGGCGTCGACTGCCGACTACCCGGAGGTCGTCTATCTGAAATTCGGGGCGTCTGAGACAATATCGAAAATCCTCAACGACGGCCTGAAAAAAAGGCCAAACGCCCAGCAGGCATCAACCAAAGAGGATGTCTTCACGGCACCGGACAAGAGGCTTAACGCCGTGGTAATATTCGGCCCTAAGAGCGAAAGGGAACCGGTGAAGAGACTAATTGAGATGCTCGACACGCCATCGCCTGAGGCACAGGGCAACATTAATGTCTATTTCCTGGAAAACGCCAATCTGGATGACCTCTCAAAGGTGCTGGATACGATGCTCAAAAAAGACCAATCCGCAAAGGGGGGCGAAAAGGCCCAGCCCTCAGCCCTGAACACCACGTCAGACATGCAGATTACCCCGGACGCGGCCACCAATTCCCTCGTCATCGCCGCCTCACCGGCTGACTATAGAAACATTGTCGGGATAATTAAGAAACTTGACAAAAAACGAAGGCAGGTCTACGTCGAGGCCATGATTGTGGAGGTATCAATAGAAGACCTCCTTGAGCTTGGAACCAAGTGGCGCGCCATAGGAAAGAAAGACGGCCAGGCACGGGTAATCGGCGGTATCGGGCAGATTGGCTCCTCTGCCATGGAAAACATTATCTACGGCATGAGCGGTCTCAGCATCGGAGGCCTGGGCAGCTTTATGAACATCCCCTATACGGTAATCGGCTCCGACGGCACGGCAACCACGTCAAATCTCTCTGTGCCGGGCTATGCCGCGCTCTTTAATCTCAGCGACTTTAAGGGCATTGTAAACGTCCTCTCAACCCCGCAGATTCTCACCTCAGACAACAAGGAGGCAGAGATAATGGTAGGCGAAAACATCCCCATTATAACAAAGCGTGAGTCCTCAACGGCATCGTCTTCGGGGACATTGGGAATCTTTAACAGCATCGAACGAAAGGACGTCGGCATATCGCTGAAGATTACCCCGCATATCACAGAGGGCGACGTTATAAAACTCGACGTATACCAGGAAATCTCCAACGTTGTAAAACAAAACGACTCAAGCATTTTAATAAACATGGGGCCAACCACGACAAAACGCTCCACCAAGACCACGATTTTTGCACAAGACAGCCAGACAATCGTCATCGGCGGGCTTATCCAGGACAGGGAAGAGACAAACATTACCAAAGTGCCCCTGCTTGGGGACATTCCCCTCATAGGATGGCTCTTTAAGTCAAAGGAGACATCAAGAAAAAAGATCAACCTGATGGTGTTTCTCACCCCGCACATTATAAATAACGGCGATAAGATAAAGGCCATCACAGAGGAAAAGACCGCCTTTGTCACCAATACCATCGTGGCCCAGGACAGGAAACTCAAAAGCGAACTCAGCTCCGTCTATGTGAGAATCAAAGATGGAGTAGACAAAAACAGGCCGTTTGAACTATTCACAGAGATGGACGCAACCATAACGCGCCGCTATCCCGATTCGACACTATTTCTTATCACCCCCCCTATGGACAAGGACATCGACGACTTTATAAAGGAGCTTGAGGCAATGCCTGAGATAAAGTACGCTGAGAAAGAAGACTCCTTTAACCGCCTCACGGGCAGGCAGCCCTAAGGCATGGCCAGAGCATCGCGGCAGACTACCGGCGAGGACTTATTTGACGCCGCCCTTCTGGATGACATCCCCATTGGGTTTGCAAGGGCCAACATGGTGCTGCCCATCAGGAAAGACACCGGTGTGTTAAGGGCCTATGTGTGCGGGGCACAGGGCAGGTTTGCCCTCTCTGAAATAGCAAAAAACCACGGCCTCTTGCCCGAGGCGATTGACATGGAAAGATCAGAGCTGCTGGACTTAATTAACCGCCTCTACGGGAGTACCGGGTCGGCCTCCGAGGTGATGGACGACATGTCGGACGGTGAGTTTGACTCCGTGGCGACAGAGTTTGAGTCCCCGAAGGATATTCTTGAGCTGACCGAAGACGCCCCGATTATAAGGCTCCTCAATGCCCTCCTCAGGCAGGCCGTAAAGGAACAGGCCTCAGACATTCACATCGAGCCATACGAGAAGGAGCTTCAGGTCAGGCTCCGCGTGGATGGTATGCTGAGGCGCATACTCTGCGCCCCAAAGATAATCCAGGACGCCCTCGTAAGCCGCGTAAAGATAATGGCAAACCTTGACATAGCCGAGAGGCGCCTCCCGCAAGACGGGCGAATACGCCTTCTAATCGGCGGGCAGGACATCGATATTCGCGTATCAGTAGTGCCCTCGGTCTTTGGCGAAAGGGTGGTGCTGAGACTGCTTGACAGAAAACAGGGCCTTATCGGCCTTGATAATCTGGGCCTTGACGAGCACTCACAAGAGACGTTTAATTCGCTCCTCAAGCACCCGCACGGCATAATCCTTGTTACAGGCCCGACGGGAAGCGGCAAGACCACCACGCTCTATGCCGCCATGAACACCATATATTCGGAGCAGAAAAACATCCTGACCATAGAGGACCCCGTAGAGTACCAGCACACGGGAATCGGGCAGATAAGCGTAAACCCAAAAATTGGGCTTACGTTTGCCACTGGCCTCAGAAGCCTCCTGCGCCACGACCCCGACGTTATAATGGTAGGGGAGATAAGGGATTACGACACGGCGGAGATAAGCATTCAGGCCTCACTAACGGGGCATCTCGTCCTCAGTACCCTGCACACGAACGACTCGGCCTCCGCCATTACGCGCCTGATTGACATGGGGATAGAGCCGTTTCTGATAACCTCCACGCTGGTCGGGGTCCTCGCGCAGCGGCTTATCAGGAAGATCTGCGTTCACTGCAAGGAGGGCTACAGCCCCGGGGCGCTGGAGAGGGAATTCTTTGCCAGCCGCCCGCCCGATGTCTTATATCGCGGCAGGGGCTGCCCCAGGTGCGACAACACCGGATACGCCGGACGCACGGGGATATTCGAGCTGCTGCCAATTAATAGCACAATAATCCCGTTAATAGACAGAAGCACCGACGCCCGGAGAATAAAAAAGGCCGCCATTGACTCCGGCATGAAGACCCTGCACAATAATGGCCTTAACAAGGCCGCAGCCGGTGTGACAACCCTGCAAGAGGTGCTAAGGGTAGCAAATGCCGATATTCAGATATAAGGGCTACGCCCGGGACGGCTCGGCAGAAAGCGGAGTGATAGAGGCCGATGGCAGGGCCGACGCCATCAGGGTGTTAAAACAAAAGGATGTCTACCCGAATGCCCTTATCAGAGAGGGTCGCAACGGGGCAAGGTTTTCACTGTCGAAGCGGGGCCTTGACGCCTCGGCCCTTGCAAAGCTGACAAGGCAGTTCTCCGTGCTGCTGTCATCGGGGGTCCCGATGGTAGAGGCCGTCAGGACGCTTACGGAGCAGGAGAGTGGTTACGCGCGATATGTACTTGTTGAAATCAGAGAGCGTATCAGCGCCGGGGCCGGGCTGTCAAGGGCGCTTGAGGATTTCCCTGACGTATTCCCTGAGTTCTACGTAAACATGGTAAGCGCCGGTGAGAGCTGCGGCAGCCTTGACCTTGTACTTGAGCGGCTGTCGGACTTTCTTGAGACACAGGACCAGCTTAAGGCCGATGTCAGGGCGGCCTCCGTATATCCGGCCGTCATGCTAGGTGTCGGGATGGTCGTAATGTTTTTTATCTTCTCATTTGTCGTGCCAAAGATAACGAAAATATTTGAGGACTCATCAAGGGAGCTTCCCTTTATCACAATAATTCTTATAAAGATTGCCCATGTGTTTCAGCACTACTGGTGGCTTATAGGGATATTATTAATAGCGGGATATTTGGGTATAAGGCGCTTTATAACGAGAAAGGCCAGAACCGTTGGAGCGATGCTTATGAGAGTGCCGCTGCTGAGGGCGCTCTACGTGTCGAGATTTCTGAGGACGGCTGGGTTTTTGCTGTCAAGTGGAGTGCCCATGCTAAGGGCCTTGAGATTGGCGTCAAGGTCTATTGGAAACACATATCTCTCGGCACACGTAGAGGCGGCAGAGAAGGAGGTGGCCGAGGGGGTATCGCTCTCTGCCGCATTGAGTGCCTTTCCACCCATAGTAAGGCAGATTGTCTCAACCGGAGAGAAGACGGGCACGCTGCCTGAGATGCTTCAGAGGGCCGCCCGGATGTATGAGAACGAATTTCGCCTGGGCGTAAAGAAGTCCCTCTCTGCGTTTGAACCGGCGTTGATAATCCTTATGGGGCTGCTGGTGGGGTTTATTGTGTTTGCCGTACTGCTGCCGATTTTCGAGTTAAACCAGCTTATAAAATAAATCAGGAGGAATTAATATAATGGATAGAAAAATGGGAGGCTTTACACTCTTGGAGATAATCGTGGTAGTATTCATCCTGAGCCTTCTGGCGGCAATCGTCGCCCCAAAGATAATGGGAAGAACGGATGATGCGCGCATAGCGGAGGCAAAGATGCAGATTCGCAACTTCGAGACCGCCCTAAAACTCTACAAACTTGACAACGGCAACTACCCCGAAACAGGCCAGACCCTGGAGGCCCTGATTGAGAAACCGGCAACGGGGAAAATCCCCAAAAACTACCGCGATGGCGGCTACCTTGAGGGCCGGAAAATCCCCCCTGACCCCTGGGGCCATGCCTATGTCTACATAAGCCCGGGACTTCACGGCGACTACGATATCGTCTCCTACGGCGCCGACGGCGTTGAGGGCGGACAGGGCAAGGACAAGGACATTGAAAGCTGGAACATTGAACGCTAGGGGCGTTACATTCTTAGAGCTTCTGATTGTTGTGGGCATATTTTCAGTAATGGCGGCAATGGCATATCCCTCAATTGTGAATCAGATGGACACGCCGGGGGCAAACGCGAAAAAATTCATATCCATCGTCCGCTATGTAAACGACTCGTCGATAAACCGGAGGCAGGAGTTTGAGATAACAATAGACTTAAAAGCAAAAACAGTATCATGGACTGACCCCGAAGGAAAGAAGACAACGGCAATGAAGACCCTGAAAGAGGTCTTTATAACATCAAAAGGGCTGACCAGAGAAGGCCGTCTGAAAATAACATTCGGCAAATCCGGCCTTGAGGAAATCCTCAGGGTATATTTTCAAAGTGGCAACACTGCCCTGGTGGCAGCATATAATCCATACAGTAAGAAGGTCTCAATCGAGCCACTGAAGTAGTGGCTGTGCGTTATCACAAACACAATGGTTATATCCTAATTTTCAATCCCGTGAAAAAGATTTTTTATGTAATTGTCGCGGCCATCATTCATGAATAAAACATGTTTATGCTGAAGGTCATCTTGTGTTTCCCCCCATTGGAGTAATTGATATGGTGTTACTGAGAGGATAAAACTGTTCAATATCACATTGGGGTCATTTAACCTCTGCTCTATGTCTTTTATTCGGACATGGAAATTCACCTTCTCACTTCCCGGCCCTTCATGCAGCAGTCCATGAGGTTCAATAAAGGTAACGAACTGCTTCCCATTCTATAGCATCCATAGGATAAAGTCCGGGTGGAAGTTGGCCGCCTCAAAGAATCCCGCGCCTTTGCCGCGGCTCAGGTTTCGCAGCAGGAATAACTCCGTGCCTTCTTCTTTAAGTCTTTCCATGTTTGAATCACACCATAGTTTCAGGTCTTCGACAAAGCGATACTCACTCTCTTTGAGGGTCACGGGCTGGACAGTAATCCTGTCGCTGCTCTTGACGTGAAATAGCGGTTGGTAAAGATGAACGTCCCACTTACAGGCGGCCAATTGTCCTGGCGCGTTAAGCTTACGGAAATATTCGCCATTTTTCTTCAGTTCATTTATTATTTCCTTAATATGCTGAATAACCTGAGCCTCATCTATGTCAGCAACTATCTGATACTCTTTATCTCTGGGGATATTGCCGTCATCCGATGTAAGCTCACGAAGCTCAAGCCTTGGCTCTATATACTTACGGTTACAGTAATTGTAATAACGTTCACAGTAGCGCTTCAATAACTCAGACACTGCCTGTTGCAGCAGCATTATGCCGTCAAAGCTGTCAGGTGCCAGCCTTGCTGTCGGCATATAGAGGATGTACCATGTTGGGTTTGACAGTAATTGCCGTATCCCACTTTTGGAGATGTTCAGATTATACCAGCTCCGCTCTCTCTTAAACCGTTCCAGCTCGAAATAAAGCTCATCGTAATTGAGAAGGGCTAAGTGCTCCTCCTGAAGTTCAACATTGTCCTTTTTTGCATCTGAAGCCGTACCTTTTGACCTCATCGCCTGAATCCTGGGATACCAATCTGCCACAACCTGATTTTTGATTATGTAATCGGGAATATCCCCAAGCGTTGGAACCGGGGCGTCTTTTTTGAAATCGTATTCGCTCCCATCGGATGCCTTTGTCCTGGGTCTCAGAATCTTAAGTTTCTTGCCGAAATCATAAGTTACGTTTAAGCGAATTGTAATTGCCTCCCTGTGTTCGTTGCCCGGCAATCCCTCGTCTTTCAGGAATTTTCTGAAATTAGCCATATAGTGCGACTCGATACCAAATACATTTAATGCATCAAGTTCTTCTATATATAAAGGCTTCGATGCCGAATAAGTATGTCCGCTTCGTTTCAGACTCCATCCGTGGCCCTTCAGCCTTACACCGCGGCCAAACAACTGGATAATCTGAGCGCCTTCGCTCTTGCCCACATGCATAAGGCCCATGGTGCTGACACGCCAGCAGTCCCAGCCCTCGATGAATTTTTTGGAACCTATCAGCAGATTCACTGTGGATATGGAATCCTTCACAGATGAAAAAATGGCTTCCGTGAAGCTGCTCTCTGTTACAGTCAGGCTCATTCCGTCCTGAGCGGCTATCTCTTCAATATGGTCGCTAAGTCCTTTAGCGTTGCCAACGGTAATAAGGCCAAAAGGGTCTTCCGCCGTCCCGGCCCTGAGCGCTATCTCACCTGAGTCCCCTTTAATCCGGATAAGCTCAAGGTGTCCACCGGCAGGATTGTTAAACAGGCGCTTCATTATGTCACGGTATAAATCATTGATGGTTTCGCCATTGCTTAAAATCCTTGCCAGATACTTAAATTCGCCGGCAAAGATATCATTGCCGTCGCTATCCAGCATACCGGTATCATTACCGAAGCTGGTGAGTATTAGCCGCATATGCTCTTTATAGGCTTTTTCGTCTGATAGAAATCCGGCGATAAACTGAACAACCTGTGCCACGTCCGTTGCAACGGCCTTCTCATCGTCCTTCCCCTTGGCATTGCTTACAGTGTTGCCAACAAATACCCAGAGGGGTTTTTCTATGTTAAAATCCCTCATCCCGGGTAGATTATCCTGATAGATTCGCAGCTGCTGATAATACTTCAACAGGCAAGCAGTCAAATAAATCTGCATCAGAGTTTTTGTTACGGCCTTTTCGTTTTCAAGCGTCAAACGATTCCTGTCTTTGGCCTTGTCTATGGAGGCATTAGAAGGGTCTGGCAGGTTAAGAATCTGATAGTCCTTTCCGAAGCCGTCCTCATAAAACCAGCGGTAGGAGTAATCAAAAATAATATTCTTTGCGTAACTGTCCTCTATTTCCACTCTGCCGGATGCCGCAACGGCCTGTTCAAATGTGGCCGAGTACTCAATGGTAAAGCCCCTGGCACATAGCGATGCCCTCCGGCTAAACCATGCGCCTTCATCCTTACCGCTCATTCCACGGTGGCCTTCATCGACCAACAGGAGGTTTTGGTCTCCAAGGCTTCTTGTGGCTATGGTGTTGGGGCCTTCCTCGTCGGCAAGTTTGGTTATCTCTATTACGTCCACATGCCGAAGTCCCCCGGCCGTCAATAGGTTACCACGGGCATTAAGGAAATGCGCGGCTGAGATATTGCTTTCTCCGAGTTCGCCTATGTGCTGGTCGCTCAAGCGGTTGTTTGGAGTAATCAATATGGTTCTTGAGATGTCCTTGTCCTTACCGGCAGACTTGGCGTAGTGTCGGTACTGGAGGATATTGACATGCATAAGGAGCGTCTTTCCACTGCCGGTAGCATTTTGCAGGCAGAGCTTGTTCAGGTCATCCTCTGTGTAGGGCGGCATGTCTGCGTATTTTATCCATTTGCGGTTGAACCGGGTTACAAAATCGTTCAGCTCATAAAGCAGGGCTTCTCTGCCGTTAAAGTACCGGTCAAGGTAGATTTCGGTAAACAGCAAGGCCAGCCACTGGAAATATTTCCATGTTACGGGCCTGCTGCGTTTTTCATTGATGGCCTGAGTGTGGCGAACGATGTTCTGTTCATAGAAAAGCAGGTGTTCCTTGCCTAAGATGGCCTTGTCATTCCAGAACAGGTTACTGTTTGTCAGAGAGTAATAAAACTCATGGATATTATCGTGATTTAGTCCTTCTCTGCTTTTTTTCAGCGCTTCTGATAGATCGTGAAAAGGCTTCAGTGTTCTTTGCCCAATATATCGGTCTGAAAGGGTATCGACGCCAAAAAGACTTATAAGCCACTGGTTCAGGAGCAGCTTGTTGCGGAAACTGTGCTGGTTGGGCTTGTTCTTTTTATTAGCCATCTAAGCGGTTTCGCTTTCCATCCGGACGCCGAGCTTAACCTGTCCGTCTTTGGTCTGATACACCAACATCTCGCCTTTTGGGGGATCTTCCCGTATATCTTCGTTATTTTCCTTGCTCAATTATCCCTCCACATCCCACAGATGCCTCATGAAGTCCTCTTCGATTAGGTGGACTGTCCATCTGCCGCATTCCGGCATCAGGTTTGCAAGATTGTTGGAGCCGTTTACATAAATGGTATCAAACTTGAAATCCGGGGTGTTGTTACGGTTATTCTCAAACCACGCATCAAGCACGGCGTTGTCCTGAACGATGTCACCTGTTAGTTTGCGCCATATGATAAGCACCTTCTCTCTCTGTCCGTTGTTGGGGTTATTGCGATCTGTGGGAACCCATCCTTCGACCTTTCTGAACCACCAGGGGCCGTTTTTGCCGGGTTTTATATCCCCGTCAATCAGCAGGCGGGTGTTCTGGTCTTCGGGCAGTTCAGGGTCGCGCTCTTGCTTAAAGCTGGCCGTAAAACTCTGGGGCGCCGCTATGTGGTTGACGCGCAATCCGATGAGGTAGTTAAACGTTTCCATCAGGTCAACGGCCTTAATGTCATACTCGTTACTGCCGGGCTTCTTGATTCTGAGTGTATAGGCGGTAGGGTCGGCAAATGCGTCAATGTTCAGAAGTGACTGGCTGCCCCGGCTTTCAACGTCGAGCATGTAGTTGAGCCTGTAGTCTTCCCTGAGTTCGGGATTGCCGGATATTGCCTTATCCCGCGCCGGGTCCTGGTCGAAACTCAGATTGTTCAGCGCGTCTTCGTAGGATTCGAGACGGAGATACTTGAAGCAATGCGATATGCCGGTGTTGCGGTTTTTCGGCTTGCCGTCTTTCCAGTCGGTAGAATATGTGACTTTTTGGATACGGGGCCTTATCACTTCATTGAAATAGTTACCCATCTCAATAAGGATATATTTTCGCTTGCCATTGTCCTCACGATTTAGATTTATGACTGCATGCCCTGTTGTGCCGGATCCGGCGAAATAGTCTAATATTGTACTGTTACTGTCCTCCGTAGTTACTAAATGAATACATCTTTTTACAAGGTGAATTGATTTAGGAAAATCAAACTGTTTATTTCCAAGTAGGTTAATTAGAAGTGTATTACCGTAATTTCCAGCATCATATTCTCCACCAGTCCATACAGTTTTAGGAACTGTTTGTTCATGCGTAACAAAAAGGTCAAGTGTTTCATCCACCTGTAGAACAATAATGCGCTGTAGATTAGCTTCTATTGAATCAAGTCCAAAGTTCCATCGCCTTTCTATTCCATCCTGGTCTATTGGCCATATTTCTATTTCACCAGTGGAAGTTGCAACATTTTTGCCAGAGGGACTAAAATCATCAGCAGGAACAGAGCCTATTCGTGTAATCTTATTATCTTTCACATAAATCGGGTAAAATGACAATCTCCTGTCAGTTCTTAAGGAGTAAGCTCCCCATCGCCTCATTTTCCGTGGTGTTTCATTTTCCTCTAATGTCCGGGTTATACAGTTTTTTTCTTTCTCAGGCGTTAAAAATAATGAATACTCATGTACCCTATTGAAAACACTGGTTATAGAGCCTTTGGGATTATGAACAACAGTAATGCGGGATAGTCTATATCCAGGCGCAATTCCTTCTACTATTTTTGATAAATTAACCATCTCGGTATCATCAATTGCAATGGTTTTTACTCCATCATTAGTCATTAATTGCATTGATACTGAAATTCTGTCATATAAAAGGGATACCCAAGAAGAGTGTCTGTACTCGTTCTTGTAAATTATCGGCGTAGAGTCAGTATTATATGGTGGGTCGATGTAGACATATCGAATGGATTTGTTATGTTTCATGCGCAAGAAATTCAACGCCTGAAAATTCTCCGAATGTATCATCACCCCATCACAAAACTCATCAAAGTTCCCGATGGAGGCAATCAATCTTGCCGTAAACCCGTCATCGAAGAATTTCGTATCAAGTACGAGAAATGGATTAGCCATCAGGAACTCCACGGTCAGCGGCTCTGAATAGGGCGGTGTGTGCATGTCGCCTTTTATCTCGTCTATCGCAAATAGCCTTACCCACTCCTGCCGCTGCGCCTCGTTGGCCGCAATCTCCGCGTATAACCCGGACGGCACATGGTCAAGCGTAATACAGTAATTTGTCTCGACCACGAACTTCTTCTTGAGCCATAGCTTTTTCTGAAAATTTTCAAGTTGGGCAAGAAAGTCTATGAGCTTACGCGCTATGCCCCGAAGTACCTTTATCTTCGAGAGATACGTCTCCACTGCCGGGGCATCCGCGTTTTCTATGTCGTCAAGCCGCATGACCTCGTTCTTAATGTAGAAGTCCAGCTCGCGCCTTAAGAATCCATTAAGGTCTTTGTGGATGAAGTAATCATAGGTATTTCTTGCGGTATACTGGTTTATGTACTTGGCCAGAAGGGGCCTGTTCTTGTCCTTGTCCGTGGGGGATTTGGTCTTGAGCACGGTTATATATCCATCCATGCCCGACATGCCGTCAAGGGTCTTGAGAACTGTTTCCACGGCCTCGGCGTTTCTATATTCGCGCCATGATTGTTCCTGTTTGCGGTCTGGCCGGAACTCGAAGTTAATCACAAGTTCACCGGCATCGTTTAACTCCACGGGCTTATCTTTGTGTATAATAAAGAACCGCTTGTCTGTCTCCTTGATGTTGCCGTGCTCTCACTCTGTGGCCGCTACTATGTGGAAATGCACACGTAGGGGGGTTGTATCGGCGTCGAAATTCAGGTGGCCTTCCTTTACCTGCAGCTCCCTTGCCTGACGCAGGTCTACCGTGAAATTATTGAAGTGCTCGGTGGTCTTTATGTAGTACTGGTCTGCGTTGGCCCAATGGAGTTTTACCTCTTCCCCGTTGTATGGGATGGCAAAGGGGGCGGCCTTGCCCGGTGTCTCACGTGTATAGTACCGGCGGGATATGAAGTCCCCATCATGGTAGTAACGCTCGAAAAAGCGATAGAGGTGGTCATAGATCTCGCCTTCGGCATTGGCCGTGTCCCTGCCAAATGCACCCTCAACGGTCTTAAGGAGGTCATTATCAAGGAAATCCGAGACCTGCTTGGCCTTGGCGTGCATGATGCGATAGAATCCGAAATCCAAATCCGGCTGGTTGAGCTGGAACAGCTCACGGAGTTTTTCTATAAGACGATCTCTTAGCTGAACTACAGTTGGCATTGCTTTATCTTCCTCCACACGGCTAAGGCATTCATCGGCTGCTCAGCCTATAAGCGGCACGTCCATTGCCGTTTGCTCAAAAACCGATGTTATATTAGCACTTTTTAACCGGTATAGAGAATTGCTATTTCCAGTATAGAGAATTATTATTGAATGAGTGGCGCTAGGGTGGCCATGGTGTATTGACAAACAATACGGTGAGTCTGTATCATACAGAAGTTTCACATATGCGTTGATCTCACATTATGGAGATAAATATATCGTCTTTGGAGGCTAAGATGTCTAAGAAAATGATAGGGCAATTTGATGACATTATTGAATTCGCTGCAAAATTCGTTGAACAGCACAAAGGAGTCTGGGACCACACGGCATGGACGGAGTTCTTGTCGGAGATTAATAAAAAGGGTATTGACGTGACCGGGGACATGAAGGCATACATGGGTTCCCTCCTTGAGGCAATGAAGAAGTACTATGGCATGGCATCGGCCACAGAAGGGATAACCGCCGCAATGACGGGATTAGCCGAAAACACCGTGAGTTTCATCAAAAAAACAAAGGGCCAATGGGACCACTCAGTCTGGGAAGCATACCTGAAAGATATGCAGAAAAAAGGCATGGACCTTAACAATGAGACCACAAAATACCTCGGCAGCATCCTTGAGGTTTCCAAAGAGCTATACTTTATGCCCATGTTTTCCTCAACGTCCAAAGGGCTTACAAAGAAATCACAGGACGAATAAGATATTTTTAATGTAGTGTGGGCAGCTCTGAGAATAACCGCTATACGTGGCGGCATTGCCGGTAGGTAAGCGTGATTATCTGGCTGGCGGCTGGTGCTATTGCTAAGGAGGAGTTTGCGTAATGATAAAAAGAAAAAAGGCCGCAACCTTAAGAAAGGCCATAGCCTTGATGTTACTGTTGATTTTAGGATGTATGGTGACCGGCTGTGGCTTTGCTTCTGATGGGCCGTTTGGCTGGGGGATGACCCACCACACAACACCTGTAGCAATAGGGCACGCCTCTACCGGGTATAAAGAGGGCAAGGCATGTATTTATTCCTTTATGGGCGCCATCAGCCTGGGTGATGCCGGAATCGAAGCTGCCATGCGTGATGGAGGCATTAAAGATGTCTTTACCATTGACAGTTATACCCAGAGCTTTTTTGGCACATACACCAGGCAGTGTACCATTATTATTGGCAGTTAGCCGTTTTTTCTATTGAACACTGCTTTGTTCCTCAAGGGCACTGCTTTGCTCCTCAAGGGCAATATAAGGTTATATGCCAATACCGTATCTCTGGATATAGGCAACAGCGTACAAAAGGAGGCAATTTGTTATGAGAAAAGCGATTATTTTAATACTGGCATTATTTACTATAACCTCCTGCGGAAAGAAAGAGGTAAAGGTTCAGCCCGGAGAGTCCGTTAAGGCCAAGTCCGCCATTGAGAAACTTGAGAAACTCAGGGAATATTACGTCAGAAAAGACGCCGACGCCCTGAGGTCTGTGATAACACCCGAAGGGTTTAAGGCAATAGCCTCTTCGATGAAAAACTTCGATTCCGTGGAGTTGAATTTCTCTCCCCGATGGGTTGACATCAAAGACGATACCATTATTGTCCTGGCGGCATGGGATGGCACCTGGAAACTCTCAGGGCAGAGCATAACTGAAAAAGGCTCTGCAATGTTTCTCTTTACCGGTACGCCCTTAAAGCTTGACGCGATACTGCGCGACAGTCCCTTTGTTTATCCTTAAAATAACGGTGTCCAATGTTTAATATTTCAAGAGAGCGGCTTCATTCCGGCAAGGAGTATTCGGCCCTGGACAGGAATTTTCTCTCGTGGGCACGGACTAGTGTGTCGCTTTTGGTATTTGGCCTTGGTGTCGAGAAGTTTGGCATCTTCGTGGAGAGCTTATCGGGATCCTTCGTTGGCAACTATGCCCGTCTTGCGAACAACCCCAATCCTGGCAGCTATTCGGAACGCGAAGGAATTATTATAATGATTATGGGCGCTCTGGTAGGGCTTTTCGGTTTTGTACAATATTTAATGAGATTGAAACACATGGATGATAAAATCTACATCTCTACTCATATATCGGCTCTGATGATAACGGTTGCGGTTATTTTAACGGCACTTTTATTTCTATCGAATCTTTTCAGGCTTTAATGATTCAAAAAGACAAGACTAACGAATATACGCGCGCTCAGCCGCACATGGCAAACGAGAGGACATTCCTTGCGTGGATTCGCACGAGCATAGCAATAATGGGCTTTGGCTTTGTCGTGGAGAAATTCGGGCTGTTTATGATGAAATTCACAGAGCTGCTTACTCAGCTCGGTGGAAAACGCGAAAAGGTCGAAGGCGTTCAACACTACTCCTCCAGTACCGGTATATTTCTTATTGCCATTGGGGCGGTGATTACCTTGGTTGCGTTTGTTAAGTACGTTAATACTGAGAGACAGATTAAAAACGAGATATATCTGCGCTCCATATTTGTAGATTTCATGTTGACGATTGTCATAATAGTAATTGCGATATTATTTACAATCCATTTATTCGAGTCCAAAGTATGACATTGCCAACCTATGCCGGATAAGATTCGCACCATAGAGGAATTGGCCGAAATTGTGGCAGAGATTCGCGCGGCTGGGAGAAAGATTGTCTTTACCAACGGGTGTTTTGACATACTCCATGCCGGGCATGTCCAGTACCTGCAAGAGGCCAGAGGCCTGGGCGACATACTTATAGTTGCCGTGAACTCGGACGACTCAGTCAGGAGGTTAAAACCCCTCAGGCCGATTGTCCCGCAGGCACAGAGGGCAGCAGTCCTCTCGGCCCTTGCCGCGGTGGATTTCGTCGTAATATTCGCCGAGGACACACCCTTTAAGACAATATCGGCGTTGAGGCCGCATGTCCTTGTAAAGGGCGGCGACTGGCAGAAAAAAGATATCGTAGGCTCAGATATCGTCCCGGAGGTCCATAGCCTGCCATTTGTTGATGGAATATCCACGACAGGGATTATTAACAAGATACTGGATACGTATAGCCGTACATAAGGCCTTGTCTATCCTGGATATAATCAAAGGGCGGCTTAGTCCATGCCTCGAATCTTCCGAAAGAATATACAATCTGAAGGGCAGCCTGTTGCCGCTTTTTCTGGCACAACTCAAAGAGGGCTTTCTTCTTATTACGAACTCGGATGACGATTTCAACAGGATTGCGGAGAGCTACGGCTTTTTCGCGTCAATAACCGGCGCGAAACCAATAGTCGCGCTGCCCACACCAGAGGATACCTCCTCTACCGGGACCCTTGTGGAGATACTTGCCACAATCGACAGAGGCGCTTCGGCAATGGCCTCCATTAAGACATTTATGATGCCGTTAAATATCTCCGCCGCGATAGATTTGTTTGTAATTAAAAAAGGGGCAGAGTTATCAAGAGAGGATACGATAGAGAAACTCCTGTCTTTCGGATATAAACACACAGCCCTGGTCATTGAGCGCGGCGAGTGCAGCCTGAGAAATTATATATTGGATTTTTATCCGGTATCAAAGGAAAATCCAGTCAGGATAGAGTTTTTTGGGGATGAGATAGACTCCATCAGGGAGTTTTCCGTCGAGAATCAGAGGACAACGAGAGTACTTGACGAGATTGCCGTATTTTCCCTTATCCTCACGGGCAAGGCCACTGCTGTCAACCCTTCCGGCAGGTCTGACTGTCTCATCGATTTTTTTGACGCGCGGCGTGTATTTTTCCTTGCGGATTCAGCATCTGAGGGGAAGGCGTTTTTGGAGGGTTTCCCTGATACCCCCGCCGCGACAATCCTCTCAGAGACCGCGTTTGTCCCCACGGGTGTGGATGCCGGTGGGCTGCCTCTAAACGGTCTTGGCTTGTTGCTTGAGGAGCGCACTACAATTTCTGAATTTCCACCGGCCGTTAGCGCATTACTTGGTGCCAATCGCGTTATGGTAGTCTCGGCTACAAAGGCGCAGGGGGAGAGGCTCAAGGACATATTTTCTGAGTCCGGCATGGTCGTCCCGGTGATTAAAAAAGAAGCCGTGGCTGATTATGAAGGGAATATTTTTATCACAGTGGGCACACTCAACGAGGGATTATTTATTGAGGGGCTTATTGTCCTTACGGAGACGGAGATCTTCGGTGAGGTACAGCGCCACAAGACACACAAAAATGCCGGCATTTCAAATATATTTAAGATACTTGAGGACTTAAAGCCAGGCGACTACGTAGTCCACACCGACCACGGCATCGGCATATTCGAGGGGCTGCGCCAACAGGTGGCGGAGGACTTCGTATATGACATGCTGATAGTCCGGTACTCGGACGAGGCGCGCCTCTACGTACCCGTAGGCAGCATCGGCCTGATAAAGAAATACTGGGCAGAGGAGGGTGTCATCCCGCACCTGGATAAACTGGGTGGGAAGACATGGCAGCGCGCAAAGGGCAAGGCCAAAAAAAGGATAGAAATCCTTGCAGAAAAGCTAATCGCCCACTACGCGCAGCGCGAGGTATCCAGGGGGGTGGCGCACAGCCCCGACGGCTCCATTCATGCCGAATTCGACAATTTCTTTCCCTACGAGCCAACCCCGGACCAACTCACCGCGGCAATGGAGATAAAAAAGGACATGGAGTCAGACAAGCCCATGGACAGGCTCCTCTGTGGCGACGTAGGATATGGAAAGACCGAAGTAGCCATGCGCGCGGCCTTTAAGGCCATCTTTGACGGCAGGCAGGCGGCCGTCCTCGTCCCCACTACGATACTTTGTGAGCAGCACTATCTGAATTTCAAGGAGCGTTTCTCTCCCTTTCCGGTAACCGTCGACTATGTAAGCCGCTTTAAGCCAAAGGCAAAGGCAGAGGAAACACTTAAAAGGCTCGCAAAGGGCGAGATAGACATAATCATAGGGACGCAGTCGCTCCTGAGAAAGAATCTGGACATCCCGGCCCTCGGCCTGTTAATAATTGACGAGGAGCACAGGTTTGGTGTAGCACAAAAGGAGCGGATAAAGGAGCTCAAATCAGGCGTACACTGCCTCACGCTAAGTGCCACGCCAATTCCGCGTACACTTCAGATGTCTCTTTCCGGCATCTGGAGGATGAGCACAATAGACACGCCCCCGGAGCAACGGCAGTCCGTCCGTACTAACATCTCCGTCTTTGACAGGCAGATTCTCAAAGAGGCCCTCGACCGGGAACTCAACAGGGGCGGGCAGGTGTTTTTCGTTCACAACAGGATAAAGGACATTGACAAGATAGCCGCCATGGTCAAGGGCCTCGTCAAAGATAAAAAGGTTGCCGCCGCGCACGGGCAGATGAACAACTCCGAACTCGAAGAGATCATGCTGAATTTTATCAAAAAGAAGATAGACGTCCTCGTCTCGACGGCCATAATAGGCTCCGGCATAGACATCCCCTCGGCCAACACGATAATTGTAAACAGGGCAGACATGATGGGCCTGGCCGATTTGTACCAGTTGCGAGGGCGTGTCGGCAGGAGCAACGTCAAGGCCTACGCGTATTTGTTCATCCCTGGGGAGGATTTAATCTCGGCAGACGCCAGGAAACGCCTGACCGCCATTCAGGAACTCAGCTACCTGGGGGCGGGCCTCAGGCTCGCACTGAAGGACATGGAAATCCGCGGCGCTGGCAACATGCTTGGCGCCGAGCAGTCCGGCCACATCCATGCCCTGGGGTTTGACACATACATGGAGATGCTTGAGGAGGAGATCTCAAGACTGAAGGGGATACCCGTTGTGAAGGAGGCCGAGGCGGTGATTGAACTAAAAATAGAGGCCCATATACCGGAGGCCTATATAGAGGACGTATCTATTCGGATGAATTTCTACCGCCGTGTTGCCCTGGCCAAAGAGGAGGCTGACCTGTTCGACCTCGAGGACGAGATAATAGACAGATTCGGCAAGCTGCCCGCCCCGGCGGAAGCACTCTTTAATCTTATGCGAGTCAGAATACAATGTAAAAAGATCAGGGCGGCCTCCGTAAAGCGTGGCTTTGGCAAGATACAGGTTCAATTTTTTGAGGAGGGCAGGGAGGTGCTCGCGCGCATGGCGGCAGATCATAAGAAATATGCCCCGAAGCTGCACTTCACGCCGCTCGGTTTTGAAATCCAGGCCAAAGACATCGGCAATGAAGAAATCCCGCGGCTCCTCATAGGCCTGTTCAAGACAATTGCCGAATAAAATCCTAAAATTACAAATGTGAAATTACCGGTCGATGATTAAATGTTGAAGCAACGATTTCCGCAAGCTAAAGGGGTATGGCACCCTATAATGAAAAAGATAAGACATAGTTTGGTGTGGTTTGGGTTCAAATGTAACGACATCAATATATTTGACAAGGTAAAATGTGGAGCTTCAGAGGGTTAGGCAATGAATATTGTCGCTGTCCCTATTTTATATGGTCTGGTCGCTTCCCTATTTTATCGTCCAGAGTATGGGGTCAGGTCTTGAATCTTGTTCGACAATAAGCAGATTGATTGCGGGTAAATGAGAGATTGTCAAAATGAAAGACCTGACCCCATTTTGGACCTGCCGGGAATTAACAGCTCTTTCTGCTTTTAGCCCTAATTATTGTATAAATACCACCAAGCCCTGCAAGCAGGGCAAATATATACTGTCCCACACCAGTCATTAGCGGTACCGCTGCGGTGGCATCCGCTATGTTTACCACAAAGTAAAGATCATCGACCATAAATCCAGCACCATTATATTCGTTACCACCAGCATAACCACCACCCGTAATGTTGGACAAATTAGCATTTCCGTTGCCTGAATCCACGAATGTAAAGGTGTATTATGAACCACTGGTAACATTAACAGTTCCAGATATGGTAATTGTAGTGATGCCAGGGTTAACTAGATTAACTGCCTGTGTAGACAATAGATTACCGCCTGCTACGCTTTCACCACTATAAATATTCAAAGTGCAAGCAAGATTAGCAGCAGATGTGACAACAATTGAGGATATGATTCCTGTGCACGTTGCTGTAAATGACTGGCCAACAGGTGAAGCGTTTATATTGTTGTCGATATTTGTCTGAGAAATAGCACAGGCAGCAAAGGCACTGCCGTATGACAACAAAGTCGATAAAATTATACAAGTTATTGCGACATAATAATATCTTACAGCAAACAACCCTCTCTGGCTATCTGGATGGCAATACCTTCTCATAAAGACCTCCATATCACTTAAAGCATTGATTGTTAATAATAATGACTTCTGAAATCAAAAGACAAAATATCGTGATGGGTGGGATTGATAACGGGATGCACTCTATAGATATTACGCGGCAATATCCAGTGAAATGATTTGAGTTTATTTGAAAGGGTATTGCTTTTTCGCGATAGAACAGTAATCGCGACCGCCTACATGCGTCCTTCTTGTCCCAATGGGCTATAAAACCTGCTGTTATTATAAGCTCCCTGTTATAAAACTTAGTGTTTTATATTACAGTAGCACAACTGAAACAACAAAGTCAACCATTAAGATATTCAACATCCTGCACCACTGCCATAGGGAGACGGCACCCATCCACTTTCTAAAGGAATTAATGCCGTCTTTCACTCATAGCGGTATATGTTTAAATCCGCTCTTCTTTCCGCAATCTGGAATGAGTCTCAATCCTATGAACTAAACTTTATCAGCGATGGGTCATAGTTCGCGGGTTTTTCATAGCCCAGCAGATTACACAGCGTTGCGGCGGCGTTGCTGAGGCCGCGTTTGTCTGAATCAGCCATCTTGTATTCCCCCTTGTAACCGGAATCAATGATTACAAACGGCACGCGGTTTAGCGTATGTGAGGTCTTGGGGACTTTCTTGCCTTTTTTCATCACATACATCTCGTCCGAGTTGCCGTGGTCTGCGGTTACGACTACAATTCCGTCGAGTTTTTTGACGACATCAATGAGCTTGCCCACACACTCGTCAACGGTTTCAACGGCAACGATGGCGGCATCCATGACACCGGTGTGTCCGACCATGTCGCCGTTGGCGAAGTTCAGACGGCCAAATTTATATTTTCCCGACTCAAGCAGCTCTATGGTCTTTTCGGTTATCTCATAGGCCTTCATCTTTGGGGCCTTGTCGAAGGTGAGTTTGTCTGAAGGGATCTCAATGTATAGCTCCAGGTCTTTGTCAATGTAGCCGGAGCGGTTGCCGTTCCAGAAATATGTTACATGCCCGAATTTCTGTGTCTCTGAGATGGCAAACATTGTGATTTTCTCCTGGGCAAAGTACTCGCAGACGGTATCAGATATCTGCGGTGGCTCGACGAGAAAGTTCTTTGGTATCTTGGCCTCAGAGTCATACTCCATCATACCGGCGTAGAAGACATCAGGGATGTGCCCCCTGTCGAACTTGTCGAATTCGGGGCCGGTATCAAAGGCAAGGGATATCTCAATGGCCCTGTCGCCTCTGAAGTTGCAAAATATAAATGAATCGCCGTCCTGCATCTTCCCAACGGGGTTGCCAGCTTCGTCTACGATGACGAATGCCCCCATGTTCTGGTCATCAAGGTCGTCCTTGTAGAAGGTATTAATGGCCTCTTCACAGGAGCGAAACGGCCTGCCTATGCCGTTGACGTGGGCGTCCCAGCCGCGCTTGACAATGCTCCAGTCGGCCTCGTATCTGTCCATGGTAACATTCATTCTGCCACCGCCAGAGGCAATGCAGTAGTCAAACCCTTTTTCGTCACGGATCTTCTTAAGGAGCTGCTCAAGTGGGGCGACATATTCCATAGCGGTACGCGGGCCTACGTCGCGGCCATCAAGAAGCGGATGGACGCGGGCCTTTTTCACACCGGACTCGGCCAGTTTATTCAGCATCGCGTAGAGGTGGTTAATGTTTGAGTGGACATTGGCATCTGAGAGTAGGCCGCTGAAATGTACGGCACCACCTTTTTTTGCGCGCTCGACGATTTTGTTCCACAGCTTGCCGGAGAACACCGCCCCAGTTGCGAAGTCCTCGTTTACGCGCTTTGCCCCCTGGGCTAACACGCGTCCGGCGCCAAAGGCATTGTGCCCCACCTCGCTGTTGCCCATGTCCTCGTCGCTGGGCAGCCCCACGGCCTCGCCGTGTGCCGCGATAGAGGTAAAGAGTTCGCTTTTAAAGAGTTTATCCAGCACGGGGGTCTTTGCCATATATACTGCGTTAGTGTCGTCATCCTTTCCAAGCCCTACGCCATCCATGATTATCATAAGTAAGGGACCCTTACGGCCTGAGAATTCCTTAAGTTTCTTCAACCTCTCCATAGTTTAACCATCCTCCTGAATTTTAGTTATCTCATAAAGAAATACCGTCTCTGAGGCTATATTATGAAATAACGCGCATTTAAAAGCAAGTAGGAGTTATAGCAGTGGCCGTCTATCTCTAAGAATCCTTCGACAGGCTCAAATGGTCTCAGGTATAACTCAACGCTTCCATAAATTTTTCACGAGCCACCTCCAAAGTGTTTCCATATCTGGTACAAACTATTTATGATTTAATGTATATTAAGAGATGAAGACAGCATTTTTCAATCGTTAACTTTGCTATAATATAAATAAGCAGCAATGGTTGTAGTGATTATCAATTGAGAGGGAGAGGGTATGAGTGAGATAACCGCGAAACAGCACGAAGAGGAACTTCAGGCCCTGCTTGAAAGTTCGGGGGCCGTTCTTAAGTATAGCGTATTTGCCGATGCGGCAAGGGCTATATTTGATACCTGTAAAGATACGATAGGCGCTACGGCAGGTTATGTCGCCTTGTTAAGCCGTGACGGCAGCGAGAACGAGGTGTTGTTTCTTGATGCGGGGGGCTTGCCTTGCACCGTCGACCCATCGCTTCCGATGCCGATAAGGGGTTTAAGGGAAACGTCCTACCGGACACTCTCCGCCGTATATGAAAACGATTTCCACAACAGCAGTTGGATGGACTATATGCCCGAAGGGCATGTGATGCTGTCAAATGCGATGTTTGCCCCGCTTGTCATTGAGGGCAGGGCGGTAGGGTTGATAGGGCTTGCAAATAAACCTGGAGGTTTCACCGAAAGAGACGCGAGACTTGCCTCAATGTTTGGCGAACATGCCGCGATGGCCCTGCTTAACAGCCGCACACTGGAGAAAGTCGAAAACAGCGAGGAACGTCTGTCATCTATCGTTGAGACGGCAAATGACGCCATAATTTTAATAGACTCAAAGGGTATCGTTGTAAATTGGAACAAGGCCGCAGTAGACATATTCGGGTTTACCGCGGAAGAGATGATTGGCTGCCCCATAACCCCGATAATACCGGAGAGATACCACAAGGGCCACATAGAAGGAATCGTCCGGGTTGCATCAGGGGGGCAATCGAAGATAATAGGTAAGACCCTTGAGTTGTTTGCCGTCAGGAAAAACGGTACCGAATTTCCAATCGAGATATCTCTTGCCATGTGGAAGACGAAGGAGGGTATGTTTTTCACGGGTATAATCAGGGATATTACGGCACGTAAACACGCCGAGGAAGAACTGAATAAACACAAGGAATTCCTTGAGGCAATCGTAAGGGAAAGAACCGCCAGCCTCGTCGCACTCAACGAGCAGTTAAACAGGTCCGAGGAAACCCTGAGAGAGCTGAACAGGAACCTCCAGATAAGGGTAGAGGCGGAGGTCGAGAAAAACAGAATGAAAGACCAGATAATGTACGAACAATCCCGCCACATAGAAATGGGAGAGCTGCTTGTCAACATAGCCCACCAGTGGAGGCAGCCTCTGGCGGCGATAGCCAATTTCGCACAGGATACAAGAGACGCCTTTAAATACAATGAGTTAACATATGAATACCTGAATAACTCCGTAGAGCTTATAATGAACGAAGTCATGGGTATGTCAAAAACCATAGATAAATTCAAGACCTTCTACCATGATGAAAAAGAGGAAACGGTTGTCTTCAGGGCGTCCGACTATATATACAGGGCATTATCTTTTATAGAGCCATACTTTATAGGTGTAAATGCCGTTATCGAAAAAAGCATGGATGAATCGATTGAGCTAAAGGGGTTGCCGAACAAATATTCACGCGTGGTGCTGAATATTTTAACGAACACCAAGGACATATTTGAAAACAGAAACATTAAAAACGGCAAGATAGCGATTAAATTATTCAAAGACCCCGCTAACGGCAAAAGCGTATTGACTATCTCAGACAACGGCGGCGGCATAGACGAAGATATTATCAACAGGATATTCGATCCCTACTTTACGACGAAACACAGGGCCAGGGGCGTAGGGCTTGGGCTTTATATGGCAAAGACCATAATCGAAAAGAACATGGACGGGACGATAAGCGTTAGAAACATTGATGGTGGAGTGGAGTTTAAAATAAAATTATAAATATGGATAAAGGGTTGATATAAATGAGAAAGCCATCGAATATGGTTTTGTTATATTTGCGGCGTATCATATTTGCGGTGATTGCCGCCACCGTAATCTTTGGCGTTATCTCAGGAATACAGAAAAAGGCGAAAACCACAGGTTCTCGCGTAAAACTAAGTATCGGGGTTTCCAAAGAACCGATAACGGCACTGATAATGATTGCCGATAAGAACGGTTACTTTTTGGCAAACGGACTTGACGTGGCAATCAAATACTCGGAGGGTGGAAACGTCGCTATAAGAGAGATGTTCGAAGGCCTGCTGGACATGGTAACGGTGGCGGACAATATGGTTGTCTTTAACAGTTTTAAGCGGCAGGATTTCAGGGTTATCGCAACCATAGGCACTACCGATAATGAACCAAAAATCGTTGCCCGTAAAGACAGAGGGATTATAGAGCCGGCAGACTTAAAGGGCAAACGCATAGGAACGGTCAGAGGCACTGCCGTACATTACTTTTTGCACCTGTTTTTAATGAAATACGGCATGTCTGAAGAAGACGTAAAAATCGTTTTGAACGATCCTAAAGATACATTTAAATTGTTCTCTGAAGGCAAGCTTGACGCAATTTCATCAAGAGAGCCTTTTATCATACAATCTGCCAGACTTTTTGGTGACAACGCCACCGTATTTTCAGAGCCGGCACTATTAGTAAAAAACTATAACGTTGTCGCGTTAAACGAATACGTAAAGAACAATCCCGATACTGTGAAAAAACTCTTAAAGGCATTGACTCAGGCAGAGGACTATGCCATAATCCACCACAGGGAGGCAGCGTCTGTCATATCGGCGGTATTAGGATTCAGCGATTATGAGATGTCTCAGATTATGCCAGATATGAAATGGAAGGTATTTTTAGAACAATCGATGCTCCGCAGGTGTGAGGACCAGGCCGTATGGATGGTAAAGGACAAGGTAGTTGACAAGGCGGAGATTCCAAATTATTTCAATATGATTTATACGGACGGTTTGAGTTCCGTGAAGCCGGAAGCGGTAACAATAATCAAATAGGAGCGTATTGGTGTGAAGATTAGGACTAAATTACAGATTGGTGTGCTTATGGCTGCCGTTATTGTCATGATAGTAGGATTTATACTCTATTATGAAAGACTGCAAGACGAAGAAATAACCAACAGGAGTAAGATCTATGAGAAATTAGTCAAAGATGTCTTTGAGATGAACATATTAGTCTATGATAGCTTACAACCACGGGTGGAGATAAAAGAACGGGTTAATACCCAATGGCAATCAAAATATAATTCGCTGTCAAATCTTTTACCTATGATAAAACCAAAAGATACTAGTGGACAGGAGTTGCTTGTCGCCGTTATTGAAAATATCAATACTATCAATACGCTGTTTCATGAAATTAATAAATTAAAGGACGATAGAAAGAATTTGGTAAAAAATGAAATTGCCATATCGCTGGAGACGGAGGCAAATTTAATTACCCAGGTAGTAGGCAGGTCACAGACGGTCGTTTCACTTGCTTCCCAATTATACGATTTAAATCATAAGGATCTGCAAGCGGTTCATCATAAGGCACATCTGCTTATAATTGCGTCGATCGTATTTCTGACATTGTTTATGATAATGGCCGCTTATTTTGTCAACCAGGGAATCTCTAGACCCATCGTAGAAATCAGTAAGGGGATGCAGATTATAGGGGCGGGCAATCTGGATTATAAATTAGGCGTTATTGACGCCAGTGAGATTGGAGAAATTGCGGCTTTGCTTAACACGATGGCCCTGCAGTTGAAAGAAACAACCGTATCCCGCGATATGCTTGCCGCCGAGGTGAAAGAGCGTGAAAAGGTGGAGAAGGAACTTCAAAAAAGCAGCGGAAGGTTCATAAGGCTGTCACAGGCGACCACCGAGGCAATAGTTATATCGGAGAAAGGGATAATCATAGACACAAACGAACAAATGGGGGCAATATTCGGATATAAGACAGAAGAAATGACAGGCATGGCGGCAGCGGCCTTTGTCATACCTGAAGAGCGGCAGCGGATTAAGAATATCATGTCTACAGGATATGAACAACGCTATGAAACGACCGGCTTGAGAAAAGATGGGGCAACCATCGATTTATCCATACATGGCAAGACATTAGTTTGCGAAGGGTCTCATATGAGAATCACATCCATAAGAGACATTACCGATTATAAAGCAAAAGAGAAAGGCTTGATTCAAGAAAAACTAGAGTGGAAAAAGACATTCGATAGTATCCCCGATTTGATAATGATTCTGGACGGCAATCACAAAATTATGAAGATGAATGAGACAATGGCCAATAGGTTAAAGATAACACCGGAAGAGGCCATAGGACAGACCTGTTGTGAAGTCGTTCACGCAACCGATAAACCTCTGGAGAATTGCCCTCATAAACAATTGCTTGAAGACGGCTTAGAGCATACTATCGAGACGTATGAGGGACGGTTAAGCGGGTATTTCATGGTAACTACATCACCTTTATATACCCCGGATGGCACACTTTACGGCTCCGTTCATATCGCAAGGGACATCAGCCACATTAAGCACATACAAAACGAGTTGTTTGAAGAAAATGAAAAGAACAAGGCCATAACCATAGAACTCGAGATATTAAATAAGAATCTTGAAGAGATCGTAAAAGATAAAGTTGAGGAAATACGGCACAATGAACAGCTTCTGATTCAACAGTCAAAGATGGCCGCCATGGGTGAGATGATAGGGGCGATAGCTCATCAATGGAGGCAGCCGTTAAACAGCCTTTCTCTTGTGGTTCAGGACTTGAAAGACGCGCATCAATATGGAGAAATTGATGCCGATTATATCGATAATACTATAAATATTACAATGAATCAGGTTGATTTCATGTCAAAGACAATAGATTTATTCAGAAACTTTTTTAAACCGTCGAAAGAAAAAGAAACATTTGACTTAATCGAAGTCTCCGCGGATGTATTTTCATTGCTTTCATCACAGTTCAGGACCAACTCTATTGCTTACAGGATCACATGCCATATTCATAACTTAACGTTCAGGGACCATTCAGAAGTAATACCATGCGATGGAACCGTAGTCACGACTTACAGAAATCATTTAGCCCATGTCTTGTTAAATATAATTAGTAACGCAAAAGATGCCATAATAGAAAGAAGAGAGAAGGGATTATTAACGGATGAGGGCATAGTAGCGGTCGATTGTTATAAAGAAGGCGGTACGCTGAAGGTTGAGATAAGCGACAACGGGGGCGGGATTCCCGAAGATGTAATCGATAAGATATTTGAGCCTTACTTTATGACTAAAGCGGATAAAGGCACGGGAATTGGGCTTTATATGTCTAAAATAATCGTAGAAGATAATTTAGGCGGTAAGATATATGCAAAAAATACAGAGAATGGCTCTGTCTTTACCATAGAGCTAAACAGTTCACAATGACAGTGGAGTTAACAAAAAAGGTATAATATGGAGATGTTTATTCATGACAAATAAAGGGACGATTTTAGTTGTTGAAGATTCGATGATACAGGCAGAAGTCCTGAAACGCCTTCTCCAAAAGCACGACTACGGCGTTATTACCGCATCAAATGGCAGGCTTGGCCTGGAGCTTGCCTCAAGTACCAAGCCTGACCTTATAATAAGCGATGTTATTATGCCTGAGATGAATGGCTATGACCTTTGCCGGAAGATTAAGAGTAATAAGGATATCAATCGAATACCGGTAATATTGCTTACCGAGCTGAAATCAGTTACGGACATAATAGAAGGATTGGAATCACTATCCGATGATTATATAACAAAGCCGTATAATGAGAAACATCTGATTTCTAAAATTGAATCATACATTAATACCACAATTCCATGCGATGATACAACAGACGTGGGGGAATTCGAGATAACTTATGAAGGGACAACCCACCTGATTTCCTCAAATTATAAGAAAATATTCAATCTCCTTCTTGCCACTTATGACAACGTCATCCGTCAATATCAGGAAATCATGGATTCCAGAGAGACTCTTAAAAAACTTAACAACGAACTTGTCGAACAGACACACATAATTAAACAATCCGAGGAGATGTTTAAGTTTTTTGTTCAGACCGTACCAGACGTAATCTATAAAATTGATATCGATGGCAGATTTACCTTTATAAATAACAGCATCCGTAACTATGGATACGAGCCTGAGGAGCTGATAGGGGAGCATTTCAGTAAAATCCTCCAACAGGATGACGCAAAAAATATAACCAGAGCGGAGGTTCTACCTAATTTTACCGGAAAACACACCGGCACTTTAGAAGCGCCCAAGCTCTTTGACGAAAGAAGAAATGTTGACAGAAAAACTTCAGGCCTTGAGGTCAATCTGATGACAAAGAATCCTTATTTCCTAACCAAGCCAATCATTGCAGAGGTATCCAGTTATGGTATATATAAGTTCGACACAGACAAACACACCTCCGACCTTGACGGCACATTGGGTGTCATAAGATGCAAACAAGATGATTTTTTAGGTTCTGGTGGTATTATTAAAGATGTTACCGAGAAAAAACGTGTAGAGAAGGCGCTTTTTGAGTCGGAAAAGATATCACACGCGCTGATGGAAAACGCAAGCGATTCCATAGTGATAACCGATGCAGAGGGAAATCTACTGGATGCCAACAAAAAGACTGTTGAGTTGCTAGGATATAGCAAATCGGAACTTATTTATATGAAAATCACAGATATTCATCCTCAAGATGAGCTTGAGAGGGTTCTTGCCGCTTTTCAAGAATCTGTCGGAAAAGAGTTTCATCATTTCATAGAAACGAAGGTATTGAGAAAAGACAGTACTACAATTTCAGTTGAAATCTCCGCCAGCCAGATAGTGATTAATGGTAAAATACTTATGCAGGGGATATTTCGTGATATAACAGAGCGTAAGCTGACACAAGAGAGGCTTCATAGACAAGAACAGATGTTGATTCATCAATCAAAAATGGCGGCAATGGGAGAGATGATAGGATTAATCGCGCACCAATGGAGGCAGCCTCTGAATGCCATAGGGTTAATGGTGCAGGATATAAAAGAATCTTATGACTATGGTGAACTTGACGAGAAGTATATTAAATATGTTGTTGATACGACAATGGATCAAGTTAACTTCATGTCAAAAACGATAGACGATTTCAGAAACTTCATCAAACCATCAAAAGAGAAAGTACGATTTGATGTTATATCTACCATAGAGAGATTAATCTCGATGTTTGCACTGTTGTATAAAAAAAGCGGTATTGGCATTTCCATAAAAGCAGGGCATGATACAATGCTGTTTACAGAGGGGTACCCAAATGAATTTAATCAGGTAATACTTAACATCCTGAACAACTCACGAGATGCTATAATAGATAGAAGAAAGAAGGAATTGTTAACGGATGAAGGCATAATAGTGATTAATTGTTATAGAGAAGACACTACACTGAAGGTTGAGATAAGCGACAATGGGGGCGGGATTTCCGAAGAGGTAATCGATAAGATCTTTGAGTCTTACTTTACCACTAAAGCGGATAGTGGCACGGGGATTGGGCTTTATCTGTCTAAGGTAATCATAGAAGACAATTTAGGCGGTAAGATATATGTAAAAAATACGGGAAGCGGCTCCGCCTTTACTATAGAGTTAAACAGTTCACCATAAACCATGGGAGAGATATAATCATATGCCATATGAAGGCGGCCCAGCATTAAGGCAGGCAGTAGGAGAAGGGCAGTTAAGGGACATCCAGGACTCCTACATGCAGTATTTAGAGTCGTCCGCCGCGATATATGAGATAAACGGGGATTATGCCGTAAGCCTCTTCGCGTCGCGCTGGTGTGATTTTCTTAATAAGGCCTCAAGGGGGTTGTGCGGCGATGTCTCAGACGATGAGGCACTGAAATCCGGCAGATGGATATGCCATGAGGACTGCTGGGCAACGAGCCGTAAGAGTATGCTTGATAAAAGGCCCTTTGAAATGGAGTGTTCCGGCGGGATTGTCATATACGCCGCTCCAATCATAGCAGATGATATAGTAATAGGGTCAAATAACGCGGGTATTTCAAACCCGCCTGCCGACGAGAAAAAAATCGCCGAAATTGCTGATAAATATAAGGTATCCCCTGATGAATTACTTAATATAGCAGGGGAATACACGCCCAGGCCGGAATATGTATTTAACGCATCCAGAAAACACATACAAATAGCCGCTAACACAATCGCAAATATTTTTTTACGCAATCAGGAAAAGGAAGAGCTAAAAGCGCATAAAGAACAAATAGCTGAACTGTTAAAAGAACGAACTGCAAAGTTTCGGTCTGAAATAGATGAACAATCAAACCTAATCAAGCTGATTACCGAAAACATCTCCGAGGTCTTTTGGGTTGCCGACTATGAAATCAGGAAAATACTATATATCAGCCCTGCTTATGAGGAGATTTGGGGGCACACCTGCAAGAACCTGTATGATAACCCTCGTTCCTTCATTGACGCGATACATCCGGAGGATAAAGGGCGTGTGATTGCCGATTTGGAGGTTCAGAAGAAAGGATTACCGTTCAGCCATGAATACCGGATTATTCGTCCCGACGGGTCAACGCGATGGATTTGGGACAGGGGATTTCCTGACAAAAGCAAAGGCTTAACCATTTACGTTGGTATTGCAGAGGATATCACCGAACGAAAGCTCCTGGAATATTCGCTGATAATGGAAAGAAATAAGCTCAAGGCCATGTTAGACGCCATTGAAGATGGTGTAAGCATTCGGGACTTGGAATATAACATTACTTACCAGAGTGAAACAATCAACTCTATATTTGGCAATCGTCTGGGAGAGAAATGCTTCCATGTTTATGAAAATAATGATAAGGTTTGCGAAGGATGTCCCGTTGAGATGTCATATAAAGACGGGAAGTCACATTCTTCGATTAGAAAAGTCGTTACGCCCGAAGGAGGAATCAAATATTACGAAACTACGGCAAACCCAATCAAGGATGCTGGAGGAAATATCGTCTCATGTTTAGAGATTGCAAAGGATATTACCACCAAACGCATGGCAGAGGAGGCTCTGGAGGCATCGGAGGAAAAGTATAGAAACCTGTTAGATGATGCTGTAGATGCCATTTTGATTGCCGATGTTAATGGATATTTTATAGATGTAAACAAAAAGGCAGAGGAATTGTTTGGAATTACAAAAGATGAAATTACTGGCATGCATTACACAGCCATGATACTGGAGAAAGATGTAGAGAGGGCTCAGTATGCCTTTAATAACATGATAAACAATGGTTTTACAGCACTGTTAAACATACAGATAAAGAGTGTGGACAGTTCTCTTATCCCCGTCGATATAAATGCCAGGGTAATAGAATATGGCGGCAAGAAGGTTGTTCAGGGGATATTCAGGGATATCAGGGAACGTATAGAGCTGGAATCAGATCTAAAATTAAAGACCGAGATGCTCAGTGAACTAAACTTTAACCTCACAGTCCTTGTTAATAACAAAGTGGAAGAAATAAGACGTAAAGACCAAATTCTCTTCCAGCAGTCAAAGATGGCAGCTATGGGTGAGATGATAGGGGCGATAGCGCACCAATGGAGACAGCCGTTGAACACCCTTGGCCTTGCGATTCAGGACATAAAAGACGCTTATGAATATGGAGAAATCAATGCCGGTTATATTGATAATATCGTCAAGACTACGATGAACCAAGTCGATTTTATGTCAAATACGATAGATGTATTCAGGAACTTTTTTAAGCCGTCGAAAGAAAAGGAGACATTCGATGTAATCGGTGTTTCCTCGGAGGCGTTTTCTATGCTTTCGTCTCAGCTCAAAACCAACTCAATTGCCTACAGAATCTCATGCCATGTTCATAATAAGACATTCAGGGATTACTCCGAGGTAATACCATGCGATGCCACTGTAATTACGACGTATAAAAACCAATTGGCCCATGTATTGTTAAACCTGATAAATAACGCCAAAGACGCGATTATGGAAAGGCAGGAGAAGGGGTTGTTAAGGACTAATGGCATGGTAGCGGTCGACTGCTATAGTGATGGAAAAACCCTGAAAGTTGAGATAAGCGACAATGGAGGCGGGATCCCGGAAGACATAATCGGCAAGATCTTCGAACAATACTTTACCACCAAGTCTGACAAAGGCACGGGGCTTGGGCTTTACATGTCCAGGGTAATAGTAGAGGAGAGCCTGGGCGGTAAATTATATGCTGAAAACAGGGACGGCGGTTCCGTCTTTACCATAGAATTATATGTATAATTATTTTACGGTTAAGGTATAATATCTGATGCTTGGAGATAAAGAAATGCTCAAGCGATTGAGTATCCTATATGTAGACGATGACGAGGCAATCAGAAACGTCATGAGGATAATGTTACGGAGACGCTTCGGTGATGTGTATATAGCAAGCAACGGCAAAGAAGGCTTTGATCTATACATAAACTATGAGCCCGACATGGTTGTGACGGACAACGAAATGCCGGTAATGAACGGCGCCACCCTGATAGCTAAGATCCATGAGAGAAATAAAGAGCAGCCGATTATAATGACAAAATCCTTTTCCGACGATGAACGCACGATGAATTGCAAGGTATGCGCCAACGTCATAAAGCCCATAGACGCCGAAAAGCTGATAGAGGCGATATGCTACTGCATGGGGATGCGGCAGGGCGGAAAATTTACTTAATACTGTAATTGTAATTATTGATGGAGGAGAAATCATGGCAAAGCCAAAAGTATCAGACAATCCTGTTATAGCGTCAGTTGCAAAGGAACTGATAACAAGAGAGTTAGAACAGGTGCCGGAGGCTTATATCGGTGAGATTCTGGATTTTATTCGCTTCCTGAAGGCAAAGAATGGCAGTATTGCCATTGCCCTGGCAAGTGAATCTTCGCTCGGCAAGGATTGGCTTCGCCCCGAAGAGGATGACGCATGGCGAAGTTTGTAAAAGGCGATGTCGTAGTTGTACCATTGAGATGTAATGCTGCCTGGTGGCAGCTTCCAAATATTGGGTGAAGGCAGGGCCGTTGACAATAAAGAGTGGAGTATCACATAATATGACCAGGAGGGAATCGAAACATGACGGCTTCTATAGATTTCAACTTGCCAGTAAAGTTCAAACAGAAAAAAGGTATTGTCATAGCCTCTTGTCCTGTCCTTGATGTTGTCACACAAGGGGAAACCATAGAGGAGGCACGTAAGAACATTAAAGAAGCTGTAGGATTATTTATATCAACATGTTTTGAGTGTGGTACTCTTGAGGCAGTGCTTAAAGAATGCGGGTTTAAGGCTGCAAAGAAAGAGACCAGAAATCATAGTCAAGTAGATACGATTGTGGTTCAGATACCATTCACAGTCAAAAGTCGTAACCAATCAGTATGCCACGCCTAACACCAGTAAATTGGAAAATCCTTGAGTGCATCTTTATCAATGATGGTTTTATCTTTTATAGGCAGGACGGTTCGCACAGAGCATACATAAAAACCGGCATTTTGAGGACAGTGGTAATTCCAACATATAAAAATATTGGCATAGACATAATACAAAACAACATGAGAACAGCCAGGATGACAAGGGACAGATATTTTGAGTTGTTAAATCGTTGCAAGAATAGAGATTAATGACTCTTCCTTCACCCGGGCTGGCTGAAGGCCTCAGCAATTCTCAATGAACGGAAATATCTTTAAAAATTGAGTGGTTACAATCTTTTAAGAATATATTTTTAGCGGTGTTCTTACATCGTTGCAAGAATAGAGATTAATGACTCTTCCTTCACCCGGGCTGGCTGAAGGCCTCTAAATATTTGACATATTTCCAGGTTTGTGATATAGTACCGGACTTGTGGCTGATTTATAGTAGCCAGAGTCGAAAAATGCAGCTTAAACTGCAATAATTTTTTGATTATGGCAAAAAAATACGTGTAATATAGAGGGGTCATGTAAATGTGCCGTTTAAGTGCCATAACTGCGAATGACTATTTTTCGCCCGTCGAGAACATTCTGACGCTTGAGACCATGAAAGAGGGCCATGACGGCTCCGGTATGGGCCTTATCATGAAAGACCTCGGCGGGGAGTTTGCGTCTCTCAAAGAAGTGCCGGTGCTCTCCGGCATATGCTCTAAGGGCGGCCTTGCCAGTCTGGACAACTACATGGAAGCGCAAGGCTTTAACCTCGTCCATACCTGGACGCCTAAGATCAAACCCGTCAGGGGTGTCACTGCCCGTGATAATTATTTTGCCCGTTTTTATGATTATCCGAAAGAGGTTAAGCCGCTTGGTTTAGCCGAAAAAGAAGCGCTGCTTCTTAAGACACGCCTTGCCCTCAGAAAAATGGGCGAAGCGGATGAATCAATCATTGTGTTTTCTTTTTATCCCGATGTGATTACCCTTAAAGAAGTCGGCGACCCGCTTGAACTTTGTGAGTTCTTTGGCCTTGACCATTCATCCCCAAAGGCTAAGATAATATTTGCCCAGGGCAGGCAAAACACCAACTATGCGATTAATCTCTACGCCTGCCATCCGTTTTTCATTCAGGGCTTCGGCTCAATGACAAATGGTGAGAACACCGCCTTTGTCCCCATCAGGGAATTTCTGGCAAGCAGAGGGTTCCCTGGCTACATCGGCTATAACAGCGACAGCGAGGTATTTACGCACATACTACATTACGCCGTCAGGGGCTTAAACTACCCGCTTAACTACTATAAGGACATTATAACGCCGCTTAAATCGGCAGAGATAGACAAACGCCGCGATGCGGAGTTCGTCAGGCTGCTGAAGGTCTGTCTGAGGCCGCTCTGCATAGACGGCCCGAACTGCGTCATCGGCTTTGCCCCCGACGGGACATGCTTCATGGTTCAGGATGCAAAGAAACTAAGGCCCGGCGCCGTGGGCGGCGTAAAGGGTAAAATCTCTCTCGTCTCCGAGGAGTGCGGCCTGAACAGGGCCGTCCCACAGAGAGACACTTCTACAGATATATTCCCGATGAGATACGACATGGTGATAGTCTCGCCCGGGGCAGAGGAGGTAAAGGTATGGAACCAGCTCCACGGTTGGACAACAACCATGAACTGACCTTAAAGGAGTTTCCCTATGTAATAAAGTGGCGCAGCCACAGGTGCAAGCGCTGCGGCAGGTGCACTGCCGTCTGTCCGATGTTCTCCATTGCGCCAACTGTGATAGCAAAGCGCGTGGTAAGCTCCTCAGGGGCAACACCCACCCCACAGGTGGAAAGACAGGTCGTCACCGCCATAAAGCAATCAACTAATATTGCCAACTACTGCACGGGCTGCGCCACATGCTCCCTGGTCTGCCCAAACGAGGCCATTGAGCCGGAGTTCAATCCAAACAATAAATTCCTGATTCACAAAAACGCCGCTGGCGG